>JAIORV010000010.1 GCA_021107945.1 Vulcanimicrobiota bacterium | reverse complement strand
TTAAGACAACACCCGATTTCAATCGGGTGGTTAGAAGCCTATAAAACCTACCTCCCACGGTGGGGGTGGCGTCTCGCCGCCCGTTTAACTTTTCAACGGTTTCCTTATGAGATAAACCACTGAAGTGGTTAGGACGCTGTAGCGGTGGGGTTTACACTCAATTCACCACAATAAATTGTGGTGTTGTCTTAAACACCTTTAAACTCCTGTTATTACTCTAAAACACTTGAAATAAATTCTATTGCTTCTTAACAAATTCGCATGTGCGAAATGTGAGTACCTAACATTTCCCTTCAAAAATATTTTTGCAATTATTCATCGCCGAGGGCGCAGAGTTTTAAATGTAGTTAATACTTTAACAGGAATTTCACTTCCATTTGTCAAAATCTTCCTATTAAATGTAGCTGTTTAAATATAGCTGTTTTAAAATATTCGGACACTTCAACCCATATAATTTCATGCTAATAATTACATGCAATGGAGGAGGAGAAGTGAAAAATATAGGCAGAATTCTTACAATTCTGCTCGTTTTGGTGTTTATAACATATGCGATTGCATATGCAAAACTTCCCGATTTGCCGAAACAGGAATTGTGGATAAAAATAGTCTCCCTTTTGGTGGGACTTATTATCATACTTTCCCTGAGTGTACTTGGGCTGAACAGGATATTATACGATGTAATCGGGATGGAAGCCGATACTGCAACGAAGCTTTCTATTATAATAGGGGTAATTTTATCTTTCCTCTGGTTTTTGTATATATTCGGGCAGATTTTCGATCTCATAATCAACATTGCCGTTGGTGTACTTATATTTATTGGTATTCTGGTATATTTTTTACGCGAGAAACAACCTGCCGGATATGATGATGGTGATACTTACAATGACAATAATGACACTTATGTTTAATCCAGCCGATTTGATAATATCGGATACAGAATTAACAAAGTATAAAAATACAAGGGGAGGTTATAAGTAGTGAACTCCAATCACACAAGAAGTGCAAACATCAGACCTGTCAGACCCAGTATAATTATAGGTCTCGGCGGTACGGGGCAGCGTATTGTCCTCGAGGTCCGAAAACGCATAATCCAGGAATACGGCGATCTCGACAAGATTCCCATTATTGGTTTTCTTGTCATTGATACGGATTCCGAGAAGCCTATAATCCCCGGAATTGATGACTATACATTAAATAAAATCCAGTTATCCCCGTCGGAGTTGGTACATGCCAAGGTTACGGGCACACACAAATTAAACAGCGAGCTGCGCTCCTACCCACACCTTGCCGAATGGGTCGATAAATCCACCCTGGAGCGCGGGGACATAACAGTCGGAGCAAAAGGGATCAGGGCGATTGGACGCCTGGCATACTTCCTGAATTATATAAATATCAAGAAAGCTTTTAACGGTGTCTATAGCCAGGTTACAAACCAACCCAACCTTCGCTATATGGCGGAAAATTACGGTACTTCAGTGGCATCGGGTGTTAACGTTTTCATTATCACATCTGTATGCGGCGGCACCGGATCAGGAATGTTCCTTGACCTTGCGTTCACTGTAAAAGATATTCTTGCAGGCACGGAGCATCAGCGTATGGGCTACCTGATCCTCCCCGGTGTGTTTGGCACGGATATGGCCAAGGGAGCGGGATATGCGGCCATGAGAGAGCTAAATCATTACAGCCTGGATCATGACTTCGAGGCAAACTGGGAAAACGAGCCTAATCCCCGCGTTATCCAGCCACCACCGTTTGATTTTTGCTATATAGTTAACAATGGAAATAGTAATGTTAACTTCAGCCAGAAAGAGCATCTTTTCGAGATGGTCGCTCATAATATATTCCTTGAGTTCTCCCACGAATTCGGGCAATACAAATCCTCTTTGAGAGATAATATACAAGCTGTCGCCATAGGTTCAGACAGGTTGGGATGCCCTCTCAACTTTATAAGCCTTGGGCTGTCAACAATCTCTTTTCCGCGGGAGAAGATAATTAACGCATGCTCTCATCGTCTTGCCAGGGAAGTCGTGGAGAGATGGCTCAGTAAAAAAGAGACAACAGGAAGGATGAATGAATACATTGATCATTTCCTTGATTATAACAGGCTATATGTTGACACCGACGCTTCAAAGAAGAACCTTTTGAAAGATGAACTCATTGGCGTCGGAAGCGGCAAGAATTATTACAGCCGGATTGATGAGGATATGAACAGTATATTCCACGGAATAAGGAATCAGCGTCCTGACCGGTATGACGTGTTTGTCGATCGCAGAGCGGAAGAGATTGAGAAAAGATTTTTCGAAGGTGATGAGGATCCTGAACGATGGGGAGAATATTTCAGGGGAATCCACCGGAACAAGATAGACAAGAAGAAGCAGGTGGAAGAACTTCTTGTTGAGACTGTTTCAAAAATGATACAGAACGACCGGGAGGGTCTTGATTATGCTAAAGATTTTCTCGAGATGCTCGAGGAGCGTTTCATCCGATACAGGGACTATTTCCGAGGCAAATTCGATCAACTCTCCAAAGCTGAAGGAAGCTTCTCAAAGGGACGAGCCAATGAGATGCAAAAACTCAAGGGGCTAAAAAAGAAGTTTGTTTTCGACAAGAAGAGAGTAATGCTTGACCAGGTGGACAAACTTACCAATACGAGGTCGGGGAAACTTGCAATATATTTCAAGAGGAAGATTGACAAGAAGATCCTGGAAATGTCAATCGTTATCATGGGTGAACTGGCGGAATATTCTAAATATCTACTCAGGGAGCTTGATCTTTTCAAAGAGAAACTAACCAGGATTCACAAGAGTATCTGGGATTCCGAGAAAACTCTCGTTCAAACATCATCAGGGCAGGATGTCTATAGCCTCATTCTGTATGAACCGGGAGACGTTGATTATTATTACAACACTTTCCTCAGGGACAGGGACAGGGAGAGAGAGCGTGATACAATCTCGGCTACCGGCCAGAAAGTTCTTGAAGACATGGGCAAAATTTGCATTTTCGACCTGAGAAAAGACGAGTTTTTGCCCAATGAAATACGTGAATCCCTCGTAAAGAACAGCAGTCCAAGCTTCGTAGAGATCATGGATGTCAGTGTTGCGAAAAAATTCTTCGAGAAATATCCCACAGAAACCGAACAAATGATGCACCTGAAAAATATCTTCTCATCATCGGAAGTATTTCTCCGTTTCAAAAGCATTCCCGACTTTGCACTCAAGGCAAACAGCAAGGTCTCTCTTATTGGTGTCTATGAGGGAAGATCTCCCTCACAGTCTGAATTCAAACATTTACTCCCGCTTCTGGAAAGATCATGCACTGATGCCAACCAGTTGAGGGGCATTCAGCCTATTCGCAGAAAGGACGAGATACTCTTCACAACCGAGGAAGGAGCGTTTCCCGTTCGAAGGATAACCGAGATTGACGATTACGAGGCAAAGTATGATAAATTGAGCAGAGGGAGTCAGAATCCACTCCACCTGAGGAAATATGATAAGGACGTTCTCGTTGAGATCATTCAACCCGCGGAGAATGAGCAGAGAAAAGCAAAAATAGGCGTATATATGGGAATCGCGCTTGGCGTTATCAAACCCGACGAAGATGATGACTCCTTTATGGTCTATACTTACAGGGACCCCAACACCGGATTTATCGAGAACAAACCCATGGGAAGAGTGAACGAAGAGGAAAAGATGATCGACACTCTCCTCCATCGCTTTAACAGGGGACTTCGCGAGATTATATTCAATGATATTGACAGGCGTTTGAGTAACGTTTCCAAAAACAACATCGAGAAAAGAAAGATATGGCACAAAATCAGAAAATATCGCTCTGACTACTTCTCCAGGCGTGACAGGGAATTCGTGGAGAAAAAGAGAGTGCCGGATCTATTCAAAGAAATAATTGAAGAATACAGGTTGTACGATCAAAGTTTTATTGAAGAAGTGGGAGTTGAATGAATTTAAAGTTGCTATTCATCCCCTTGAAATACTTGTCATTTTATAATGAGGAATTTAAGATAAACCGCAAAGAAGCAAAGAACGCAAAGAAAAATATAGATAAGCTATCATATATCATCATAGGAGCTTGCGAAACTCAAAGAGGGTATCAAGAGAATTGTCTATAATTTCTAAACTCTGTGGTCTTTGCGGTGAATAGATACCAATTTAATTTACGAAATAAGAAGGGAGAGTCAAAATGAACCGATTGGAGCTTTTGAAAAAATTATCTCAAAAAAATAAAAAAAAGATGGTGATGCTAATATTGGACGGGTTGGGAGGCCTGCCCGATATCAAAACCGAGAGAACCGAGTTGGAGGAAGCGGCTTGCCCCAACCTTGACTCCCTCGCAAAAGTCTCGATATGCGGACTTTCGGTGCCTATAGCGCCAGGAATCACACCTGGTAGCGGGCCTGCCCATCTTTCTCTTTTTGGATATGATCCCCTGAAATATGATATAGGCAGAGGCGTACTGTCTGCCCTTGGAATCGATTTCCCGATGACCAGAAAGGATGTGGCGGCAAGAATCAACTTCTGTACAGTAGCTGACGACGGCGAAACAATATTGGATCGCCGTGCCGGTCGCATTTCCTCAAGTAAAAACCGGGAACTTGCGAAATTAATCGAGGAAAACATCAAGATACCCGGCGTGGAGATATTCTTCCGTACCGAGAAGGAGCACCGAGCTGCCCTCGTTTTCAGAGGAAATCATCTCTCAGATAAAATTACCGATACAGATCCACAGGTTAACAATGAAAAGCTGCTCGAATGCCATGCCACTGACGGGAGTCCGGAGGCAAAGCACACGGCGGAGCTTGTCAATAAATTTGTCCCCATGGTCAGGGATCTATTAAAATCTTATCATCCTGCCAATATGATCCTCGCCAGAGGATTTGCCAAACTACCTGACATTGAGACAATGGAAGAAATCTATAAGCTCAATTGTGCCGCAATAGCAACTTATCCCATGTACAGGGGACTTGCGAAGTTGGTTGGGATGGAAGTACTCTCTGCGCCCAAAACAAATGAAGCGGAATTTGAGCTGCTTGAAAAGGTGTTCCCCGATTATGATTTCTTCTTCGTCCATATAAAACATACCGACTCCATGGGAGAAGACGGAAATTATGCCGCCAAGGTTAAGGTGATAGAGGAAGTTGATAAATTATTACCAAGACTCACAGCGCTTGACCCGGACGTTATTGTTATAACCGGGGATCATTCTACTCCATCCCAGTTGGCAGGGCATTCCTGGCATCCGGTGCCATTTATGCTATATTCGAAATATCACAGACCCGACCACGTTGAGCAATTCGGCGAAAGAGAATGTTACAGGGGACTTCTTGGAACATTCCCGGCACTAAATACAATGACACTAATGATGGCAAACGCATTGAAATTGAAGAAGTACGGAGCATAGCAGAGAACGGAAAAAAGAGAATAGAAAATGGAAAACGGAGGTCGGAGATCAGATCTGTAGGAGGGACGTCCCCGTCCCGATAGACAGATAAAAAAGAACGGATGATAGAGATCGTTGGTGTAGGTCTTCAGACCTCCTCCATTATCCAACTTCCAACTTCTAACCTCCAACTTCCATTTAATTGGAGTGATTTTCTTTGAGCGATGTTTATATAGGCAGATATAAGGTAATAGAAGAATTGGGTAGAGGTGGCATGGGTATTGTCTATAGGGCGGAAGATCCTGCTCTTGACAGATCCGTTGCCATTAAGGTACTACCCCCAAAGAAACTATCTCAGAAAAAAGCTGTAAGAAGATTCTTGAGAGAAGCTCGCGTATGCGCCAAACTCGATCACAGCAATATAGTAAAAATTCATGATATCGGCGAGGAAGAGGGCATATACCATATTGTTATGGAGCTTGCCCTGGGAATAACCCTGAGGGAATTAATCGAGGCGAGAAAATCTGTCGAGGAAATTGATATTGATAAAATGGCAGATATTTTCTTACAGATGCTCAGAGCCCTCGAAGATGCCCACAAACAAAAAATTGTCCACAGGGACATAAAACCCGATAATATCAAAATCACCGATGAAGGCATAGTTAAGGTTATGGATTTCGGTCTGGCAGTATTGGAAGACAGGCATTCTCTCACCGAGATGGGGCAGGTAATGGGAACAATTGCCTATTTTTCCCCGGAGCAGGCAAAAGGTGAGCCTGCCGACAGTCGTGCCGATATCTATTCACTTTGCGCGGTATTCTTTGAGATGTTGACCAACCAGCTTGTTTTCCAGGCAACAAATCCCTCCGAGATGATTACAAGGCATCTCACATCTCCTCCTCCCAATCCCCGCATGTATAATCCGGCAATTCCACCGGTTTTTGCAAACTTAATTCTTCAATGCCTCAAAAAAAATCCGGAGGACAGGATCCAATCGACAAGCGAGATGCTGGAAATTATCGAAGATTGGATCTCCCAAAAAAAATTCTCTGACAAGGAAAATGCCAGGGGTGTATCCCAATTCTCAATTCCCCGGCCTGTGGAAAGTAGAAAGCCATTTATTCCCAGAGAGGAAAAACCTTTTGCCCCCGAATCGATAGAGCCTCATGCTGAAGAAACTCCGCCTGTATCCGAATACGATGACGTTTCTCCACCGGAATCAATTCTTGAGGAGCCGCCGCCATATAGGCCTCCGGGAGAGATGCCGATGGGTTATGAACCATCGAAGCCGCCTGTGATACCTCCCACAGATTTTGATAAAACCGAGGAGATAGTTACAAAAATCCCTGTTCATCCCAGCGATGGAATCAAGAGACCTCCACGGAAACGAAAAAACAAACAGCCTGCTGTACCTACATCGGGTGAATCCCCTGTCGCGAGCACACAGTGGATGAAAGATGCGGAATCGGACAATAGATGGGATCGCTACCAGTATGTTCTGGACAAAATCAAGAAAGATGAGTCCGCCATGTTGGAGTCCGCTGCGCCGGGCGCTATTATGTGTCCCCGTTGCGGCGCGGAAAATGATAGAAGCAGAAAGTACTGTCACGAATGCGGAAATCTCATAACCCACTCCCAGTTCCTTGCCCAGAAAGAAGCACAGGCTCACAACCTCATAGGAATGGAACTCCTGCGCGAAAACAAGCTCAAGGATGCTTCCATGGAGTTTCAGCTAGCTGTTGAGAAGGATCCGTACTTAGTGGAAGCTCATATGAATCTCGGCAAAGCCCTGGGGGATATCGGAGAGTATAAAAAAGCAAGAGCATCATATAGGGAAGTATTGAAGTTAAATCCCAAATCGACTCAGCCTCATACCCTTATGGGAGACCTTTACCGTCTGGAAGAAAGACGGGACGATGCCATTTACGAATACAAGGAAGCTTCCAGGATAGAGCCCAGCAATATTAGCATAAGAAATCAACTTGCCCTGCTTTATTCACAAAAGGGAGATATATTAAGGGCGATAGATGAATATCAGCGCATCCTGACAGTTAAGCCTGATAACCTTGAAGCACATCGACAACTGGGATACTTACTCATGTCAATAGGAAGAAACGAGGAGGCGGTACGAGAATTTGAATGGGTGCTCCAGATGGATCCCGATGACGATACGGTCTATCAGGTTCTGGGTAATCTGTACCTGAAAGTGGGAAGATTGAGGAATGCCGAGGAGATCCTCCAGACATCGCTCTCATTTAATCCTGATGATCCCGAGTTATATACACAATTGGGAGAAATTTACGAGAAGCAAAACCGGGAGGATCTTGCACTGGAACAACTTTCCAAGGCCGTGGCGGTGGACGAGTCCAATGTTGCGGCACGTCAGAAACTCGCAGATATTTACGAAAAACACAACAGGGTGGACCTGGCGCTTGAGGAATTACAAAAAGCTTCTCAACACAATCCGGGAAACCCGGAGCTACATCGCAGAATGGGGAACCTGTTTATCAAGGAAAATAAGATTGACAAGGCACTGTTGCACTTTGAGAAGACAGTGGAGATGGATCCTTCTTCATCGGCCGAACTTCATCATAAACTTGCGCAACTCTACACAAAAAAAGACTACTCGGAGCTTTCTATAAAGGAATACCGCAAGGCGGTTAATATCCAGCCCTACAAATCGGAATACAGGGAAGACCTGGGGATGGCTCTCTATTCACAGAATCACTTGGATGAGGCAATATCGGAGATGAGAAAAGCCGCCACGTTGGACAGCACGAATCTTGAATATCACAAGGCTCTTGGTATCATGTACGAGGAGTATGACGAATATGAGAAAGCGGTAAAATCATTCCAGAAGGTTATCAGTCTAAATCCCAGAGATCCGATGGCGCAGGGAATGTTGGGGCGTGTATATGCCAAACAGGGTCTTATGAGCATGGCGGTGTTCCAGTATCAAAAGGCGCTTCAATTAAACCCGGAATCTCATCTGTTTCATGTATATCTGGGCAAGGCCTATTCCCAGCAGGGCAGGATGGGCGAGGCCGTGGAAATGTTCAAGAAAGCAATCGAGCTTGCCCCCGGCGGACAGACGGCAAGAGGATCGAGAGTACTGGGCAAAGCTTATGCCGACCTGGGCAGGGTTTACCTGGAGCAGGGCGACTTGAGAAAAGCGATGGATGTTCTGAAATCCGCAGAAAAGAATAACCCGAATGATCTAAAAACCCTTCATTACACGGGACTCCTGTTTATGGAGCAAAAAAAATATGATAAAGCTTATAAATACCTGACCAGTGCATTGAAAATACAACCTCACAACTCCGAGATAATGAGGGATCTCGCCAGTCTTTACCTGGCGAGGGAGGAGTGGACGCTTGCCCTCTCACTTGCAAGAAAGACGATTATGTATGCTCCCGCCTACATTGAAGGCTATGAAATTTTGTCCAGCATACTTATAAAAATGGAGAGATACTCAGAGACACAGTCTTTCCTTGACGATGCAATAAGATGCTGCCCCTCCGATGCCGACTATGCATACTGGCTCAAAGGTGGTGCGTCGGCGGCGCAAAAAGAATGGGAGAAAGCAGCCGAGTACTACAGAGAAGCAATAATGCTCAATGATGATGACTGGACATTTTTCAAGGATCTTGCGCTTGCATATGAGGAAATGGGCGAATTCGGACTTGCAATGAATGAGATAAACAACGCCATTGCAAGAAACCCGGAAGACACCTTCGTGGAAAAACTCAGAAAAGATTTAAAGAGATTGAGGAAAAAGAAAAGGAAGGTATTTTAGTTAAAATTATATCACAATTAACTTAATATTCCGTTTCGACCCGGATAATGCACCGCAGAGGTCGCTAAGAGCGCAGAGAATTGATTGTATGCGAGGGTTTACTGCCAATTAATCGCATCAAATTTCAGGCATTCTCCGATATAATTTGGGTGCGTTTACTTTTTGTCAAAGGTTCAAGCGTAATTATTCAGTTTCCCAAGGCTTCTTGTCCTTCTGAGCGGATCAAGAAAGACTTGAGTATATCATTCTGAGCGAATCACGAGAGAATAGCTTTACTTCTATGATTTTCTCAAAGACGGGATTATCTTGATCTACGAGGATTAACACAGCGAAGAATCTCAACCCCCGTGGCATGGAGGAGCAAGTATTAATAAGAATGATTGTTGTGAGAAGAACCCGGGAGAGGAGAGCCTTCGCTGATTAATACACCGGAGGTATGCAAAGCCCGTTCCTGAGAAAGGTATGCCTATTAAAGTAAATTGATCGTATTCCGCTCAGAGCCTGTCCTTGAACCCTTCGCTCCGCTCGAGGGCAGGCTACGTGAAGGAATGACAGTTTCATGCATTTCTTTCTTGGAAATGCGTTAGTTTTGATATTGGTTTTGTTGTACCTATGCCAATTTTCTCAGGAAAAGCCAACAAAAAAGACGACCGGTAAGGCCGTCTTTTTCTTATTTGAAGGTTATTTTAATATGTCTTAATCGCTCCCTTATCCTGATAGCTCAATATAATATACTCCAGGACCACGTTGGGATTCATTTGTGAGGAATCCCAAGTTGGGAAGTTGGGTGGAAGTGTGTTTTTCAGGTTCTGATCATACATTAGTGTTTGCGTTGTATAACCCGTGCCGTCAACTTTGGATTCTACATCGGCAAAAGCGCCGATATTAGAGCCGGTAAAATTGAAAGTCCCGTTCATATCGGGCTGGGAAATCCAGCTATCTTTTCTCGACATATTCACATCGTCAAACTGAAGCGAGTGATCAAAGCTCATTAACACTGCGTTCACGGAAAGCTCCGGGCTGTTTGCGGATATATTATCATCATTAATAAGGATATAGTTCTTTGATATAAGACCCAGGGCGTTGTTTCCGGCATTTGTATATGTCAGATTTGCGCCGAGGGTAATATTCCCCTCTCTTTCTATATCGTTATAAATACCGATCATGTTGCCGTCGGTTGTGGCAACATTTGAGATTGTGTTGTTGACGGAGGATTCTCCGGGCCAGACCCATTTTCCACCGACAAAATAGGGAGGCACACGGTCAAATTCCTCGGAAAGTTCTCCCGTGACAGGATCAATCCTGACAGGAATTCTGCCGTCATCGTATGACACATATATCGAGTTGTTCGTAAAAATCTGCTTTACCCCTGTAATTTCCGTATTGCCGGTCAGTCCGACTTTGCCGGGAACCCACCTGTCCGGATTGCTGGGATATGCCGATTGGTTTTTCTCTTCGGTTGCATATTGTGTGATTACATGTCCGTCGCTCGTATGAACCTCATACTTTACAGCTTCCCTGTATGGGTCCTCCGAGTTGACGATTGTAAGTTGACCGTTTACCCCGCCGTTATTTTCAGCGTTTTTGACTTCCACATTTCCGCCCTCAAAATAGAGCATTCCATGCTTGAACCGGTTTATTTTGACTCTATTGTGAAGTGTAGTTGAAACCTGTGTATATGCCGTGGTTTTCATAACGCTTACCGTTCCGTCGGCGTAAAATTCTACAGTATAATTGGCAAATCCCGGTTTGGAGTTAAGCATCTCTCCATCGAATTCAATATCCGACGGTAGCTCATTTGCCATTAAACTTCTATTTGCAGGAGTATCGGGAAGCCCATATTCACCCATCCACTGTTCCGGGTCGGATGCGACACTATGCCCGATGGTTCCTGACGAAGCACTCAGACCGGTGTTATCTCCACAGCGATAATGTGCCCTGACAAAACCCTGACCTTCGGCATTGGTTCCGGTCTTGTCTTCGGCCAACTGAACCGCTCTACCTTTTTCACTGGCACTTATGCTTCCATTTCCATCGACATCCGCACTCATGTACCCCTCTTTTTGTGGAAGACCGAATGATTCCTGGCCGGTATTGATTCCGCCCATGAACACGCCGTCTATTGTCTCCTCGGTTGTTCCTGTGGGGAAGAGGTTTTCGTCCTGGTTGATGTTTGTTTGTCCATAAATATGTACATTATCAGTTCCGAAGAAGTTCATATTACCTGCCGTCTCAGTCGCATAGTCACTATTCCCGTCAACTGTAACCGGCCCGTTTGCCGTGAAGTTATCGGCAATTCCCACGGCGTCATTGGAGCCGTCGCTTCCATTCGGAGGTGATACACCGTTTCCAACTAAATCCCATGCACGCATATTCTGGATGAACAGGAGGTTATCCAGCGCCGTCTTTTCTCTGAATCTCACTTCCACAACACGGTTGGCGGCCACTTCGTTTGTCGCAGCTTTAATAATACTTCCCATTGATGTGACAATAAACTGCGGAGGTTGTCCGTTTTTAAACACGGCCTGAGTTATCTCGATTCTTATTCTTCCCACATATTCACCCTGGCTGTCCATCGGTCTGTCAGGGGTTATCATCACATCATAAAGATATGCGCTTTTGACTGCATCCCAATTGCGGGTTATAGAGAAGTTAAAAGTCTCATCCAACATATCACCCTGTTTGAGTATATGGGGTGCTGATGAGGGATAATCCTTGAGAACCGAGGAGGCAATTCTTGTAGTCCCCTCCTCCGACACCTCGGATGCCCAGTTACCTACCACTGACATATGGTTGAGCATCAACTCGGCACCGGCCTTGGCAAGTTGTTTTGCTATTGCTGCATTCTTGTCGGATCTTGCCGATCGACTTTCTTTGAAGGTAAGGATAGTAAAAGATGTGCCAAGAATAAGCACTATGGCAATTGTGAAAAGCGTTGCAATTATCGCTATTCCTCTCTTCTTTCCCTTTCTTCTCTGGAATAAGTTTTGCGTAAACTTCATTTATACACACTCCCGGATTTAGTTGTGAATCTTAAAATTAGATAACACTTTATTTTAATAATATTTACTTTACTGTCGATTTCGCCTGAGTTTTTTCCTCGTAACGAACAGCCCTGTTTATATCATCCCTGTAATATTCAATCATCTTGACCCATAATTCATACAGGTGACGGTCATAATCCACGTTATATGAAGGATCCCTGGGATTCAACTCTGGCCTTTCCACCGTAAATGTGATTGTATCATTGATACCGGGTAATTCGACTAACCTGTCGCTGGGATTGGCCGATGAGGGAAGATATAAACCTCCCACGGGCATCCATTTCTCGCCGGATCTGCCGTAGCCGTTGTATGAGCCGCCGGATATTGCAACAGTATATACATTCCTGAAAAGTACTTTTTTATCACCGGATTGAACAATATACTCAACAAACCTCATCTGTCCCTCACCCACCGGATCTGTGATATCTATCGTAAAAGTGTCAACAGAGGGGATAACGACAATAAGCCTGTCGGTTGACTTTCCGTTCCCATCATCCCCGGTGATTCCAATATCTCCATATGGATTCGGCAAAATCACCCCGGAAGGAACCCAGGTTCCGGCTCCAAGAGTTTGAAGGGTATAGGCTTTGCCTATATCGTCAACCATCATCCTCATTGCCGTATTTGTTTTCAGCCTGACATCCTGCATCATTTGTCCTCTTGTATAATTTCTCAGTGCCGAAATCACAAGCATGGTCACTATAAGGGAAAAGACGCTGAATACAAGCACAGTGACGACAATTTCTAACAATGTCATACCGCTACATTTTCTTTTCAAGATCATACGATAAAAAAGTCCTCCATTATTTTAATATACAGGTACTAATTTTGTTACAGGTGGTTTCTGGATCGATAACCCGACACCGTTACTTTCTTTGTGATAACGCCTCCGCTTGTGGATTCCTGCCATGCCACGGTAGCGGAAATTTTTGCCAGAGTGCCGCCGCCACCCACGGTGGGATCCAGGATCTTAACATATATACCGGGATCAGGATCGGAAGCGTTTGGTAAATAAAAAGGCTCCTCAATTCTGTTCCCAAACTCATCGGCAAATATGCCAACATCCCATGTCTGCATATTCTCAATTGTAGGCTTGGTTGTCCCGGCTCCGAAAAATTGGATGTTTTGAAGTTTATCCAATATACCGTCAGCCGCTCTATAGGCTTGTGTCTCCATGCGGTTCTTCCTGCTAAGTCGGTATCCGCTGGGAAAAACCATGGCAAAAGTCATCATAACTGTGGTCAGTAAAGTTATCGATACAAGGATCTCCAGAAGAGATAATCCTTTTTGTCCCTTGAGTCCACCAGGAATCATAAAACTCACTCCATTATTTCTTTGTAATTATTATAACAGTTTTTTACCGAAATTATAATACCTTTTAAAGAAGAAAATTTTTTTTATTTATTTTTACAAAAACACAGGTAAAACTCTTCTCTCCCTGTTCGTGTATCACTACAAGAAAGGAAAAAGTCAAGGAAAATGGAAGAAATTTATTATGTTATACAGACGAGTGGAAAATTATTATTATGATATGGGATATACGGGGAATCCCTTCCGAAATTTGTCGATGCAGGAATTTATGTCAGTGTACATACTGGAGGAGGAAGATATAATCAGGAGGATCCCGACACAGGACGATTCCCACTGCGACATATTCCAGGTGACCGGTGATTGTGGAGCCGGTAAAACATCAATCCTTCTGCTTATTTTGGATTATTGCAAAAAAAGAGAACTCGATGTGCTGTATTACCATCTTGAGAAAAGCAATTTTCTTCCCGATTTCTCATACTTCTCTCCTTCAATAATAATCCTTGATGAGATACAGGAGATTGACAGAAGCCTGTTCCTGGAGAAGGTTGATTCCTGGATGAGGGCGGGGATCAAGCTGATTCTCGGATCACATATAGATCACTCGGGATGGTTCCCGGCAAATTATAGAATTAACAAAATGACACTTGGAGATATCCAAAAAGACAAGCTCCAGAAAATACTTCATCGTCGTCTTGAATATTCATCTGTCAAAAGTCCGGGACACAGGTTCTCATACAGGGCAATCTCGGAGCTTATATTCGCTTCCGGAAAATCAATCGAAAGGATCAGGGCTATTTGTTACGATATTTTCCTACGGGAGGATCTTCCGCCAGTGATAAATGGGAATATCGTAAGAGAGGTAATCAGGAATCTCGATGGATAAATATCAGGACTTACGCAAAATAAGGAGTGAGTTCTGTTATTCTGAGCATGCAAACTGTCATTCTGAGTGGATCAAGAATGAGTTACTTTAATCCCGGATAATGCTTTTAAATTCAACGCAGAGATCGCGGAGGTCGCAGAGAACTTATTATATCGAAGTTTCATTGTTAATTAATCGCATTAATTTTCAGGCATTCTCCGATATAATTTTATATTGGTGATAAATGGACTATTTCCCCGGTAAAAGCTGCAATATGGCAATTAAAAGACTCCAAATGCATTATTAGGGTTAATCTGACGACTTCCTCAAGACGGGAGCTTTCTTATGTTCGCCGAATAACGCAGCGAAGAATCTCAACCCAAACGGTATAACGGTATAGAGGAGGCAAGTGTTGAAAGGAATGAGGATTATTTTGAAGTAGAACCCCGGAGAGGAGATCCTTCGCTGTGTAATACATCGCAGGTAAGTAAGACCCGTTCTTGCCAAGGCTTCATTCATTAAAGTAAAGTGATCGTATTCCGCTCAGGATGACAGCTTCACACATTTCTTATTTAAAAATGTGTAACTCCTGTAATTATATATAGACTTGAGTCTGACATAAAAAATTTATTTATATGGAAAATGAAGTCTTCCCGATAATCCTGCCGGGTACTCCCTCCACAACCGAGCCTGCGTGTATGGTACGATCTATTGAAGTGCCGGGAGTAATAATTACATTCTCCCCTATCTCAAGATGAGGCGCAACCGACACACCCACCCCGACAAGACTGCCCCTGCCGACTATTACTGACCCTCCCAGATGGGAGCCTGGAGCGAGATGGCAGAACTCTCTCAAGACACAATCATGGCTTACCGAGCAATTCTGTGTAACGAAAACGCCCCTTTCAACCCTGCAATTCACGGCGATGACGGCAAAGGCTTCTATTACGGCTCCTTCTTCAATGACCGCTGACTCGGAAATACATGCCCGGGGATGAATAGCGCTTGTGGCAGACATTCCCGAACCAAGGCACCGATTAAAAAGGTCTGCCCTTACTTTAGGAACTCCGACTGAAACTATGAAATGAGAGATCCCCATACCGGGGAGATCCTGGAGAATTTCACTACCTCCGAGAACTTTAACACCTGATATTTCGCTATTATGAAGCGATTTATTATCGTCAATGAAACCGACAGGTGAAATTTTATCGTCCATCTGTAGAATTTCAAGAATAACTCGTGAATACTCCCCTGCCCCGATTATAACGACTTTCTTTTTCCCTGGCATTGATTCAATGTGTTTTTCCACATCTTCAACGGTAATGATTCCACCTTCACTTGAAGGAATAATATCCGCAAGGTCAATTCCCTTTTCCATGGCAGTCTTTCTTGCTTTCGGAGAAGCTTTGGTTTTTTGACAGGTTGCCTGTAATTTCGAGGATATTTCTCGTTTTATTCTTCCTGTTGCTTTTGGAGTTAAGCTTCTTTTTAAACCGAGAATTTTCGGGGGGAAATGTTCAGACTTCTCCTTCTCCTTTTTCTTCCTCTCTTCAACTTCCGCAAGAAGATCCGATATATCCTCATCTTTCCCGGCGATTACAGCGACTGTGGTTACGATGGGCACAACAACATCTTCCGGCACGAGCATTTTTGCTATAATCCCTCTGTTTTCCGCCTCGACAACAACCGTAGCTTTGTCCGTAACAAGATCGAACAGCGGCTCCCCTACCTCGACTTCATCACCTTCCTGAATATACCAGGATTCTATTTTTCCTTCGAGCATATTCGCTCCCAGCTTCGGAATGAAAACCTCGTATGCCAAAATCATTCTCCTTCCATTCTCAGGTGTGATATTATTATAACATGTTTTCTAACCGCAAAGACCACAAAGACCGCAAAGTTCGTAGAGGATAACCGGAGAAAAAACATTGATATCTCTGCGTCCTCTGTGTCCTCTTTGGTGAAATAACAGTCTTCAATACAGGGCAATCATACTATCTTCTTCCTTCGCTCAACTTCTTCCTTCGCCCTCTTGATCCTTGCATAATCAAGAATCTGTGTCTCGATCTCCGAAGACTCTTCGCCTTCCCTGTATTTGCCGGTGTAAAACACCTCCAGGGCATTCAGGATAAATATACAAATAAAAACAAGCACAACACCGGTGACGAACCATCTCAGAACCGGGTCATTTGTCACATTATATGGAAATATTGTATATGGCGTATTAAGAGCCTGGAGAAATCCTATATACCTGTTTCCACCTGAGTAAAGAATACTTCCCTCCCTCAAGGGGATAAAAAGAAGCAACGAATAGAGAACGCTGTAGAAAAACAAGATCATGAAGATGACTCCCCGGATGCTGTGACCGTTCCGGATCTGGTTAAGCCCGGGGATAATTATCTGGAAAGTGCCGGGAATGTGGTATCTTTCATTCTTACAACATTCGTCGCACCAGTTTCTGCCGTCAGGGGGAGCGCACCTCCCACATACAAGCTTTCCGCACCTTTTGCAATAAAATGGTATGAATATGGGTTGTTTCACCAGAAAGAGCGAAACGATGAGAATAACTGTCCATAACCAGTAGGCCGCAACGGTAATAATGAGGGCGAAATAACTGATGCCGTATGCCGGTCTGTGGGTGATTCCCCTGTAAATTTCCTCTATGCTTATAAAAGGAAAGAAATAGGAATAAAAAATTCTCGAAATTTTCATTTCCGAGGCAAGTCCCCTTTTCTCCTGCTCCCACTGGGGCGGAAAAAGAAGGAGCTTTCCCGGGTGGACTATTTTATTCGCCTCTATCGTCCCGGATTTCATCTCGTCAAGATCTTTTTGATATGGACTTACCGCATCTTTTGAAACTGCTTTTTTCTCAAGCAATGTAAGATCATAATATGTCCTGTCCGCATATTTATAAAGGTTTTTCAACCCTCTGTTTTGGGAAAGCTTTCCAAGGATGGATATTCCCTCCTCGGGATTCCTGTTTGACCTGACCAACCCAAGATTTGCGCTGGCGTTTATGTCCCGGGGATGCCTTGCGAGAAATCGCAGGTAATGACCCTCGGCCTTCTCATATTCTCCCCTTATATGACGCTCATATCCCATGAGAAGATGGGTATATGGATTTTTTGGATTCCTTTTAAGGTGAGATTTTAAAACAGTCAAGCTCCTGTCGTTTCCATAAGTCCCACCCATCATCGACAGGGGCATTTGCTGAATAAATATAACATTTGCAAGAATGTTCAGAAGGACATAGGCAAGGAACACGCCTGCGACTGAAAGAGATATTAGAACAATCTTTTCCTGCTCACTCATGAATGCAAGGAAAGAATTATTCAGAATACTTTTCCAGGATTTATCTCCAGTTACGGTAACTTTTCCATAATATTTACTCTCAATTCCGAGACGTGTTGCAATAAGATATATCCCCACTATCAATCCGATAAGTATGGATATCCCCAGTCCCACATTGTAAAACTTCCGGTATGTCTCGTGGGTTATCTGCATAAGGAGCAGAAGGAGACCGTCAACAAGGATCGATACAATACCAAGGCTTATTAGAAATCCCATGATATTCTTCTCACCGGGCTTCAACTGCTCCCGGAGAAGTCCCGCGGTGCCGTTCAACTGCTTTAGTCCGGAGATCTCTGCCAGGAAATGATTTTTTCTGCGATTTGCTCTGAAGCTGAACCAAATAGAGAGAACAAGAAAAAGGATTCCCATAATTAACGCCAGAACCGAGAGCATATCAAAGTGAGCGATATCCCTTGATGATAAATACTGGTTATGCTTGTAATAATACCTTGCCTTTTCCGCCGCGAGATTTGCCTCTTTTTTCTTGCCCTCTCTTGCATAAAACTGTGATATCGACGACCAGATATAATAGTTATATTCATTGGACGGCATAATCTTTGTCATATAATCAACAATTTTAACTATCCTATCGAACCGAGGCTTATTATCGCCTGCCATCCGCCGGATTACGCCCATGAAATGAATGCCGGGTGATGAGATTAATGTGGCAAAAGCCCTCTCGTAATCCTCCGCCGCGGCCGGGGCGAATTTCGAAGCTTTCTCGAGAAAATGGTCTCCGATACCATCATAATTATATCGGCTGAAAAGCGCGCCCACAAGAGAGAGGGTGAAGACATCATACCCGCATTTCTCATCGAGACTCTTTATCTGCGCCTGTAACTCGTCTTCTCTTTCACCCGCCTCAAGCTTTGCCAATATGTTGTACATTTCAAGAAACGGATTAAACGGATTCCTCTTGCTTGCCCCATCATAAATATCAACCGCACCATTTATCATTTTTCTGTCATATGGTTTGGGATTTTCACGGAATTTCCCGCTCATATATTTCTTGAACCGGGGATCCTCGTTTGAAGCATAAGTTAACTCGGCATATGAATACAGGAGCCTATCGGGCGGCGTAACCGTAAATTTGTTATCACCCTTGAAATCCGGATTCAGAACATATAGCGAGGGAAACTTGCTTGATTTGATCCTCTTCATATCCGTAAGATAAAGGAATCTGTTATATGCCGTCAGTCCACATTGCCCCATATATCCGGGATATATACATCCGTCCCCAACGCCTGTTTCCAGGTCAATCCTGTCCAGGATATACCGACTGCCCCTGACATTTCGAAGAACATACATTTTTTTTTCTATGAAAGCGACTCCCTGACTGCCGATTCTGCCGCCGACGGGAAATTGCCACAATATCTTACCCGTTTTGATATCAAAATTAAGAATCTTATACATTCCCTTATGACTCAAACCTGTTGTAAAGACAAGGACATAACCGTCCCTGTTAAACACCATATTCTTAGCGACCACAGTTTTTTTAGGGATTTTTAATTCACTTAACTTCTTTCCTTCAATTGAATATATACTTATTTTATTTGAAGCGGACATGTCGGATGTGAACACTTTATTATCCTTACATAAATAAACAACAGGAGGCGACTCCCACCTGTTAATTCTCTTCGTCCCCTCATATACCGCCACATAATGCCTGTATCTCTTATCGCCCCCGGCTTCCGGCGATTCTCCCATCATGTAGGAAACTATGATTTTGTTGCCGTCAACAAATACTGCTTTTATAGATTTATCCGGCAGAAAGAGTTTTTTCTTTTCTTCTGCATCCTCCCCCGGAAGATAATACTCCTCGGCGGAAAGCGATACCCTGTACTGATTTCCATCGGAATCTATAAGCTTGAACCCGTCATTACAACCGGCGACAATGCTGTTTTTGTAATTCCGTATAAAAATACAATCCCCGGAGGGTATTGATTTTACAAGCTCCAAATCGGAAGATTTATAAACATTTATCATTCTATTGCCGTTATACTCATAAAGGACATATATTCTATTTTCCTGCTCACAAATACCTGAAAAGGATCCTTTTAACTCAATATACCCCTCCTTTTTTCCGTCCCGCGACAACTTGTATATTCCGTCATTATCTCTTGCGATGAAGACACTCTCATCGGAAAACGCGGGGCCTGTGATCTTGCCGGGAGATAAGAGCGTGAAACGGTTTGTGTAACCTTGCTCTGATGAATATGAAATACCGGCCGTCGAAGAAAGCAGTATAAGAATCAGGGATAAAAAAAAGAAAGATCGTTTGGTTATTAATCGTATAAAGAAGTTGAAAGATCCGATTCTATTTTCTTTTACTATTCTATGATGCAATTTAATTCTCTCCGGAACGTAGCGCGGGTCTTCAGACCCGCCAAAACATTGTGTTTCAATAACGTAGCGGGTCTAAAGACCCGCGCTACGTGATGAGTTGCTCCACTAATAATCATAATCAAATGTCGTAAATGCCCCGTTTTCCTGCATAACGGTCCGACTTATCTTCGTACCTTCCAGGTTGTGATCCCGGTAACGGGAGTCCATCCCAACCGGCAAAAAGAAGTACCCCGTGATAATCACGACAAGCCCCAGTGCGTACATCGCCATGCTGTATGAGAGACCTTTCCTTGTGAAGAGAAAATCGAAGATGGAGCGATTCCTGTGAGCTTCCTCTATTGCCTGCCATGTAGAGGTAACAAGCATCGGCGGCACATCTTCTTCTATATCTCCGTTTCTGAAAAGTCCTGAGAGCTTCTCGGTCTTTAGTACTTCACGTCTGCAGGAGTCGCATTTTTGTATATGAGTCTCCACCGCCTTCTGCTCATCCGGCGTTAACTCATTGTCAACATATTCCTGAATCAGCTTTTTTGTCTGATTACAATCCATATTCATTTTATTATCCCCTTTCCGGGAGGTTCGATGTATGTATTCAGACCCGTCATGTAGGAGGGGTTTCCTAACCCCGATTTCATGCCGTTTCCGGGCTGGTCAGGAGACCAGCCCCTACCCCAATTGTGAGGTGTTCTGAATAGTAACGATCCGGTTTATTTCAAATAGTCGGCAAGAAGTCCCCTGAGTTGTTTTCTTGCCGTGTTGAGTCTCGATTTCACCGTTCCGATGTTTGCGCCTGTAATTTGAGATATTTCCTTATATGAATACCCGTGAATTTCAAAGAGCGAAAAAGATTCTCTGTGATTCCCCGACAATTGATTTAATGCATTTTTCAAAACTTCTCCCATTTCCCCATCGCATACTTGCTCCGCAGGTTGCGACTCATCGCCTTCCACCATATCTTCGAGTGTGGTCGAGCTTTCATCGCTTTTTCCAAAGACCAGGTCACTGAGTCTTTTAACAAAGCTCCATCTTTTCTTTTTCTTTGTGAGGTTAATACAAAGTCTTCGAGCAATCGTATAGATATAAACGGAAAATTTCGCTGTGGGACGGTATGATTTTCTACTCCTGTATAGTCGCAGAAATGTTTGCTGAAAAACATCCTCTGCTGTCTGTCTGTCGCGGATATTCCTGAGAATATAATTATAAAGGGGCTTCCGATATTTTTTGTAAAGTAAGTTGAAGGCCTCCATATCATCCCCGGCGGCGGCCATCATCAAATCGATGTCGCTCCGTATCAACTTATTATCCCTATAGTTATTCATAACTGCCCCGTAGGACAGAACTTTGCTAACAATCATCCGAATTCCTCGTTTTTTTCTCCAGGGAATCTCTATATATTTTTCAACACATGAAACTGGGTTTTGTTCATTGTAAAAAGATCATCTCTATCCATCGGGATCTATAGTTTTACTGCAAAGTACGCTACGGCGCATGAAAATTGTCATTCTGAGCGGACCACGAGAGAATTGCTATACTTCGATGATTTTCTCAAAGACGGGATTCTCTTGTTCTACGAAGATTCACATAGCGAAGAATCTTGTCCCCAATAGTGTAGAAGGAGCAAGTCTCAATACGAATAAGGATTGTTTTCAGAGAGAACTCGTGGGTAGAGATCCTTCGCTGTGGAAGACATCGAAGGCAAGTAAAATCCGTTCTTGCCAAGGTTTATCGCAATTAAGTAAGTTGATCGTATTCCACTCAGGATGACAGATTCAAGCATTTCTTTATTGGAAATGCGTAAGTCCTATTCCTTTTTATTTCTTATCTCAGCGATCTCTGCGGTGAATAGATTTTGCTTTTATGAAGGAAGAATTCTTTTATTAATGAAAAACTTATTGCAAATATCAGGAGGCGAATTGTTTATGGATAAAAAAATTATATACCTGGATCATGCCGCTACAACATATACCGACCCTGAGGTAGTTAGAGCGATTGAGCCATATTTCACAGAGAAATTTTACAACCCGTCCAGTTTATATACTCCGGCCCGTGATGTCGCTCATGCTGTAAAACATGCAAGATCGACAATTGCAAAATGGATTAGAGCAAATAACGACAGAGAAATTATATTCACGGCAAGCGGTTCCGAGGGAGACAACGCCGCCATATTCGGAATAGCGAATGCCAACAGGGATAAAGGCAGGCATATAATAACATCAGCCGTGGAACACCCGGCCGTGCTTGAAACCGTCGAGGGCATGAAGAGATTCGGATTTGACCATACAATACTGCCGGTTGACAAATTCGGAATGGTGGATCCCAATACCGTAAGAGATGCCATAAGGGATGATACCGTTCTAATTACAATTATGCTTGCGAACAACGAAGTCGGCACAATTCAACCTATAAAGGAAATCGGCAGGATAGCAAGGGAAAGAGGGGTCTATTTCCATACCGATGCGGTTCAGGCCGTGGGAAGTGTGCCTATCGATGTGCATGAGATGAATCTCGATGCACTGACGATGGCGGCGCACAAACTCTATGGACCCAAGGGCGTGGGAGCGCTTTACCTGCGTGACGGAGTTGCGTTTGACAGCCTTATCAAGGGAGGACACCAGGAGAACGGGAAGAGAGCGGGCACTCATAACAATCCGGGGATTGTGGGACTTGCAAAAGCGGTTGATCTTGCATATTCGAATATGCAAGAAAACAACGAAAGAATCATTCGATTGCGAGAAAAGCTTATAAATAATATTCTTGAAAACATCCCCGATGTAATTTTAAACGGTCACCCCACAAAAAGACTGCCCAATAATACCAATTTTTGCTTCAAGTATATCGATTCAGAGGCTATTCTTCTTCACCTCGATATGCTCGGCGTATGTGCATCAAGTGGATCCGCATGCTCGTCGGGGACCGGAGATCCGTCGGTTGTATTAAAGGCGATGGGAATACCTCCTGAAGTTGCCCGGGGAAGCTTGAGAATGACACTGGGAAAAGATACAACAGACGATGAGATCGACTTTGTTATTAAGAATCTTATCGGCATAGTCGGCAAACTCCGCGACATGTCACCCCTGGTGGATTAAATTGTAGGAGGGACGTCCCCGTCCCGAAAAATGGAGAACGCATAGCGGATAATGGATGTCGGATCCCGTTTCTCATTTCCCGTTTCCCGTTTCCCGTTTCTCATTTCTATTAATGCGAAGGATATCAACATGACTGAAAATAAGTTTTTACAGGTTATAGAAAAGCCGTTTAGTCTCACAGTTAGTATTCCAAAAAACGATCCCGACATGGCTGTTGCGGCGGCGGAAAACGGTGCGGATGCAATCAAGGTTCACATCAATGTGGGACATTATGCCAGCGGCACAAAATTTGGCACATGGGAAGAAGAAAAAGGAAATATCGCGAAAATCATCGATCACGTCTCAATCCCAGTGGGGCTTCTGCCGGGACAGGATCAAATCGCCACAAGGCAAGAGGTGGAAGAAGCGCGGGATATGGGAATCGAATTCCTTGATGCGTTTGCCCACAGCATGCCCCTTTATCTCTGGAAGATGGAAAGTCTGGGTTATATGCTTGCCGCCAATTTGGAATATGACTCCAAAATGCTCAAGGCACTTGAATTTGCAGGGATGAACGCGCTTGAAGCTACGATCCTCCCCCATGAAGAATATGGTAAACGCTTAAACATGAGAGATATAGCTCTCTATAGGAAGCTTGTGCTTTCAACGAGCTGTCCCGTTATTGTCCCAACACAAAAGGATATAAGACCTGAGGAGCTGAGGATGCTCAAGAGAATGGGGATAAGGGGAATAGTCATAGGGGCGGTTGTAACGGGCAGGACTGTTGAGGGTGTTGCGAAAGTTACGGGAAGATTCAGGAAAGCGATTGATGATATTGAAAAAAGACAGGATATTATTTGGTGAGAACAATCCACTTTTGCTATTTTATGATTTTTTCGGTACAATCATCTTATCAATTCAGAGTTGATATTATATATGTTAGTTGAAACGTTAACATTATTGTAACAAAACCCCGATTTACTATCATGCAATATTTTGTTAATATATAAGGGAACAATCAAGAACGTCATAACTTACTAAGGAGGAATTTAGATGGACGGTATTAATCCAAGACAAATTAACCTAGCAAGAAATGCAACACATATCGGAGCCACTCAGTCACATGGCAAAGATAAAAAAGCAGAAAAAAAAGAAGAGGGACCCAAGGACGAAGTAACTCTTCAGAACATTCTAAAGTACACGAAAGATGACCTCACCTCCGGAGGCAAACTCGGTGTAATTATAAAGGCAAAGTCTCCAGAGAAGCTTGCCGAGTTGAAAGAAAAGATAATGGAGAACCCGAAAAACAAGATAAAAGTAGATCTTCCCATTATCAACGGATTCGCGGCGGAGTTGGATCCATCATCAAAGGGGATCCTTCCCGACCTGGGCAAATCAACAGGCGATATAAAACTTTACCTTGACGCGAAAATCGGGATCATTGAGCCTGTCGAGAAATTCGACAATGATGCTCATATTATGATGGATGTCGCCGGAAAGACAATGAATATTGACAAGGTCTGGGATAAAGGATATAAAGGCAAGGGTGTTACCATAGCGGTCATAGACACCGGAATAGCTCAGCACCCGGATATCAAGGACAGAATAGTGGGATTCAAGGATTTTGTTAACGATAAAACTGAAGCTTATGACGATAATGGGCATGGCACACACTGCTCCGGAATCGCTGCAGGCGACGGCACCGCATCAGAGGGCAAGTACAAAGGCGCCGCCCCCGAAGCGAGTCTTGTCGGTGTGAAAGTCCTCAGTGGTAGTGGCTCCGGTTCTTTCTCGGATGTGATTTCCGGAATTCAGTGGGTTGTAGAGCAAAAGGACGAGCTCAATATTGACGTTATCAGCATGTCACTCGGCGGATACGCCTCAGGGTCATACAAGGACGACCCGGTCGCTCAGGCCGTTGAAGCGGCGGTTAGTAAGGGAATAATCACCTGTATAGCGGCAGGTAATTCAGGTCCTTCAGGAGAGACAATCGGAACTCCCGCCACGGCGCCTCATGTTATCACGGTTGGCGCGTTAGATGATAAGGGAACCGTCGAGAGAGAAGATGACACAATTGCTTATTTCTCAAGCCGGGGACCCACAACAGTTGACGGACTTCCAAAACCCGATATACTGACGCCCGGAGTAAGGATTACAGCTCCAAAGAATACCGGTGGATACACAACAATGTCCGGTACTTCGATGGCATGTCCTCTTGCCGCCGGAATGGCAGCGCTTATTAAAAATGCATCACCCACAGTAACACCGGGAGAACTCAAGGGTGTTGTAATGGGAACAGCGGACAGTATAGCTAATATCGAGGGTCTCGATCATAATAACCAGGGCGCGGGAGCATTTGACATTGCAGGTGCAATTGAGCAGTTGACGGGAGAGGAAATTATTCCGCCACCGCCACCGCCGCCACAACAGCCACAACCACAGCCACAGGCATAAAATGCAATAGTACATAAGTACATGTTAAAATAAATGGTTAGCTTAAAAGACCGGGATCTGTATAAACAGATCCCGGTTTGTATTTATAGATGCTTTTTCCACCCAAAGACGGCTTATCAGGAGAAGAAACTTTTTTGAAAAATAGATTACTTCTTCTTTTCTTCTTCCTCAATCTCCGCCAGTCTTTTTCTCAAATACTGCTCTTCTTCCCTCACAAATTTCTCATAAGATACAACGGCAACCTTCTGGAGGTCTTCCAATAACATAGCAGATACATAAAACGAACATTTCCCCACAGCCTCAGCATAAAGCGAGCATTCGGGGTAACACTCGCGATAATCGTGTGAAAACGGGCAAATGCCTCTACCTTTTTTCGCCATTCTTATTCCTCCTGTGAATGTGATATGTGATATACAAAATTTACTATGTAATTTACAGAATTAGTCAAAATTGTGTAACTGGAACATTCTCCGGTATCTATGCTTTTCCTTTGTGAGTGTGAGAAGTGGGAAGATTGTGTCAAAGTAATTATTCAACTTATATTATAACACGAAGCCGCGGAGAACATGGAGTTTTTCGAATTCTTCATGTGCTTCGCGGCTCCGTGGTGAGTAAGTTTTTTCTATATATTCAGACTTCAGTCTTTGGACTACCATTTATCGGGACGGGGACGTCCCTCCTACATACCGGGAAGTGAGAAATGAGAAGTTGGAAACGAGATCCATTATCCATTATCTCTTATCCGTCCTTCTTCACCAATACCAGCGGTTGTTTTCTCCTCAACCTGACTTTCAGCTTGCTATCCTGAATAGTATATTCCTGACCTGTTACAACGTCTTTCATCACTGTGCCGTTAGTAATCTCGCTCTCTTTACGCAGAGGAATTTCGCGGTATTGGTCATCATAGCTGTTATTCAGAACAACAATTGCCTCGTCGTCGGTATGAAGTCTTGAGTAAGCATATACCTTGTCATCCCGCCACATTTCCAGGAGCGCGCCCTCACGAAGCGCCGGTGAGTTAGCCCGTGCTTTTGCCAACTGTGTAAAATATGCCTGCATATCGGGATCCTTACCGAATTGCATATCGGCACGGTTCTCAGGACCATGACTTCCCATATGCTCCTCTCTTCCTTCCATCGATTGCTCCGTTCCATAATAAATAACGGGGATTCTGTTGATCGACATAAGGAATGCAAGCGCGAGCTTAAGCTTTTCTCTTCCGTTGTGTCCAGCCTCGGTGAGGAATCTTGCCGTGTCGTGGTTGTCAAGGAACGCCGCCATCATTGACGGATTTTCATAAGAAGCTTCCAGTTCACTCATTTTGTATGCAAGTGATTTCATCGAGCCGTCGTGGGCGAAAACCTCTTTGGATGTAAAATATAAAGGCATGTCAAACATTCCGGGCATTCCATCACTTTGATATGCTCCTACCTTCTTTGGATCGCCGTGGAAAACTTCACCCACCATGTAAAAGTCGGGTCCTGCATGCTCTTTAATATCCTTGCTGAACTTGTCCCAGAATGAGCGATTCACATGCATCACGGCGTCAAGTCTGAACCCGTCAACACCTGAATCATCAATCCAGGATTTGCAGGTATCAATAAGATAATCATAAACTTCCGGATTTTCCTGGGCAAGATCGGGAAGTCCGTACATTGAGCCGTTCTCGATCTGGTGTGGATCATTCCAGTCTTCTATATCTCCGATGTGATGGAACCAGTCTTGCTTTTTAGGATCTTTCCAGAACGGATGCTCCCAGGCAACGTGGTTGAGAGGTACATCCAGTATTACCTTCATATCTTTTTTGTGGGCGAGGTCAACCATCTCTTTGAATTTCGCCTTGTCCCCCAGATGCTCATCAACTTTTTGCAGGTCAACAGGCCAGTATCCATGATAGCCTGCTGAATCGATAAACTCATCCTGGCTGTCAAATACGGGAGTTACCCAGATGGTGGAGACGCCCAGGTCTTTCATATAATCCATCCGGTTTATGACGCCCTGCAGGTCTCCGCCGTGATACTTCACCAGGTTGTCCTTGTCAACACCCATATTGTTGTTAGTGTCGCCGTCCTCGAACCTGTCGGTGAGAAGGAAGTATATGATGTCGTCCGCCCAGTTATCATCTCTCTTCGGGCGAATGGACTGAGGGTTTGAGGTGTCCATGTAATGAGTCATATTTCCATCATTTACCCATGGCTTCTTTGAAGGTTCGTCAAGTGAGTCGGTTACCTGTTTTACGAAATCTTTTGTTGTAAAAACATTTAGCTTCAGGGGTTCTCCGTCTTTCCATCCCATCTCCCGGAGAACATGTTTGTTTACGCCGAATTCCACCTGATTATGAACGGAATCAAACTTCACATTTGACACCGCATCGGGCTTCAGGTTTCCATGCTCATCAACAGCTTTGAAATTTTTCTGATCATACTTTCCAACTGCCAGGTTCCAGGGCTGTGATACCTTGCCGGGAATATCGTCGGGAAGGTTTGCCTGTCCCTGTCCCTTGCCAAGGGATATCAGGGTGTAAACATCCAGGTTTCCAAGCCCTGCCCCAGGTCTCAGGTTTGTTAGTTTGACCCGAAATTTATAGGGTTCATTCGGATTTCCCTCCAGAGAATGGACACCTGCAATATCCCTTGAGGAATCATAGCCGTCCTGAAGTTCATATTGATCATTTTTCAACGCTTTTTGCTCGGTATATTTTGGCTTTGAGCGGCCGGGCAATACACTCTTGAAAAGACTGCTCCGGATATTTATAGATTCTCCTGGTGAAGCTTCAGCGAAGTCCTTTTCCTTTGCTTTTTCAGCTTTTTTGTCTTTGCCGTCCTGAAAAATGGGTGCCGATGATTTTACACCGATAAGCTTCATTCTGTTAAGATTTATTGAATCCATATTCATTTCTTGATCTCCCCCCTGCAAAGATAATAATCTTGATATAGAAATATTATCCGGTTACCTATTTAATTATACATTTTTAACTACATGTTAGTCAATTGGCATTCTCCAGTCAGTTGTAAAAAAAATGTAAACATGTTGACATGAAGAATTAAATCCTTTACTGATATTATTTAACAATTTGTTAATGGCAATAGGGTAAATTAAAATGTATAATGAATATAAATAACAATAGAATATTATTTTGGGGAGGTCAAAACATGAAAAAAGCTTCAAAAGCAATTTTACTTCTATCTATCATACTCATGGTGGCCGTACTTTTTGGATGCGGCGGCGGTGGCGGTGGAGGCGGCGGAGGAAGTGTGGAAACTCCCACATACTCCCCCACTCCCACTGGAGCCGGAAATGTGAGCGGAACAATCTATGATGAGAGCGGCAGTCCCCTGGAGGGAGCCACCGTCTCTGACGAAACTTATGAGCAGGAATCACCCACAGCGAAAAACTCCACAACCACTGATGCAAACGGTAACTTCACTTTAAACAATGTTCCATCGGGAACCCGTCAACTTACAGCATACAAGGGTGAATATTCGGTTACATTCGAAATATACATAATGCCAGATGCTACTGTTGATGCCGGTGATTACTACGTTATGCCTTTTGGCACTATCGATGGTTATGTAAAAGACGAAGCCGGAAATCCACTATTTGGCGCAATGGTGGCGGTGGACACAGGACCATATCCAACTCCGACACTTTCACCGATACCAACCCCGACACTTTCACCGCTACCGACACCCACACAATCGCCACCGTCTCCCACACCTACAACGTCTCCGGTTCCCACTCCCACAGTAACGCCGGGAAGCAGCACTGTGCAGGGCAGAGCGGAGGAGTATCTCACCCTTTCACCTGTCGAGGGAGTAACGGTAACAATCGGGGGTATGAGCGCAACAACCGACTCCAACGGTCAGTATGTTATCAACGGGGCTCCATCGGGATTTCACCTTATGTACGCGGAAAAATCCGGGTACTATTCTCAGTCGGTATCAATACTGATCCCGGAGAATTCAACAGCTACATATAACTTTATGATGGTCCCGTCTTCATACGGTAATCGGGGCAAGTCATCTAAAATGACGTATCTTGCGATTACGGATGCAAACGGATATTTCTCGTTGCCGTTTATTCCGGAAGGTACATATACCGTTACAGGCGCTTTATACGGCTATGAAGAAGATAGCGAGGAAGTCAGTGTTGTCACAGGTGAGACTTCATCGGTTGAATTGATACTTACCGGCGGTATTCAACCCACGCCTACCGTCACCCCGACAACAAGTCCATTTCCAACTGTAACTCCTACATATACACCGACTCCAACACCGACTCCCACCGAAACACCGGAGGAAACGGGAAGTCTCTACATAATTGCGTATGGATTCTCGGAAGATGACGAATGGGTGCAGGTCAAGAGCATACGGGTTTATGAATATGGTTATAATCAAAACCACTGGTTCGACAGTTGGGTTGACACGGGAGAGACGTATGTCGAGCTTGAATGCGATTATGCGACACTTGATAGATATTATGTAGTTGAGGTCAAGTGGCACAACGGAGCTACCAAGATAATCGACACTATTTACTTTGATACGGACTGGCAGACGGAATATATTTATTACTTTTGATATTTATTCCTGATTGACTGTTCTAAAACTGTTCTGAATATATAGGCCGGGGGTTGTTGCCCCCGGCTGAATATATAGATCAGGAAGATGGTCAAACACCTGATCATTTAATATAATAAATCAATTTTAAATTTATTTAAGAGGTATCTATTTATGAAAAGAACTTTTATTGTAAAAAGCCTGTTTCTTACTGTTCTAATTGCATTCATTCTGTCGGCGGTTCCTTCTGTCTTTGCCGGTCAGCAGGATAATGTCAACTACATTATTGGCAAAATAAGAACAAAGCTGAATAGCTCACTGAATTCATCCGGTTGGAAGTCGGACTATAAAATGGTGAGTAAAAACATTGAAGACCTGCGCAAAACCTTACGATTAGGCGGTAAGATAACATCAAACCCGGTGAAGGCATATTATGGAGTGCTTACTCAGATGCTGAATGAACGAAAAGTTGAATACAAAATGTATTGTGATATGCAGGATAGGCTCTGGAAAAACCGCAAAAAAGCGGCAAAACAGGCAATCAATGATGTGGGTATGGAGATGATCAGCAGGCTTACAAGTCCAAAGCCTGGGATTCTTGCTCCCATTGCTCAGGCAAGGACAAAAAACGCGGCGGTAATCAAAAAAGACTTTGCAAGACTCAGAAGTATCGATAAAGCTATGAAAGCTATTGAAGGTTACAAGAAATCTATCCTGCCGTCAATTCGTGCAATCAGAGACCGCAGGCATGGTCTTAAACCCCTCGTAACTCAATATGCTTCCCTTACAGCGGCGGCTTTTGACGGCTATTATAAGGGTAGTTTCTCGGGAAATGCTTCGGGAACAATCACTTTCACTGTCACAGGAAATAAAATATCGGGAAGAATGAGCGGAAGCTCTAAGGGAGATGCAGTCCGGGGAAGTTTCACCGGAACAATAAGTGATACGGGCAATATAGTTGCCAGGAACACTGGCACCCTTACAGATTCATCAAGTATGAAACTGGGGACATTCAAATTCTCCGGGAAGTTAGGTGGAAGAATTTCAGGTTCTATCGGTTCCGGGGCATGGAACGCAAAAAACAAGTCTTTAGTGCGCAAAGGAAGTTGGAATGCCTCAAAAATCAGGTAACTCAAAACAACGCAATTATTCAGACCAACCCCTTATTTTGGTAGCGGCGGGTTTCCCGACCCGCCGCTAAACGGCATTTTTGTAATTAAAAATACAGGGGTCTTCACTCAGCCTGTCCATTATACTCCACAAGACGGGAGGATACTATCCATGCTTGTCAAATACTCTATCAGATGGCACTACCGTTAATTGAATTTTGTTACAAACCTATGGAAAAGCTGAATAATTTCATATATTATTTAACTCAATATGCTAGTTACTTGGAGGGGAATCTTATTTGAGAAAGTGTTTCATCCCCCCAGTTGTAAAGCGGGTTTCCTCCTTGTTAAGCCGCTGAAGCGGCTTGAGGAGAGGTAGATTTACAACAAGCCGCTTCAGCGGCTTAAATCTGAGAACTTTCTTTCAAGAAGGTTCTCACAAAGAAATATAACTGATATTTCAGGTTGTTTATTCTTATTAACAGGATTGAGTTGTGCAGGAGAACAAAATGTACAGAACCAGTATAGATTGGCTGGGCAGGGAATATTCCACACTCGAAGATATTCTCGACAGAAAGCTCAAGGTTGTATTCGTGGGGCTTAATCCCTCACCTGTCAGTGTCGATGCCGGTCATTATCACTACGGAATGCTTGGAAAAAGGTTCTGGAATACAATTATCAGGGGGAAGATTTTTAAGCCCGAGGCGGGAAAATATTATGACGAGCTTCTCCTGAAACAAAAAATGGGGATTACAGATATAGTTAAAAGACCTACAAGGGGATTGAAACACCTTACAAAAGACGATTTCGAAGAGGGCAGAAAGCAATTATTTCAGAAAGTTATCGAATATAAACCAAAAATATTATGCAGCATATACAAATCCGCATTCGAACACTTGTTCGAAACAAAATTCACAAACCTGCATGGACTCCAGGATAATTTTCGATTTGGTAAAACAAAAATATTCATAATGGCCTCACCTTTCCTGCCAAGGGAAATCAAGGATGAGAATATCCGGGATTTAAAAAAATTATTAAAAATCAAGTAACCATATCACCTGTATCACGAAAACAAGAGTGGTTTTTTTACGTCATCCTGAACTTGTTTCAGAATGACGAATCCAAGCCATTCCGTCTCAATAATGCATAACTCCTGAGGATATCAAAAAAAATCTCAGGATAGAATGACACTGATTTAAGGGAGTGTTTATATGAAAAAGGATGTTATTGTAAGATTAAATAAGTCATTTGAGGATGCCGCATACGAAGAACAGGGTGTTGAATACTGGCTTGCCAGGGAGTTACAAGAGCTTTTGGATTACAAGGAATGGAGAAATTTTGAAAGAGTCATAGAGAAAGCAAAAATTGCCTGCCAAAACTCAAAAATTGAAAATTCCAACCATTTTGTTGACGTCAACAAAATGGTTCAAGTTGGTTCCGGCGCCACTCGTGAGATAGACGACATAATGTTAACCCGTATACCTGATTTAAAACAAAATGGATATTGGTTTGATAAACAAGGATAATAAGACATGTCATTTACAATAAATTAATCAGGAGAAATTAATATGGGCAATGAGTTAATTCCTCAATTTTCAGATATAATACTTTACTCTTCACAGGAAGGGAATATTCATGTTGAAGTTTTCTTTAACGAAGAAACATTCTGGCTCAGTCAAAAGAGAATGGCGGAATTGTTTGGCGTGGAAGTAAATACTATCAACTACCACCTCAAGGAAATCTTTAAGAGCCAGGAATTACAAGAGGAAGCAGTTATTCGAAAAATTCGAATAACTGCCAGTGACGGAAAGAATTATTTGACAAATCTTTATAATCTTGATGCCATTATTGCCGTTGGTTACAGGGTTAACAGTTATCAGGCAACACGATTCCGCATCTGGGCGACAAAAACATTAAAAGAATTTATAATCAAGGGTTTCGTTCTGGATGACGAGAGGCTTAAACAAGGGAAACGATTCGGTAAAGACTACTTTGATGAACTCCTTGAAAGAATCCGCGAAATACGGGCGAGTGAAAGGCGTTTTTATCAAAAAATTACTGATATTTATCAGCAGTGCAGTATTGACTATGACAAGGATTCAGAAATCACCCGGACTTTTTTCAAGACAGTACAGAACAAACTGCATTGGGCAATTACCGGAAAAACTGCGGCTCAAATTGTTGCAGAGAGGGCGGATGCCGACAAGCCCAATATGAGATTGCAGACTTGGAAAAATGCTCCAAAGGGTAAGATATTAAAATCAGATGTAACTGTAGCAAAAAATTACCTCGAGGAACAGGAAATCAAAGGATTGGAACGAGTAGTTTCGATGTATCTTGACTATGCTGAAAATCAGGCTGACCGGCAGATACCAATGAAAATGGCAGACTGGCCCCGGAAATTGGACGCCTTTCTGAGCTTTAATGAATACGATATACTCAGAAATGCGGGAAAGGTCAGTCATCAAGTGGCGAAAAGATTGGCAGAAACAGAATATAATAAGTTTCGTGTTCTGCAGGATAAAACTTTTGAAAGCGATTTTGATAAAACAGTAAAGAAGATGTTAAAAGAACCGGAATAATACTCTGAAATAAAAAAAGCGGATATTATCCGCCTTCTTAAAGTAATTCTTTTGTAAATTCAATCAACCACTAATCCTCCGACGGATTATCCATTCTTTTATAGCTTTCCCTCATTCTCGCTTCCATTTCCAGTTGCATTCTATTCATTTCCTTTTCCATTTCTTCTTCCAGGCTATCGATACGATTCAGGAGTTTAAGAATTATCTCAACACCGGCAAGGTTTACACCCATATCAGTATATGTACTTATCTTCTTTACCCTGTTAATATCATGCCTGGAGAACAGTCGCATCCTGCCTTCCGTTCTGGCGGGCTTGAGAAGTCCTTTTCTCTCGTAATTCCTGATTGTCTGTGGGTGGAGATCAAGCATCTCCGAGACAATACTTATATGGAAGTAGGGATGAGAGTCCTTTTCCTCATTCACCGACTTCACCTCCCGGTTTAAATGCTAAATATTTCAGTTCTGGGATTATTATGATGAAACTCCTTCAACTGCTCGAAAAGCTTCTTTTCATCATCTTTGATTTTTTCCGGTATTACAATTCTGGTTTTCACAAAGAAATCGCCGTTTTTCTTCTTGTTGTTGAGGGAAGGGAACCCCTGCTCTCTCAGGCGGAAAACTCTTCCCGTCTGTGTACCGGAGGGAATCTTCATCGTTAACTTTCCCTTGAGAGTGGGAATATCAATCTCTTCCCCCAGAACCGCTTCTGTTATGGTAATCGGCAAATCGCAATAGAGATCGCCGTCTTTTAATTCAAAGTAGGGGTGATGTTTTATTTTGACCACAAGATAAAGATCTCCGGGGTTACCTCCGGTTCTGCTCACCGCTCCTTCGCCTTTCATACGTATCTTGAAGCCTTCCTTGACGCCGGGCGGTATTGTGACTTCCAACCTCCTGGGTTTGAATACAACTCCCTTGCCATGGCATAGCTGGCACATCATATTTCCCTTTATCCCGGATCCTCCGCATTCATGGCAGGCCGTCTCCTTGTTGAACTCAAGAACCTTGTTTGTCCCGAACGCAGATTCTTTCAGGGTGAGATCGATGGGGGATTCTATATCGCTGCCCTTTTGAGGTTGCTGCTGGAAGCTTCCCCTATCGTAATTGAATCCTCCCATATCAGCCCCATATTGTCTATCTCCCGCCTGGCCGCCCCAGGATTGCGTTTTCTTTTTCCTATTGCTAAATAGTGATTCGAAGAAATCAGAAAAGCCCCCGGATCCTCCAAACATGGAGTCAAGATCGCCCATATCACCCGTGGTGTATCTGGAACCTCCCGGGTGTGTCCGGTAGCCCTGTGCTCCCTGTTGACCTCCTCCTGGGAAGCCTCCGCCTTCCGTGTAATACTTTCCGAATTCATCGTACTTCTGGCGTTTTTCCGCGTCTTTGAGCACCTCATAGGCTTCGTTAATTTCCTTGAATTTGGATTCTGCTTCCTTATTATCCGGATTGACGTCGGGATGAAACTTCCTCGCCAATTTCCTATATGTTTTCTTGATATCTTTTGCCGTGGCGTTTTTGTCAACGCCGAGGATCTTATAATAGTCTTTATATTCCATCGGATTCACCACTTTTTTAGAGGTTTGAAGTTAGAAGTTAGAAGTTAGAAGTTAGTTATTAAATTGCCACTCTGTAATTATACCGGGTGGGGCAGTTAAGCCCCACCCAAGTTATAATACATTTTATTAATTGTCATGCACACGGTATTCCGCGTCCACTATATTTTCATCGCCCGACTCTTTCGACTCTTCCTTTGGAGGCGGTGACTGTTGTTGCTGTCCATCTCCTGGTCCTGCGCCTGGTCCGCCCGGTCCACCGGGTCCTTGCTGTTGTGAGCCATAGAGCTTTGATGAGAGCTCATAGAGCGCGTTGGTTAGCTTATCTGCTTCTGCCTTGATCTTATCCTTATCTTCGGATTTGAGAACTTCCCTGGCCGATGAAATCGCGTCTTCGATCTTACTCTTGATATCAGATGGAGCCTTGTCTCCGGCGTCTTTTATCAACTTTTCCGCCTGGTATATCATCTGATCAAGCCTGTTTCTCTCCTCGACGACTTCCTGGCGCTTTGTATCTTCCTCGGCATACTTCTCTGAATCCTTGACCATATCATCGACATCACCCTTTGAGAGGTTTGTGGTTGCGGTTATCTTGATATTCTGTGATTTCTCGGTCGCCTTGTCCTTTGCGGTAACAGTGAGAATTCCGTTTGAGTCGATATCAAATGTAACCTCTACCTGTGGAATTCCTCTTGGAGAAGGCGGAATATCAGTCAGAATGAATTTGCCGAGAGTTTTGTTGCCCGATGCTATTTTTCTCTCACCCTGCAGCACGTGTACCTCGACAGCGGTCTGAAAATCAGCGGCTGTTGAGAACACCTCGGTTTTGGATGCAGGTATGGCGGTATTCCTTGGTATAAGTGGAGTGCTGACTCCGCCCAGAGTTTCGATTCCGAGAGTAAGCGGTGTAACATCAACCAGCACAATATCCTTCATTTCACCGGTGAGAACTCCGCCCTGAAGCGCCGCTCCAAGAGCTACACATTCGTCGGGGTTAATATCCTTGCTGGGATCCTTGCCGAATGTCTTCTTCACATATTCCACGATCATCGGCATACGGGTTGCTCCACCAACCAACAGTATCCTGTCAACATCTTCCGGATTCATCTTTGCGTCATTCATTGCCTGATGAACGGGTCCGGCACACTTGTCAACCAGGTTCTTGGTCATTTCCTCAAACCTCGCTCTTGTGATGGTAGTCTCCAGGTGTTTCGGTCCGCTTGCATCTGCTGTGATGAACGGCAAGCTTACAGTAGTCTGTAGAGTTGTGGAGAGCTCCCTTTTCGCCTTTTCAGCGGCGTCCTTGAGTCTCTGGTTTGCCATCTTGTCTTTCCGCAGGTCAATTCCGTGCTGCCTCTTAAACTCTTCCGCGAGGTAGTCGATAACTTCCTGATCCCAGTCGTCTCCTCCGAGTTTTGTGTTTCCGGCGGTTGCTTTTACTTCGAAGACGCCTCCGCCGATTTCCAGGATAGAAACATCAAATGTTCCTCCTCCAAGGTCGAAAACGAGCACATTTAGTTCCTGATCCTGTTTATCAAGACCGTATGCCAGGGCGGATGCCGTCGGCTCGTTAATAAGTCTCTTTACCTCGAGTCCTGCGATTCTGCCTGCGTCTTTTGTCGCCTGGCGCTTTGCATCATCGAAATATGCGGGTACAGTGATAACAGCTTCCGTTATAGGCTCGCCCAGGTAGCTTTCTGCGTCAGTCTTGAGCTTGTTGAGAATCATCGCCGAGATTTCCTGGGGTGTGTAATCCTTGCCGTCAATATTTACTTTTTTATCTGAACCCATCCATCTCTTAATTGAGGTGATAGTTCTGTCAGGATTACTGATAGCCTGGCGCTTAGCCATTTCTCCTACCAGTCTCTCACCTGTTTTTGAAAATCCGACGGCTGAAGGGGTAGTTCTATTTCCTTCTGCGTTTGTTATTACCTTGGCTTTTCCACCTTCCATGATTGCCATACATGAGTTGGTAGTTCCAAGGTCAATTCCTATGATTTTTGCCATTTGTCTTTCCTCCTTACGGTTCATTATATATTATTTTTTAAATTATCCATTTTTGGGAGTCCTGGAAACTCCGACAATCGAGGGTCTCAAAGTTCGATCCTTATACTTATATCCTTTCTGGAACTCTTTAAGAACCGTCTCATCGGGGTGCTCATCAGTCTCTTCGACATGAATCGCCTGGTGAAGAGCCGGGTTAAACTCTTCTCCTGTTGCCTTTATTTCATTAACTCCGAGTCTTTCGAGTGTTTGCTTCAACTGCCTTCCTATCATTTCCAATCCTTTTCTTATCGTTTCAATATCAACTGACTTTTCAGCCGCTTCCTGTGCTTTTTCAAGACTGTCAATGAAAGGAAAGAATTCACTTATAACATTTTCCGCGGCATATTCACGGATTTTAACCACTTCTTTCTCCTGCCTTCTCCGGAAATTTTCAAATTCCGCGGAAAGTCTTCTGACTTGCTCTTCAAGTTCGTTGATCCTCTTATCTTTTTCTTCCACTTCCTCTTTGAGTTTCTTACTCATGGTTTCTTTTCCTTTCTTCTTCAGTGCCGTAATTTTATTTTTCACCTTGACTTCTGATGGCTTCGCGTCCTTTTTATTGCCTGCGATTCCTACAGGTATTTCGACTTCTGAAGAATTACCCTTCTTCTTAGATTTATTTGTATTCAAGAAATTCACCTCGCTTCCCATTGGTCAATTATAAAAAAGGTATATATTGAGTTATATAAAACATATCTTCAGGTCTGGTAGCCAGGGGCAACTGCGATGCTTCAAGTTTGAACCTGACAATACTACATTATAAACAGATTGTACTATCAGGCAGGTTGAGCCTTAAGCTATAAGCGTATCTACTCTATTGATTTCTAACTTTTCCTCCTCATTATTGTCAAGTCCTTCTTTTTAGATGCAAATTTAGTCCCAAGGATTCAAAATAATAAAAAATATTTCGTATCACGTAGCGCGGGTTTTTAAACCCGCCAATATTTAATATCAGGTTTCTATTTTGGACAACCCCAATGGAAAGGGCTTATCTTTATATATCTTTAATTATTGATGATTTTTTAAAAAACCGCAAAGAAGTTTTACAAACTATACTTAACCAATGAAGGCGATTGCCGACTAAATAGTCTCTGTGGTCTTTGCGGTCTTTGCGGAAAAAAACATTTCCATCATCCATCCCCCGCAATCCGTTTATCGGGATGAGGACATCCCTCCTACAGATTCGGACTGCTTTATCCGTTTTCCAAACCTCTCTGCGTTCTTTGCGGTAAAAAAATGTCATCAAAGAATAGATAAAAAGGGGGGATTTCGAAAAATTTATTGGCACTAATATAGGAAATGACGGATTTGAAGATTAATAATAAACCATTGGCATCACAAATTTCATTTTTGGGGGTTGTTGTATGAATCTTACATCAAGACAAAGAACTGTCATCTCGTTTTTTCTTGTTTTCTTTTCCATATTGTTAATTTCGACCTGCCTTGGAAGCAAAAATAGAAAAGCTATTATTCTTGTGGGAGATGAGTCCGACCTTTTTTACACCGATGTTATAAAAAAGGAGACGATACAACAATTAAAAATCTCCAAAAAGAATAAAAAGCTAAATATTCCAGGACTGAATCCCGACCTGATGTATTATGACTTTAACAGTGTCGGTCAATCAAAACACTTGCAAAATGTGCTTGGAATAAAAGAAAGTTATCTTCCCCTTCTGGGCATTGCCGTAATTGATTCCAGGGGACAACCTGTTTCCATAATGTGGAGAGTCAAGGTTGATGATGCAAAAAAAGCGGTAGGTTTATTGCAACGAAAACTGGGAAAGATTGCCCAAAAGAAAGTTAAGAAGAGAAATTCAAAAAATGACGGTGTAAGAATGAAAAAAGTTCGGCTTATTGTTGTTCATGGATATGCTTTTCGAATGAAACTTTACGAGAAATCCGGCGATAAATGGAATGTGATCAAAGAATATCCCATCGGAATTGGAAAAGGCGGAATGGGAAAGACAAGGGAAGGAGACAAGAAAACCCCCATTGGCAAGTATAAGATTATTTGGAAAGCTTCCCGTTTCTGGAAGACCGACGGTGGATATCCAATTGTCGATGGAAAGGCCTTTTGCGGTCCCAACAATATGTTTACGAAGGATCCGAATGTGGGATATCCTTCCGAGAGCTTATGGAAACCGGGGTACGGAGGAAAAAAAGCCGTGGTAATGTGCATAGACTACCCGAACGCCGGGGACAAGAGAAAGGGATATTCAGGTGGATGTATCGAGATTCACGCCACCCTGCTGGGCGGAATTGGGAAGAAATCCTCAATGGGATGCATAAGAATGAAACCCAATGACGCAAGGGAGCTTTATAATCTTGTGGACGTGGGGACAATGGTGATTTTGAAGGAGGAGTAGGATGTATTTAATTATTCAACTCAGAGGTCGCAGAGTTTTTTTTAACCATGGAGTCACGGAGGACACGGAGTTTCTTAATTCTTCGTGGCAAATACATATCATTCCGACCTCTGAGTTCCCGTTTCCCATTTCTGATAATTTTTTTACGAAAAAAAATTATCCCTTGACATACACCAGGCAATTGTATATAATGACTTAACCGCAGACAGCAGGTGCCCGTTTGGGTTTAATTCCCTGCCGAGGTGAAAAGTAGGCTTAAGTGCCGGTTAAGTAATTTTTTCAACTTTTCGCAAACTGCGGAAAGTTTTTGTTTTATAAGGAGGTGAAACTTTTGGCTTTATCTCACAAAGAGGCTATAAAGAAAAAACAGCATGATATCGAGGAAATTAAGCAGAAAATCGGTGATGCGCAGATAACCATTCTTACCGACTATCGAGGAGATTCCAAGGGAATGTCTGTAAAGATGATTACCGAGCTTCGAAATAAACTCCGGGAGGCAAAGGGCGAGTACAAGATTTACAAAAACACGCTTTCCAGTATTGCAGTAAAGGAAATGAAGGCGGATGAGCTTGCTGACCATTTTAAGGGACCCACAGCCATGATCTTCGGGTACGAAGATCCCGCTTCAACATCCAAGGCGCTGGTGGAATTCCTAAAAGGACAGAAAGAGAATCCTCTTCCGACCATTAAGGCAGGATATATGGAAGGCGAGTATATTAATGAGGATACAATCAGGAGACTTGCAACACTCCCGCCGAAACCCGTCCTTCTTGGCAATCTTTTGAGAGTGATGAACGGCTCGATTCAGGGATTTGTAAATATCCTGAATGGAGTCCCGAGAAGCTTTGTCACTGTGTTATCCGAGATCAAGGATAAGAAGGAAGAAATGGGAGAAAAGGTAGAAAAGGTAGAAGAAAAGGTAGAAACGGTAGAAACGGTAGAAACGGTTAAAGAAACGGTAGAAACAGGAGAAAAGGTAGAAGAAAAGGTAGAGAAAGAAGAGGGATAACTGAAGTCAGAGGTCGGATCTCATCCAGATAAGTGGAGATTCCAACTTCCAACCCATATTATCCAACTTATATTATCTAAATAAATATCATTCATTATGAAAGGAGAAAAAAATACTATGGCTATTACAAAAGAAGAACTCATAGATGCTATTTCTAATATGAAAGTTATCGAACTTGCCGACCTGGTAAAAGAACTGGAGGACAAATTCGGTGTTTCAGCTTCCGCTCCTATGGCAATGGCTGGCATGATGCCTATGGCTGCCGCTGCTGCAGAAGAAGAGAAAACTTCATTTGATGTTGAGATTACAGAGATTGGCAAACAGAAAATCAAAGTTATCAAAACCGCCAGAGAGGTCGTCCCCGGATTAGGTCTTAAAGAGGCAAAGACATTAGTCGAAGCCGCCCCCAAGGTTGTAAAAGATGGCTGCACCAAGGAAGAAGCCGAGGAAATCAAGAAAAAATTCGAGGAAGTTGGAGCGAAAATTACTATCAAGTAATCGCAAAGCATCCTGAAAATAATCATAAGAGCGGAAAAATCGCCTTCAGGTGAATTATCCGCTCTTTATTACGTTTATTTTCAATTGCTATTTGCTTTTGTTCTTCCGGTTTTTATCTAATACTATTTTCCCAATTCCTATTTTCACTATTACCTTTTCCGGAGATACCACAACATCTTTGGGTGCAACGATTGGAATTTCTTTCTCTATATCCTGTTTTGCCCCTTCGATATTTATTGGTTTTGTCTTTATGGATTTGGGTGGAGTTTTCATGTCATACGGATACTTTACCGATGCCACAGGAGGCTTCACGGTTACCTCTTTCACCTGGTATCCCTTCGCAGGAGATCCTTTGAATGACGGGTTAATTTGAATGTGTGAGGTGGTAACTTCTGATTTCAACTTAATTGTCGCTCTAACGAAATCAGGCTCCACGGTGACGGAATCTATCACTTTCCCACCCTCATCGACAGCTTCCACTTCCACCTGTTGCACTTTATCCATATCCGCCCCTTCAACGTCGCATACAGCCTGAACCTCTTTCACCTTTGAAACGATTGTCTGTGCGCCTTTCACGGTAACACTTTCAGGATCCGAGGTCAATATATCAAGAATAAATCCCGAAGCGATAGCTCCCCTGGGTTTTACTTTCACATTAACAACCTGTTTTACGATGGGATCCAGCTTGAGGAGAACAGTTTCCGGCACAATTTTGACAGAATTGACATCAATTCCGGGGGGAGTATTGATTTTGATCTTGAGATGGTGCTGTCCGGCCTCTTTGCCATGCAAATCGACATAGGCCTTGAAGTGAGATGTATCCAGGGATGAAATTGTATCCTGATTCCCCTTGACGGTGAGACTTACCCCCTCTGGAAGATCAAGCGCAACAAACTTTTCATTTTTTCCTTCCAAAGTAATAGGAACTTCAACTTTTGCCTGTGAAGCTACGGAATAAGGAGCCTGTGTATATTTAACGTATGCCCACAGGAATATTGCAAGAATAATCGAGAATATTTTAAGTCCCAGATTTCTTCTTAAAAAGCTTAATGACATCTTTTCCTCCAATTCGGGAGAAACGATTCTGCTTCGATGAATCAGTGGTATATATTGAAACCAGAATCTTCTTGAGGGTTTCTTCACCCATTTGTTTGGTAAATTTCCCGTTTCTTGCCACAGAAATCGCTCCTGTCTCCTCCGAGACAAGAATCACCACAGCATCGGTCTGCTCGGTGATTCCCAATGCCGCCCTATGCCTCGTCCCCATTTGTGAATCCCTGGAAGGCGTTACATTCTCGGAAAGCGGGAGGTAGCAGGAAGCGGCGATAACTTTGTTGCTCCTGAGGATAACCGCACCGTCATGCAATGGCGACTTGGGCATGAAGATCGAGAGAAGAAGCTTGGATGAAACTACTCCGTTTACCTGTGTTCCGGTTTCCACGAACTCGGCCAATCCCGTTTCCCTCTCCATTACAATAAGGGCGCCGATCTTTGCCTGTGAAAGAACGGAAACAGTCCATGACAACTCATCAACAATTCTGGATATCGTCTCTTTGTCCATTGTCTGGATACCGGAAGGGAAAACTCCCCCACGACCTATTGCACCAAGGGCACGGCGAAGCTCGGGCTGAAAAACTATCGGGATAGCGATGGCAATCGTAAGAAGCGAATACCGGAAAAGCCAATAGGCCGTTTCGAGTTTGAATAAATAGCTAACAAGTAATATAAATAAAAGAACCCCTACCCCCTGGATTATCTGAACTGCGCGGGTTCCCTTGATAAGTGAGAAGAAAAAGTAAAGGAACGTAGCTACAATCAATACATCGAAAATATCTTTAATTGTCACCTGCGATAACAGGAATTTTATAAATGACATATTTTACCCACTCCGCCCATTTAAATACAGGCAGTCAAAACTTTCCACAAATATTCCCACATGTCCTCTTTTCAAATACTACAATATATTAATAATATTTGTAACACATATAGATCAGGAATTATTTCAGGACTTAGGCCTTAATACGAAAGAAATGTATAAAACTGTCATTCATTAACGGAACCTGCCATCGAAAGGGGCGAAGTGTTCAGGATGACATTACAGTGGAATTTTAAAGGTATTCAATATCTATACCCATGGAGACTTTTTTTTGCTGAAATAAATAACATCAGGCATCTTCACAAATCCCATCTTCTGGAAAGCTTTCATTGAAGCGACGTTCCGATCCTCTATCAGGCAGGAAATTATACCGATTCCCAACCCATACAGGCTTTTCTGTGCTTCCTCCACTAATTTTAATGCAATTCCCTTTCTCCGGTAATCGGGATCAACCGCCAGCCTGTTTATCCAGCCCTTTCGACCGTCATGAGTCGCCAGTATGGATCCCGCGATATTCCCATCAATCTCGGCGACAAGCAGAAATGTGTCGGGTCTTGCTATGTCTTTTTGAATATTCTCCCTCGTATCCCTTCCCTCGGGCCTGTGATCAAGTCCGGCCTTTTGCCACAACTCAATCAGACTATCGTATTCATCAATTCGCATTTCCCGGATTGTCATTTTGTTTTCTCCCATATTTATCAGAGATCAAGAGTGGATTGAACAGGAGAAATTATTTCCCGATGAATAAAAATTTCTTTGTAAAACTTCCTTTCTTATTTCTCACGAAATTTGCAAGGGTCCTCCACTTCTTTCCCTTTCTTGCGCCGATTGTCAGCTTCACCGGCGATGTGTCTTTAGTCCATTTGCCCTTTATCACGAGGGTATTTTTTCCCTTTTTCATAAAATCGTTTATCTCAATGCTTGTAGGGGCAGTAAGAGTCTGGATTGTTTCACCGTTTATGCTTATCTCCATCTCCCATTTTCCAAGGGTATCGGAGTCCGCACTCACTTTTAATATATGGTTATTCTCGAATGAACTTGAGTCTTCTCCACCGAGAGGCCTTGCGTCAAAGGAAAATTTCTTTGCAATCTTGCCGGGTTTCCTGTTTGCAAAGTTGACCACCGTTCTCCATTTTTTTCCCGTATGACCGCCGATGGTGAGTTTTACGGGGTATGTTTCCTTTTTCCACTTCCCGCTTACCTTCACGATATTCTTCCCGGGCTTCAGATAATTTGATACATCAACGGATCCCCATCCGTTATAAACACCCACAAGCTTGTCGTTTATATGAAGCCAAATTGTCCATAACCCAAGCATTCCGCTGTCGCATGATATTTTCATAACATATTGCCCCTGCACAACAGGGGATGAGGGAAGCCCCTTGTACGCCACAACAGGAAATTTTCTGACTTCCGCGCCTTTTTTCATCTGGACGTAATTCATCGTGGTCATCCATTTCTTGCCGTGTTTTACGCCAACGGTAAGTTCTACCCTGGATGTGTTTTCTTTCCACTTTGAGCTGACGGTAATAATATTCTTACCCCATTTCATATATGGAGTGATATCCTTGTTTGTAACTTTTGTGAATTTACCCACATATTTTTTCCCGACCCACACCTCGATTTCCCACTTCCCAAATGTCCCGCTATCAGCGCCAATTTTCAATTGATATGGAGGCAGGCTCTCGTTTGATTCAGCAAATACCGCCTGAGATCCAACGAGAAATAAAAAGATGAAAACAATAGCAATTAAAGCTTTTTTAAAATGTGATTTTCTCATGTTGATAAACCCCCAATGTTAAATTTCTCAAGTTACTTTTCCAATTAATAAATCTTACTTTGAATAGTAACAGGGCTTACGCATTTCCAAGAAAGAAATGCATGAAACTGTCATCCTGAACGGAATACGATCTAATTTACTTTAATAGGCATACCTTTCTCAGGAACGGGGCTTACATACCTCCGATGTATTAATCAGCGAAGGATCTCTATCCATGAATAGCGATCTCTCAGGACAACATTCAGGAGATTCTTCGCTATGTGAATCCCCGTACATCAAGGAAATCCCGTCCTTCAGAAAATCATCAGATTAAAGTAACTCTCTCGTATATCGCTCAGAATGACAAGGCTAACTCCTCATTTTGCGTAAATCCTGTAGTAATAAATATATCCTGATGATTTTGCCTTAAAGGATTTAGTTTTGCTATTATAGTATTTCCCCTCATCTTCTCCATGCTCCTCTTTTAGAGCTCAACCTACATCTTCCTCGTCAATGACTATGCGTCGTCAACCCCGTGAACAAACAAAGTATCCCATTTCCGGCGATTAAATTACAAGCGGAATCTTTTCCTTTTTTTATTTTAAACTGTATTGACAATGGTAATATTTTGCCATATAATACAGAAGGTTAGCGGAAAGCTATTATCCACCGGGCGGAGGTGGCGGAATTGGTAGACGTGTACGCTTGAGGGGCGTATGGCAATAGCCGTGGGGGTTCGAGTCCCCCCCTCCGCACCATAACAAAATTAGGCGCATCTAAAAAGATGCGCCTTTATCATTTTTCCGGTTTTTTTGAAACTATTCAGCCCCTTTTTGTGGGGATTTTAAACCACGATTTAATAATGTCTAAGGCTGGTCGGGAGACCGGCCTCTATCCAAATTTAATGGAATTAGTAATTGTCTGAAGTGTTAACTATATTAAAACTCTGCGCCTGCACTGAACTTGTTTCAGTGTCCTCTGTGTCCTCTGCGTTCTCTGCGGTGAATAGTTACGTTTTTTTTATTCCTTTTCCAGTTCTTCTAATCTTGTTTTTGCTTCTTCGTAATATCTTGATCTTTTAGTTGGATATGTATCGCCTAATTTTACCATTTGTTTATACTTATTCTGCGCTTCGGCAAATATTTTGAGCTTCTCCAAAACATCAGCCTGGTGGAAGAGAATATCCTGCCTATCCATTATATCCTGTAAAGGACAGAATTTCTGAGCATCATTTAATTGCTCCAGCGCCTTTACATATTCCCTGTTTGCCATTTCTACATTTGCCCGGTATTTGGCATTATATAAATACATGCGCCCGAAACGAAGATGCAGTTTGTAGTCAGTGGGAGCAAGCTTTACAGCTTCCTTGAATTTATCTTCCGCAAGAAGTACACGTTTTGATTTTCCGTGGCACTCAGCCATCAATGAAATGCACTCGGCTTTCAATTTATCATCAACAAGATCGGGATATGCCTTCTCGCAAACTGAAAGTGCTTCATTGGCCTTGCCTTCCTGAAACTTTGCCTCGGCCTGTTTGTAAATTTTCCAGGCCGCCCTTTGTTTCTGCATCTTATGAGATTTTATCAAAGCTTTGATACCAAAATATAAGATGAGGATTACTCCAATAACCACTAAGAAAATAATATACTTTTTTTTCAGCTTAAAAAAATTCATGGACTCCCCTTTTGTCTTGATAAACTGTAAATATTCCTTCTCCTAAACAAATAAAACCATGTAATAAATTATTAATTATTCTTTTCAGAAATCCTTTTTACAAATCATTTTCCTTACAGATAAAAACTATATATCACAAGATATCACAAGTAAAGATGTCACAGCAATAATCGGCGCCTTCCCAGCTTCAATTATTCGCTTTCCAAGAGAAGCAGGCACTATATTTAATTCTTGTGCAATTACCACTTCCCCTTCCGTAAATCCGCCCTCGGGACCTATAAATATTCCCACTGATATTTTTTTATGATTTCCTATTCCTTCAATGACTTTTTCAACTTGTTTTTTCAGGGGTATTTGCAAGGCCGATTCCCAGAAAATTAAATTAAAATCATTCTTTTGTATGTCAGTCATAGCATCTTGAAAAGACAAAGGCTGCTCCATTTTCATCAAATGTGTCCGACCTGACAAAGCGGTTGCCCATTGGATAATCTTTTCATATCTATTTATTTTGGCCATACCCAATTTCATCAACCGATTCTCACATCTTTTTGTATGAATGGGAACAAATCTTGATAAACCCAGTTGTACAAGAGGAGATATCATTTCTTCGATTTTTTTCCCTTTTAACATCCCCTGGTAAAGTGTCACATTCAAACGAGGCTCAATGTCAATGAATTCTTTCTCAATTATTTCCCCGAATGTTCCGTTTATTTTAACATTATTTATTTGTATGTCATAAAGAAACCCGTCACCACATATCGCCTGCAATGTGTCTCCCCTGTGAAGTCTGAGCACTCTTGATATATGATGATGAATTTCTCCGGTAATAATGAGAGGATCGAGATTGATTATGTTGTTGGGAATAAAAATTCTACTCATTTTACAGCTATATTTAATGGAGTTAGCATCCTTGCAGTATTTCGTCCAAGAATACTTCCTTTTTCCTCATTGGTTATATCGGCGGTTTTTATTCTTTCCAATTCAAATGCCTGGTCATAATAAGGTACGCCGCTGCCGAAAAGGATCCTTTCTGCGCCCAATTTTATTGTCATACGCTCTATAAAATCACGGCGATATATACCCGATGTCTCCATATAAACATTGGGACGGTTTGTTAACATCGCCTCAGCCTCGGTCAACATCATGCCGCTTATGTTTATCTGCCCCCCTGATGTGGCGATGAATGTAATATCAGGGTATTCCCCCGCAAGATATTCAATCTGTCTCGGGTGAGATACTCTGACATGGCCGCCGGAAACCATTACAGGCTTTTTATATTCCTTCAGAAGGCTCAATACGGGTTTGAGAACAGGTGATGTGAGTGAAAATTGCTCTTCCATGGGATGGAGAAAAATCCCCATAAAATTCAAATCTTCGAAGATTCTTTTAATCTCGGCCAGCGCATTGTCTTTCCTCCAGGGATCAATCCTTCCAAACGCCTGGAACTTGTCGGGGTACTTTTTTACAATCTCTGAAATTCTGGTATTTTCCGGCTCAAAATGATAATTGTATGGCTTCAAAGGATGGAGCACCGCCCTGTCTATACCGATCTTTTGCATATTATCCAGCAGTTTTTGAATATCAAACTCGTATCCAAACAGAGATTTCCCCTCATGTACATGAATATCTATTATCATATTTTACTCCATAAAATTAAATTGCCCCTTTCCCTGACAAGAGGCAATTAAAAACGGATTTATCAACTTTCCCGTTATTAAATCGTATATGTTCAGTCCCCTCTTGCGAGAGGTGATCCCAAACCTTGAAATAAGGACATATCGCGGTTAGGAAACCGTTATTATTTTTTCATCCCGGCGCCCATATCCATCGGGATGGGCTTGTTATCGGTATCATGGATGGGCATAATCTCTACGTAATTTTCGGATTTCAACTCCAGGGGAGCGGTTTCGACAGCTTTCAGTTCTGTCAGGCTCTTTGCAGGCTCTCCCTTTTTAATCTGTCCTTCCACGATCTTCTTCGACGCATCGAAGTACTGGGGAGGCACATCTCCGCGGATCTCATCGGGATCTCTGTTCATAACCGTAAGAGCCTCAATCTTCGCGCCCAGGTCAACTTCCTCGGCTTTCTTCTGACCCTGCGCCGCCTTTCCCTCGGCTGTGGCTCCCTTTTCGGCTTGTCTTTCTCTTTTTCCACCGAACATTGTTGCCTCACCAAGTTTCCCCTTTTTCTCCTTTTTCATCAAATCGGACATGACACCACTTTGAGATGCCGAATCCATTTTGTCTTTGATAGATTTCTTGCCCTGCTTACTCAGGGTGACCATATCCTCATCAAGTTCTTTTGCTCCATCCTTTGGCGATAGATCTTTTTTATCTTTAACTGTCGCCGCCTGGGTTTGGGCTGTCCGGATGGCTTTCGCCTTGAATTGTGTGGACATGGGATTCATCTGGTTCATTCTACCAATTCCGTCCATGAAAATCTTCCTCCTTCACAAATGCAAAACACAATGCACCTATTGTCAGTTATTCTTGCTTTTATTGTAACATGAGGTCTTAAGGGTGTAAAGATGAAGATGTAAATTTAATGTTAACATGTTAACCAATTTCTCTATAGTAAATCCTCGGTTTTTACAGTGCCCCGGCATATCAATATTGCATTGTCGCCTTCTTCTATATCGAAGCCTTTCTCGGGATTCACAAAAACTTCTTTATTCCGTTCAATGGCGACAAGGATTATAGAGTTCTCCTTATCTCTGAACTGCTTGAACAGGTCATCAAAAGGCTTCCCTGCAAATTCGTCCGGAAGAGAGACTTTCTGTAAATCAGATCCTTCATTCCGAGTAAGGATCTCTGATATCACCTTTGAAATACCATGTGACACCGCCGTATGAGCCATTAGTCTTCCGCTGAACTCGCCGCTGGTTATCACCTCGTCAACCCTTGCGTTTCGGAGATGCGGGAGATTTTTTGAATCGAGGATCTCCGCACAGGTATAAACATCGGAATTTATCGTCTCGATAGCAAGTGTTGTTAAAATTGTCCTGGCGTCGGCCGATTCAAGATTGCCCGATGATGTATCCAGCAATACTATCGCCGTTTCAGCTCTTTCAATATTGGCGCGGTGTAGATCAACTTCGTTCGTGGGATCACCCTTGACGAAATAAACATTTTTGTTTTGAATGGGTTTTGATTGAAGATTTGCAAGAATAACAATATTCTTGTCCTTCTGACTCTCAAGAATATTCTCAATAAGGCGACATGCATTGTGATTCCATCCACAAACAACAACATGATCTTCCAGGTCAACATCTAACATTCCCATACCTCCCTTGATATCGCGCTCCACAAGTCCCGAGGCGATTGTTGCGGAAAATAGTCCCATAAAGGAGACTCCTACGAACATGATAACCATAGCGATAAATCTTCCCGTTAATGTGGTGGGAGAAATATCGCCGTATCCAACGGTGCTCATTGTCACTATTATCCAGTATATGGAGTCAAAAGGGGTCTTTATAGCTTCATTATTTCCTCTCTCCACAAAAAAGAATAATGTCGAGCCAAGAAACAATATCGAAGATACAACTACAAACAGAAGCACAAGCTGGTTGGTCAGGAAAAATTTCTTTACCCTGCTCAATATCAGGATTGTTTTACGAAGTAATGCTTTTATTTTGTTTCGAGGTTTCTTTTTATTACTCATAATATATCACTTGGCTTAAGCTGTTTCCAGCATTGATGGAACTACAGGCTGAATGGACTATACCTACCATGAGAATAGCATTAACGCCACGGCCTTGCTCCAGTATGAAACTGCCTGGTCAATCTTGCCCTTTCTATAAAGCAGGCATCCCAGGTTGTGATAAACATGCCAGAATTTTGGATTCAAGCTTACCACCTTGTCCCATTCCATAATCGCAAGCTCGATCTTCCCCTGGTAAAGATAAGCTTCGCCAAGGTTGTAATATGCTTCCCAATGGTCGGTGTTTATCTGCGTGGTTCTCTGCCATTCGTTTATTGCCGGGTCTATCTGGTCAAGGTCAAAATAGAACGTATTTGCAAGATTCCAGTGTGCCGGCCAGTGATTATCTTTGAACTCGGCAGTCTTCATCCATTGATTAATAGACTCCTCGAAGTTCTGGAGTGTATAATGGGCATTTCCCAGGTTATAGTGAGCTTCCCAGAAGCCAAACTTCGCCTGTGTAGCTTTATCCCATTCTTTTATTGCCTGGTCGATGTTTCCTTTCTCATAATACATATTTCCCATGTTGTAATGGGCTTCGCCAAAGTTGGGGTTTATCTCCAGCGTTTTATTCCACATTTCAATTGCGGCATCCTCATTGCCTTCCGCCATTTCTATCGTTCCCATGTTAAACAGCGCAATGGCGAACTGCGGATCAAGCTCCAGTGCTTTTTGCCAATATGAAGAAGCTTCGTCTTTCTTGCCTTTCAGGAAATATGCATTACCCAGGTTATATAGCACCTCGGCAAATTGCGGGTTGAGAATGAGAGCTTTTTGCCATTCCTCCATTGCCGCTTCAATCTTGCCTTTTTTGAAGTAGCCGTTTCCCAGATTATAATATGCGGGAGCGAACTTGGGATTTAAAACCGTAACTTTTCTATATTCCTCGATGGAATTTTCCAGGTCTTCTTTTCGATAATATGCCGAGCCGAGGTTATAATGAGCGACAAAGTTATTGGGGTTCAATTCCACAGCTTCATTATATTCCCTGATTGCATCATCAAGTTTTCCTATTCCATCATACGCGGTGCCGAGGTTGTTGCGTGTGAGGGCGTTATAAGGGTCAAGAACGGTTGCTTTGTCCCATTCCAGAATTGCCAGGTCAAGTTTTCCCTGTTTATAGTAATTATTTCCCAGAATGTTATGAAGTGAAGCTTCCGCAGGTGAAATAGTTGTCTCGAAAAGGTCCACCGGTGCTTCCTCGATGGTAATCTCTTCCAGGAGATCCTGCATATTCTGGAACCTATCCGTTGCATCCTTACTCATGCATTTGAGGATCGCCGCTTCAATATTCCGGGGTATTTGTGAGTTATGTAACGTGGGCGACTTGGGTTCCGCCGTGAGGTGAAGCTGAATGAGTGCCGCCGGGTTATCTGCCTTGAAAGGGAGCTTTCCCGTGAGCATTTCATATAACATGACGCCAAGTGAATATATGTCAGCCCTTCTATCGACCTTTTCGCCCCGAGCTTGTTCCGGCGAGAAGTAATAGAAGGATCCCAGTATTTCTCCCGGTTGTGTGAGTGTATTAGCCGTTTCAACCCAGGCAATTCCAAAGTCCGATACTTTCACCTCGCCAGCGTCGGAGCACATGATATTTGCAGGTTTTACATCTCTGTGAACGATTCCATGCTGGTGGGCATAGTCCAGTGCCTTACATGCAGGTGTGAAATATTTTAACGCATCGATAACCGACAGAGGGTTATTCTCTACAAGTATCTTATCAAGACTCTGTCCTGAAATGAATTCAAAAACTATATAATATATCCCCTCATGCTCGTTAATATCATATATACCGGCTATATTGGGGTGATTCAACCTTGCCGCGGCCTGAGCTTCCCTGATAAATCTCTCCTTCATCTCAGGATTCTGAACAAGTTGTTGAGATAATATCTTGATTGCAACTGGACGCTCAAGGATTGGATCATGCCCCTTATAGACAATACCCATTCCTCCCCGACCGATTTCCTGGACTATATGGTACCTTCCAATTGTTGCACTCATCATGGTGGGCATCCTCCTTAGCAATATGGAAGTTGGAAGTTGGAAATGGGATTGAGAGGTGGGATAGACAAAACCACGAAGCCACGGAGAACACAAAGAAATTCGAAGCTTTTACAGTAACAACCCCGCGTCCTTCGTGCCTTCGTGGTAAATACACATCCGACCTCTAACCTCCGGCCTCCGATTACATGATTTTCTTTATAAGGATCTTTATTCCTCTGTTATAATTATTTTTTCCAATTCAACTTGACCCATGTTCTACCCACACGGAATAACTGGTTTTCATCAACCTTCACTTTTTCATAAACCCGTTCCCCACAAATAAATGTACCATTTGTACTTCCCAGGTCTTCAACGCATATTCCGGATCCGTTAAGAAGTACCCTGGCATGCCGACGTGATATGTATTTATCGAGATTCAGAGGAACTTCATTGGACTTTTCTCTTCCTATGGTGAAGGATCTTTTTAAGTGGAATTCCTCACCGTCCATTGCTCCACTCATAACTTCAAGCTTAATTTTCAATTTTTTCACCTGTTTAATACTTGTTATTTTAAAACTACCTTTAATATATACTACATAGGTGAATTCTTCCCCTTCTGTAATGACAAGTCATACTAAAAAAAAAGAGCCGGAGGGTCCCGTTTTTTTTTTATTTATTATGCCGAAAATTAAAAGGCGGTTGAACCGCCTTTTTGACAATTGAAAAAATCTTCTTTAGGATCTGATATACTGATCCCATTTGTTAAACATCTTGTCCTGAGTTTTGGCTTTGTTCACAGTGACATCCTGCTGGATCTCAAAGATCTTGGTCTGAGTGTCCTGCATGATCTGCCATCTTCTCATCTGCTGTTTCTGGTTGTCTGCCATCATTTGTGTTCCGACAGTCTGTGCCTGCTGATAGTCAGAATTCACCATTTGGGTCATAGCAGCGGCATTAGCCATTCCGGTCATAGAAAAACACCTCCAGATATGATAATTTTTTCGGCTCGGAATGTTTATTCATTTAAAACAAACTATCCGGAACCTACCTTTTCTTACTTCTTCTATCACTACAAATTGTTAATATGTCAATAGATAATTAAAAAAACATGATGTTAATTTAGAAACTATTCGACTGATGTGAGCCTGATTTTACCTTCGATGTCAATTGAAAGCTTGCCCAGGAAGCTAGCTTTCTCGCCTGATTGAACAATATAGGTATCCCCTTGTACAACCGGATCTTCCAAGTTAAGCCTGTCGGGTCCTCCAACTATTACATTTATTTGTGGAAATCTATTTGCCACTTTCTTATCGTTTTCCAGCCCAAGTCGGGATAATAATATAATGATATCAGGTTTATGCTTTATAATTTCTTCTATAACACCGGGCAACACTTCAAAAGGATCTTTTGCATCAATTCCCGCACCGGGGTATTTCATCGGATTGGAAACGGCGATTATGGCGATGGTAAAGGGACCTCTTTCAATAAGTGTAAACTTGTCTTTAAGGAAATATGGCGGTATTCCCGTTCCGGACTCCACTATATTACATGATAGCAATGGAAACTCCGCCTTGTCTTCAAGCGAATATAAATTTTTACTTCCAAAATCAATTTCTCCCTCACCAATGGCAACTGCGTCATATTTCAGGTTGTTCATTATTTCCACCATCGGCATCCCCTTGAAATAATCCGACAGCAGGGTTCCTTTTGACCAGTTCCCGGCATCAACAAGTATGGTATAGGATTGGGATGACTTAATCTGTTTTGCCACTGTTGCAAGGTAAGCCATCTGCTCGGCTTCCCCCTGAATATCATTTGTATAGAGAAGAGTGAGGGTTCTCACGTCAGGAATTTCCACGGAGCTTCTTTCGGGAGCTTTTTCTTCTTTAGGCATGTTTTTCTCCTTTCAATCAAGCGATTGTGGGATGATTGGTTTATTTCATGTATATTTTTATCTCACATTTATGGTATTAGATATAATAAAAAAGAAATCCTTGTAAATATTCAGCCTACTTGTAAAATTACAATTAGAAATTCAAAATTAACTATTCAGCCCCTTTTTGCGGGGGATTTTGCAAACCACGATTTCACAACGTTTTAGGTTGGTCGGGAGATCGGCATCAACCCAAATTTAATGGAATTAATAATTATCTGAAGTGTTAACTTCATTAAAAACTCTGCGTCCTCTGCGGTGAATAGTTACTTTCAAAAAAAAGAAGGGCGGTAATACCACCCTACTTTAAACTTTCTTAATTTAAGCTTAGGATCTGATATACTGATCCCACTTGTTAAACATCTTGTCCTGAGTTTTAGCTTTGTTTACAGTGACATCCTGCTGGATCTCAAAGATCTTGGTTTGAGTGTCCTGCATGATCTGCCATCTTCTCATTTGTTGTTTCTGGTTGTCTGCCATCATTTGTGTTCCGACGGTTTGTGCCTGCTGATAGTCAGAATTAACCATCTGGGTCATAGCAGCGGCATTTGCCATTCCTGTCATAACTGAATACCTCCATCACAAAATTTTTCTTCTTACCTTCATTATCACACATCGTGCCCGAAAAGTAAAGACCCCCTCGTTATAAATTCATTGTAATTCCTTAACATTTCCCCAAAAAACATCTAAACTACTACAGAAAAACAAGAGAGTCGCCATACACTAATATTCTTTTGTGATACAACTTAATTCTCCAGGATCTGATATCTTTAGGACCTGATATATTGATCCCATTTGCTGAACATCTTGTCACCGGTTTTTGCCTTATTTACGGTAACATCCTGTTGAATCTCAAATTTCTTGGTCTGAGAGTCCTGCATAATCTGCCATCTTCTCATTTGTTGCTTTTGATTATCCGCCTGCATCTGTGTTCCAACGGTCTGAGCCTGATTTTGGTCAGAATTCACCATTTGTTGCTGTGCTGATGCATTTGCCATTCCATCCATCTGGAAACACCTCCATAAAGAATTTCTCTTGTTACTATTATGAAGCTTTTCTCATCATATGTAAAGGGGGATGTCTTTAACAGATTGTTAACAAAATGGAATATTTGTTACATGAATGTTAAATAATTGTTACAAACTTGTTGACAACAAAACTAACTGTAACATGATTATTATACATTGGGAATGTCTATCGGCCCTTTCATTTCTTCCTGATTATCTTCCATATCATCCAGAGGAAGACCGGTACCTTTTTCATCGATTTCTTCGATCTCTTCAATACCCTGTGAGCGTTGGGAAGCCTGACACAAATCGTCGTATATTTTTTCATTGTTTTCATACATCGTTACAACAAAACCGTCTCTTGTAGCAGTGATGACAACTTCAAGAACTTCAAGCAAAAGTCGGCTGATATCCACTTCTTCGCCTTTATTTATCTGCTCGGATATATTTGCCAACTCCCAGTTAACATTTCCCTTGGTTTTCTCCCATACTTCCAAATACATTCGGTTAAAAAGGGTAATCATTTCCTCGGGTCTCAGACCCAGATGAGTTTCCATCAAACTTATCCTCCTTATGTAATGAGTAAATCCTCAATGCTCGATTCTAAACTTCTCTTTCCTGTGTAAAAAGTCCTCCTATTTACCCGATTCAAGACGATAACGAATCAATGAAATCGAGTTGGATTTATTGTTCACCGTTATTATGAGGCTATGAACCGGATCAACCACAACCCTCACAGGTTCCTCACCAACCTTGACTCTTGCGGTGGCGGCATATTTCTTATGATCCGGACTATAGACTGTAAGAATTCCCTTTTCTCGATGGATTGCATAGATATATCCATATTTCTCATCCACACAGACATCTATAGGCCTCTCAGGTGTTTGCTTTATATCGGACAGTTTCATATCAGTATCCCTATAAACAAGAATCCTGTTTGCCCCCGTTCCTGCAATATAAATTTGCTGTTTCAGGTTTTCTATAGTAATTCCGGAGAGAGAACCCAGGGGGCCAACATTTTTTTCCTGTAATCCCTTCTCGGGATCAACAATCGATAAAGTCCCGTCAAAATTATTGCTGACGAATACTCTCCTGCTTATTTCGTCAACGGCTACTGAATAGGGATAGTCCCCGACTTTCACTTCCTTTTTTAATTCCAGTTTTTCTCCGTCTATTATGCTCAGGGAATCACTGTCTGAATTTGCAACATATATCTCATCCCTGTTTTCGCCATAAGCGACGTCGAACGGTAATTGACCGCCTGTCTTTACTTCCATGGTTTCTTTTTTTGTTTCAAGATCAATAATAGAGATTGAACCGTTATCTCCGTTGGTTACATAAAGTCGATTACGCCGGCGATCAAACGCTGATTCCCAGGGGCCTGAACCTACATCTATTTTATGTAGAATCTTCTTCCCGGATAAATCCACCACAGCAACATAATTGCCGGAATTGCATACGACATAAGCTCTTGCTTTTTCAGTATCTATTGAAATACCCCAGGGGTTTCCGGGAATCTTTATATCTACCTCTTTCTCCAGAATTAATTTCTTCTTTTTTATATTAATATTTATGGGACTTTTTTCAAAGTAACCCTTTATTCCTGAACATCCGGACAAACAAGTTGAAAGAAGAAGAAATGATATGGCTATAAATAAATGCTTTTGGAACCTCAATACCTGCCTCCGTTTAAAAAAAATTGCCCAATTTTTTCAGACAGACCATATATTCTGCGACATCGTAAAAGGTTCCTTCATTACATGTGATACGTATATAAATCATGTGGCATGTATATAAATTTTATTCCTTTTTGCTAAATGGGTGAGATTGCACTAAATACATTTTCTACAGAAATGAGACCCTCCCGTCAATATACTATAATGCATATCGCCGGTTACAGCGATTCTCATTTATCTGCTGCCCCTCCCACACCTCGGGCATATTACCCCACCATTCCTAATTATTTTGCCGCATGAACAGACAAAAGGAATAGAAGTATCGTCTTCTTTTTCTTTCATCGCAAGCTCTTCATCCGGTTTCCTTAAATATTTTTCCGGTTTGGGTGTTTCACCGTTTTGCTCCTCAACGATTTTTTCTGATTTTTCCGCTTCATCTAAAGAAGATTTTAAAGAGGACTTCTTTTCTCCAACTGATGGCACTATTAACTCTTCTTCAGAGAATCTATCCGCTGTTACGGTGATTGTCTCCCTGGCAAAATCCGGTTCTGTCTCTTTTTCAGGCTGTAATGAAATCCCGGGATCTCCTTCTTCTCCTGCCAGAAGGGCATCCAACTCTTCCTTCTTCAGTTTCTCCCGGATTCTTAGAATTGTATCCTCGTGACGGACTTTCTTTTTTTCCCTTTCGTCTGTAATAACTTCTTTATAAAAGAATCTCGAAGGAGCATCGAAATCCTCCACTTCTTCATCATCCTCAAAAAAATCTTCAGGCACATCGGGCATATCGAGAAATCGAGGGGGTCCAATCCCCGAGACAGCTTCTTTCTTGCCTGTTATTTTTAAGTAAAGATATACAAACACGAGAACTATAATCAAAATAACTATTACAAACAAACTTGTTTTCAGCCAGTCGATTGAACTTTGCAACTTTTGACCGGCACTATCTTCCTTGTCGTCAGTCAACGGAAACCTCGCTTTAATTTTGCCATCTTCATTGATTAGTAGCGATGGGTTCACCCCGGGAGAAGGCGATTCTTCAATAGCATCCGTTGATAAAGGGGAGGGAACGACGGTTTCTTCATGCGGAATTTCGGCGGGTATTGTATCGGGAAGCTCCACCGGCGTGGGAGCGGATGATGGATGCTCTATTACTGCGGGCTGTGGATCCGCTTTCTTTTTTAGTTTATCGATTTTTTCTTTCAGAAAGCCATACTTTTCTTTATCAAGGCTTTCCGCCCTCGTATAGGCGGATATAGCATTGTTCCAGTCTCCTGTTTTCTCATACGCTTGTCCTGAAATATAGTTGATAGAGGAATCACCGGGAAAATGCTCACTGGCCTTCTTAAACTTATTTATTGCAAGATTATACCTTTTTTGCTCCAGATAACATTTTCCAATTTTTTTCAAAGGCTTTTTGAAATCCTGGTTGACACCCATTGCAATATAATAATTCTTTATTGCAGACTTCAAGTCTCCCTTGCTATAATAAGCATTTCCAAGTTCATACCATGCTTCTTCAAAATCAGGATTTTCTTCAACCGCTTTTTGTAAATACCCGATAGCCTTATTGAATTTTCTTTTTTGCAAGTTTCTTTTGCCCAGATCATAGAGCATATTGGCTTCTTCATTATCGGCAAAAACAAAAGAGTTTCCTCTCAGGTTAAATAGAAGAGATAATAGAATGAAGATACAAACGAATAAATATTTATAATTGAATGGCACAAAGTTCTTTTTTGCCTGCATATCCGCTCCCTGTTTAAAAGAATATTTCCGGTAAAATGCTATTTCCTTGTTGAGACATTTTTATCCTCGTTTTATAAAAAAAAAGGGGAGATTTCTCTCCCCTGATTTTATGGGTTATATTAAATCCTTAGTCTTAACTGTATTTTCATTAGAAGAACATGTTGCCAAACGGCGACCTTCCCATTCCACCCATTCCCATATACTGATCGAGTGTTCCCGATGCAACCTTACTGAGTCCCTTGTTCTGATAAACAGTTGTCTGTTTGGGGTCGATCCCACCGAGGGTCTGCTTATTAATGGCTGTTTTGGGCAGGAATATACGAACTTTTTCTACAACGCCCTTGGGTCCCGCGGCGCACATTGCCACTCGTGTACCGTCCTGAAGAGAAAACATTGCGTTGTTGGTTTTGAAGTCTTGCTGTTTGCCCTTGCCGTCCTTGATGTGGGGGTCTCCCCAGACTTTCCAGTTATTGGGCTTTTGATGTCTACTTGCTCCACCCATTGCCATTGCACCAGCTCCACTGGCTCCGCCTACGCCGGCAAACGCTCCTGCAAATGCACCTGACATTCCGTTACCTGCAAATGCACCGGCAAATGCAAACGCGCCTGCGCCCTGTGCTCCGGCCGCCGCACCTGCTGCAGCTCCACCAAGCTGTCTTTGCTGCCCGCCGGGCTCCTTGACGCTGACTGTATGACCCTTCCAGGAAATCTCGCAGCCTCCGGGAGTCGTGTATGACTGCCCCTTGCTAAGCTCTACAACTCCACCTTGTCCGGGTCTACGCGGTCCATGCGGTCCATGCGGTCCATGTGGTCCATGTGGTCCATGCGGCGGTCTATGCGGACCATGCGGCGGTCTATGCGGACCATGCGGTCTGTGCGGACCATGCGGCATATGCGGACCATGCGGCATATGCGGACCATGCGGACCATGCGGACCATGCGGCATATGCGGACCATGCGGCCTGTGCATTCCGGGCATTCCGGGTCTTCCTCCGCTACCACCCATCTGCTGTTGCATCATTTTCATCATCATCATCATCATCATCATCATCATCTTCATCTGACCACCTTGACCTTGTCTGCCACCTTGATGATAATTGGGCCTCATCCCAGGAATCATACCCATCCCTGCGTTGCAGCCCATATTGGGTTGTCCGAATCCTCCGCTAATCAATGGGTGAGAGAAGTTTGAGCCTCCACCCGACATTGCGTCAGGTGAAAAGCAGGTTGAATCCGACCCGAAACTCAAACCTGCACTGGCACCAATGTTCATTCCGGGAAGACTGATCCCGGCGGAGACATTCATCCCTCCTTGTGCCATCATCATAGCTTTTTGTAAAATACCGCCACCGAATTGCATTCCCATGTTCATACCTATTCCCAAGTTCATGCCAATCATTATGGATCTCCTCCTTGATAAATTCTTTGATATAATTTTATCATGTGTCATTCATAATTGTAAAGTTATTATCAAGCTATAATGTAAAATTTTTGTTACAAGTGTTAACTTTTTGTTAACATATTTGTAGCACATGAAAAATAGTCGAATTCTTCCTTCAAAACCGTCGGGGCATTTGCCACCGGGCTGAACGGATGACGGTGATTTTTTTTTTATAAACCCTCCGTTATTGGGGCGAGACGCCCCTCCTGCATACCCGGGAAATGGGAAACTACCTCCCCAATCCTACAACAAATTCCTATGCTCTCTGTCAACCATGCAATACCTGGTATCGGTATGATTAAAGTTTGTATCCTTTATATCCGCGCCCCCAAGATTCGCCCCGGATAAGTCAGCCCCGGTAAGATCAGCATCCACCAGGTTGGCGTTTGAAAGATCGGACATACGCATATCAGCTTCAATAAAAATTGCCCCGGAAAGATCGGCGCCTTGAAGCTTTATTTTTACCATCTTTGCCTTTACAAGGCAGGCATTGGATAAATTAATACCACGCAAATCTCTCTCAGTCAGGACCGATCCGTTTAAGTCTATCTCTACACCGGGATTGTTTTCACGCCACCGGTTAAAACTCTCCACTCCCCTGTCCAGCTCCCTTTTTACATCGTTATTCATCAATTCTCATCCCCTGTTATTATTAGCTAGGTACCTTTAAATGGAAGGTATATATTATCCTCTCTATTTCCATTGGAGGAAAGAAAAACTTTCCAGAGAAATCAATTAATTAAATGCAAATTAAGGAAATAATTGGAATGAATTGTAACTGGAATAATTAATCTCAAGAGGAGGATGAAAAATATGGCTTCAATAAAATTTCTGGGACATTCATGTTTTTTAATTGATGACGGCAAAAATAACAGGATCTTAATAGATCCGTTCCTTTCCGGAAATCCGCTGGCAGGGGCATCACCAAAGGATTTGAACCCAACTTTGATACTGCTCACACACGGTCATGGAGATCATCTGGGCGATGCAATTGAGATATCAAAAAGAACCGGTGTGGAGATCATGGGAGTATTTGAGCTTGTAAACTATTGCATTTCAAAAGGAGCAAAGGGACACCCTGCTCACATGGGAGGGAAGATTCCATACGACTTCGGATGGGTCAAGCTTGTCCCGGCGTTTCATTCATCATCCGCTCCCGACGGTACTTTCACGGGAAACCCGGTCGGGTTTGTAATCAATTTCCATGGGCATCATATATATCATGCCGGGGATACCGGAATATTCGGTGACATGGAGCTAATCAGCAGACTTCACGGAGTTGACACCGCGCTTCTACCTATCGGCGGAACTTTTACTATGGATATACCGGAAGCGGTGGAAGCTGTCAGGATGTTACAGTGCAAGACCGTTATACCCATGCACTACAATACATTCCCACCGATTGAGGCCGACGCCGAAGAATTCAAGGAAAAAGTAGAAAGCGGCTCAGATACAAAAGTGGTTATACTTGAATCCGGAGAATCTTACAATATTCCGGAACACATTAAAGCACATTCATAAATTATATTTATTTAATCCTGGGTCTGCAAGAGAGGCTTCCACCCTTTTATTTGGGTAGCGGCGGGTCTCCCGACCCGCCGGGAAACGGCATGAAATTGATATTAAATAGTCCTTACCACAAGATAGGTCTAAATAGTGTCATGAATAAATAAAAAAATCGTTTTAATCCCCAAAAAATGCATTTGAAATCTTGTAATTACCGTTTTGTAGCTTTTTTACCGGGAGAAGTTCATTTATTGCCAGTATAAAATTATATCGAAGAATGCCTAAAAATTGATGCGCTTAATTGGCAGTGAACCCTCGTATATAATAAATTCTCTGCGCCCTCTGCGATCTCTGCGGTGAATTTAAAAGTATTATCCGGGTTAATAAATCTTACTGATGTTCTTTGCCAGGAAGCTGTCGAAGAGAGGGATCAATTTTGTGGTCTTGATATCAACTCCCTCTTTTCGAAGGGTTGTTACAAAATCCCTGTGAGTTCGCTCTTTCCTATACTCGGGCTGTTTTGGGGGGATTTTCAGGTAGCGATCCATAAGAGAAAGATCCGGATCTACAAGCATAGATCCCTGGAAGAACAGGATCTTTTTCCTCCTGTACATTCCTGATCCCATTATTTTTCTATTGCCCATGCAAACATCGGATATTCCACATGTTGAAAGGCCTGATACGCCAATATCAAGAAAGAATTCTATTACAATATCGTTAACCTGTTTGGCATATTCCCTTATATGGAACTCCTTCCCCACCCTCTTAGCAAGCGAAAAGACAAGCATTCCCGGGGAAAGCACCACCGCACCTCCGCCGGTTTTTCTCCTGAACACCGGTACGCCGTCCCTGTCGCAATTCTCACGAAAAATCTCATTCCCTTCACGGGACCCCCTGCCGATTACAACAATAGGCGAACAGGATTCCCACACACAGTAATCCTGTTCTTTGCCTTTGATTACCGATCTGAGTATGCATGTATCAATACTCATAATTATTTCTACATTCAGTTATCAAATAAATAGCCTCATCAAATTTGAATTGTATATATTCACCGCAAAGACCACGGAGAAATATTACAATGACTTTGCTTCTCAAATAATGTAGGAGGGACGTCCCCGTCCCGATAAACCTTCTCAAATAATGTAGGAGCAATACCCATGAATTAGTGAATCAACACATGGGCAATGTAGGTATTGGCATTGGA
>JAIORV010000007.1 GCA_021107945.1 Vulcanimicrobiota bacterium | reverse complement strand
TGAAATCGGGTGTTGTCTTAAAAACTCGAAAAGTATATAAATATTATGACATAAGGTTATAAGGCAATTAAAGATAGTAATTCAATCGCTTTTTTGACAAATTGAGTGATTTAATTAAAAGATGTCAGGCGTGCGAAATCTAAGAAGTACTCATCTTATCTAAAGAAGTATAATCTTGAATTTGCTAAGCATGATAAGGAAAAATTGAACTGATGAAATCTGTAGTATAAAGCTTTTTGAATTAGACACTACTGAGAAGGAGGATTATATATGAGCGTCAGGGTATTGTATCGGGAAAAAGAGAGGGAAATGGAACCGGGGATTAGCATGACAGATGCGGTAAAAGCTTTCGACAAAAAGCTGGCAAGAAAAGCGATTGTCGCCAGGATTGATGGAAAATTGGTGGATATGAACACTCCCATCACTCAGGATGTTGATATAGAAATACTAACAGCGGATACACCCGAGGGGCTGGAAATCCTCAGACACAGCACATCTCATATTATGGCGGCGGCAGTCAAAAGACTCTTCCCCGATGTGCAGGTCACAATAGGACCGTCAATTGAAAACGGATTCTATTATGATTTTGACAGAGATGAGCCTTTTACTCCCGAGGATCTGCCCAAGATCGAGAAGGAAATAAAAAAGATAATCAAGGAAAATCATTCATTCGAAAAACAGATTCTCACAGTTGATGATGCCATAAAGATGTTCAGGGATATGGGTGAAACTTACAAAGTTGAGCTTATCGAGGATCTTGTCAAAAATGAGAAAGTGGAAACCGTCTCAGTCTATAAATCGGGAGATTTTGTGGATCTATGTCGTGGTCCCCATATACCCTCAACAAGCAAGATAAAGTCATATAAACTGCTTGATGTGGCCGGAGCTTACTGGCGGGGCGACGAGAAGAACAAAATGCTTCAGCGGATTTATGGAACAGCCTTCAATAATAAAGAAGAGCTTGATCAACACCTGAAAAACCTGGCGGAGGCAAAACGCAGAGACCACAGGAAACTGGGCAAAGAGTTGGATCTCTTCAGCTTCCAGGATGACGGAGGACCGGGACTTGCATACTGGCACCCCAACGGCGGACTTATTCGACATATCATAGAAACATTCTGGAAGGAAGAGCATCTCAAACGTGAATATGATCTGGTCTATACTCCGCATATTGCCCGGGCGCATCTCTGGGAAACATCGGGACATCTCGACTTCTACAGGGAAAACATGTATTCTCCCCTGGAAATCGACGGACAGGAATATATCCTCAAGCCCATGAACTGCCCCTTCCATATATTGATATATAAAACAAAGATTCACTCATACAGGGATTTACCCCTGAGGTGGGCGGAACTTGGCACTGTTTATCGATACGAGCGCTCAGGCGTCTTGCACGGACTTCTGCGCGTGAGAGGTTTTACACAGGACGACGCTCACATATTCTGTACGCCCGATCAACTCAAGGAAGAAATGATCAATTGTGTGAAATTTGCCATATTTATTATCGAATCATTTGGATTTAGTGAATATGATATATTCCTCGCAACCAGACCGGTGAAATTTGCCGGAACATCCCAGGAGTGGGATACTGCAGAAGATACTCTGAGGAAAGCCCTCAACGAGCAAGAACTTCCGTTCACAATTGACGAGGGTGGAGCCGTATTTTACGGACCCAAGATTGATATCAAGCTCAAGGACGCTCTCGGAAGACACTGGCAGGGACCCACAATTCAGTTTGATTTCAACCTTTCAAAGAAGTTTGATGTCAATTACATCGGAGCAGACGGACAGGAACATCGATGCTTCATGGTTCACCGTGCTTTGATGGGATCTCTGGAGAGATTCTTCGGATGTCTTGTGGAGCACTACGGAGGAGCATTCCCAGCATGGCTTTCCCCCGTACAGGTCATGGTTCTGCCCATCGCCGACAGGCATATTGAGTATGCCGACCAGGTGGCGAAACAACTGAAAAATGAAAATTTCCGGGCTAAAGTTGATAAGCGCAGAGAAAAGACAGGCTTCAAAATCAGAGAGGCACAGATCCAAAAGGTTCCGTACATGCTCATCATAGGCGATAATGAAATCGAGGAGCAAAAGATAGCGGTTCGGGAACGCAAGCAGGGCGACCTGGGAGCAATGGATATTCATCGCCTTATTGACATACTCAGGGAGCGAGTTGAGAAGAAGAATTAATTCCAGTTATTAGTGGTTGTTATTTTACCACATAACTGTAATATATAATCCGAAAGTAAAAGGGGTGGACTTGTGTCCACCCCTGATTTATTTCAATTGATTGTTTGATTATCAGTTTGCAAGCAGTACCTGGAGGAATTCGGGCCATTCCGTGTCCTCTGCGAAAGGTAATGCGGTGTAACTGGTGACGTATGTGGAATAGAAGTTCAAGTCCGGAAGCCAGATTGAAAGTCCTCCGGTGTTGGTGGCAAGAGAAGCGCCGTGATACTCATATACAACCGTAGTTTCCAGAGCACCCATAACGTTGGTTGCCAAGCCTGTAAGTCCTGTATCGGTAACGTTTTGTGTCACCTGGTACATGAAATCGTTAATGTCAACGAAATCAGAATATGACATATGCTGTGCCTCTGTCTGGGCAGTAAGCAAATTGTCTTTCTCCGCATCAATTTTGGTCACTGCATCATCTGCAAAGTTATTCACAGCGGTTACAACAGTGTTTATCCTGTCAAGACTTGTTGCTGCAATGTCAGTAGTTGTTACAGAGTTGTCATCATAATACTGTTTATATCTTGTTACTACCGTTCTTGCCAGGTCTTGTCCGCTCATAGCGGGGTCTTCTCTGAGGTCCGCCAGGAAGTAGTCATAAGGCCACCCGGTTCCCGGTACTGTCTCGGAAGATGCTACTAACCATTTTCCAGCGTCCTGGACATCATATGCAACTTCAACCATACCCATCAGGCAGGCGTCCATTCCAATAAACTCAACTTTTTGACCGTAGTTTTCTCTTATCTGATCAAATGCCTGTTTTAATTCGTATTCGCTTATATGGTCGTTATATTCACTATCATAGCAAATGCCCTTGATAGCTCTCGTTCTTGCGCCCTTTGCTCTCCAACCGGCTCCATGATTCCATAAAATAACTGCATATTTGTTTGCCGGGTAATTCTTCATTCCCCATTTTACAAAATTTACGAGTGTGTCAGGATCACCTGAGTTGACATCTCCAAGCCATTCAACCTGCGGAGATGTAACCTCTCCTATCTCGTTCTGGGGATTGCGAGTCATTATGTATCTTCCGCAACCCTTCTCCCCGAAGTTGTAATCAGAACTAAACTCCGGATTCTGGTCAAACTGTACAACTATGTTTACCGAATCCGTAGAGCCGACTTTCTCCATCTCATTCATGTCAGTCCAACCCTCATAATACAGATCATTATCGGCACACAGATAGACCAGTACCGTCCAGGATTTTACCCTTGAAGGTTCAACCTCGTCTGTAATATCATCCCCTCCTGTTGTACAGCCGGCAATGAGCCCGACGGTCAGGAGAATAATAGGAATCAGACAAAGAAACAACCACTTACTGAATCTCTCTTTTCTCAAATTTAAAACTCCTTTCTTAATAAAAAAATGTTTTTTGATTTCTTTTCTAAATAATCATGACCTACTTTGTTTTATATTATTCTTCTCATAGATCAAAATGTCCTCCGTAGTTTTCATGCAAAATTACGACATAAAACTCTCTGTGTTATTTCTTATCCGCAAAAAAAATCCTTCATAGGGTAGATTTATTATTGTTCACATTTCCGACATCTACCACGAAGTCACGAAGAACACGGAGTCTTTAACCCTAATAATGCATTTGGAGTCTTTTAATTGCCATATTGCAGCTTTTACCGGGGAAATAGTCCATTTATCACCAATATAAAATTATATCGGAGAATGCCTGAAAATTAATGCGATTAATTAACAATGAAACTTCGATATAATAAGTTCTCTGCGACCTCCGCGATCTCTGCGTTGAATTTAAAAGCATTATCCGGGTTTAAAACGGAATCCGTTTATCGGGGTTAGGAAACCCCTCCTACAGCATCAATTTCCTCTGCGAAATCTTTGTGGTCTCTGTGGTTTTTAAAAATCTGGACTCCTTCATCCATAATCCGTTCTCCGCATATATCGCGGTGAATAAAAAAACAAAGGAAAATTTATTCAGAAAAAGAAAATATGGGTATTATGATTACTAAAAATATTATTTTACCAAACCGTTATTACGATTCAGTTGTTTTAATGAGAGGTTCCGAGAAGATAAAGGAAGAAATCGGAACAAACCAGGTATCTCTCATGATGGGAACCGACGCAAACAAAGACATACTGCGAACTACAGGATTACTGACCCCCGGGGGTGAGTCCGCCTCTCCCGGCGATCTCATCATAGCCGTCACAATCGATGATGAGAGCAAGCTGGAAGGCCTGGAAGAGAGAATCGGAGTGATCCTCGCTCCAAAAGCGGTCGTCAAAACAGAAGATTATCAGCCCCGCTCCCTTGAAGGCGCAATAGAAGTCATGCCGCTTGCAAACCTCGCCCTTATCTCCATTCCCGGAGAATATGTTGACTGGGAGGGCGAGAAGGCACTTGACAAGGGACTTCACCTGATGATATTCTCCGACAACGTTTCCCTCGAAACCGAAATCAAGCTCAAGAAGAAGGGAGAAGAAAAAGGACTTCTGGTCATGGGTCCGGACTGTGGCACAAGCATAATTCATGGCGCCGCTCTGGCGTTTGCAAATGTGGTCAGAAGAGGAAATATCGGTATCGTCGCCGCCGCGGGCACAGGAATACAGGAGGTCTCCACACTCATTCACAAGATGGGAGGTGGAATATCCCACGCCATAGGCACGGGAGGAAGAGACCTGTCCAAAGAAGTGGGCGGAATCACGATGAAAATGGGGATTCGCTCTTTGTTAACAGACAAGGGAACAGACGTTCTTGTTCTTGTTTCAAAGCCTCCGCATCCCGATGTTGAAACAGCGATATACGAAGTTCTCAAAGGCGTTGAAAAGCCTGTCATCATAAACTTCCTGGGAAGTGACGGTGTAGAGGCGAAAAAGAGAGGATTCAAATTTGCCAGGACAATGGAAGATGCCGCCGCTATGGCGATTGAAGCTTCAGGTGGCAAGGCACACCTCCCGGAGTTAGAAAACATGGACAAGTTGATCCGGAAAGAAATTGAAAAATTATCGCCGGGCCAGAAATATTTAAGGGGACTTTATTCCGGTGGAACCCTCTGTAACGAAACCAGAATTATCCTTGAGGATTCAGGAATGAAAATTTTCTCTAATGTCACGAAAAATCCTGATTTCAAAATGAAGGATGTATTTAAATCAAAATTGGATACACTTGTTGATATGGGGGATGATGCGTTCACGAAGGGCGCGCCCCACCCGATGATTGACAATACGAAGAGAAAGTACAGAATAATCCGGGAAGCACAGGACCCGGAAACCGCCGTTATCCTGATGGATGTGGTCCTCGGTTACGGTTCCAACCCGGATCCCGCCGGGGAACTTATACCTGCAATAAATGAAGCAAGAAAAATAGCCGAGGAAGCGGGAAGGCATCTGATATTTGCAGCTTCTGTTTGCGGCGTTAATGAGGACCCACAGAATGCAGAAGAGCAAACAAAAAAACTGCGGGATGCAGGCGTTATCGTTCTTCCTTCAAATGCGAGGGCATCGAGATTTGTGGCGGATATTATGAAGCGGATCCTGCAATTGCGGGTCTGAAGACCCTAGCTACGTTATGAGCGAATTTATCTGAAGCATGGAGATTTTGAAGTACGTATTTATCCGAAGGAAGCAATTCAGCTCTTATGGACTCCAGATCCTCTTCTGTATTAACGGTGGGGAAAACTGTTGTTCTGAAAATATGCGAAACGGGAGATCTTTGAAGCAATTCAAATGATCTCCTGCATTCATTTTCAAAACCCTCCCGATGAATGAGCCTGGAATAATTCTTCCAGCTTGCCTTGAGATCCATCGCTATGCAGTCAACAAGCTTTTCGTTTATTAGCTCTTCGACAATATCCGGGTTGCTTCCGTTTGTATCCAGTTTTACCAGGAGCCCCATTTTCTTTATCTTTTTTATAAATTGGGCAAGGTCTTTTTGAATCGTTGGCTCTCCCCCCGTTATCACAACACCGTCAAGAAAATATTTTTTGCCGTTCAGGTAATCAAGAATTTCTTTCTCATCAATACTGCCCGATCTGTTGGGTATCAACTCATCGTTATGACAATATGTACACCTGAAATTACATCCCTGCGTAAATATAACGGAGGCGATATATCCCGGGTAGTCCGTCAATGTCATTTTCTGAAAACCACCAATACGCATAGCTTCTCCTATATTTGTATTTAATCACCGCAAAAAGAGCAGAGTTCACAGAGGATAAGGTAAAGGAAAATAGTGATATCTCCAAAATAGATGTTAGAAGTTGGAAATTGGAAAAAGGACTTCAAACACCTGAATTCACGAGGACTTTCGATTCTCTCACTTCCGGCTTCCCACAACTCATCTTTTTACTTTCTTGATCCAGGGTGAATACTTTTCTCTCGTTGAATTCGCTCTGTTTCCCTTTATTCCATTGCTTGACCGGCCGGTGATACCCCATCACCCTTGACCATACCTCGCATTCTTCGCCGCATTGAGGACATTTCTGCACTTCGCCGTTCAGATATCCGTGTGTGGGGCATATGCTGAATGTGGGAGTTATTGTGAAATACGGTAATTTGAAGCTATTTGACACTTTCCTCACCAATCTCTTGCAGGCGCGCCAGTCGGGAAGCCTCTCTCCCAGGAAAAGATGAAAAACGGTTCCCCCGGTATATTTTGCCTGTAACTCGTCCTGATGCTCCAACGCCTCGATGGAATCATCAGTATAACAGACGGGGAGTTGCGTGGAATTGGTGTAATATGGGGCGTCCGCTGTTCCGGACTGGACGATCCCGGGAAAGCGAATCTTGTCTTCTTTGGCGAATCTATATGTAGCTCCCTCCGCCGGTGTCGCTTCCAGATTGTAGAAATTCCCGGTCTCCTCCTGGTAGTCCGCCAGTCGGTCTCTCATGAAATCAAGTATTTCAAGGGCAAAAGTTTTACCTGCGGGAGAAGTTATGTCCTCTCCGAGCAAATTGAGGCAAGCTTCATTACCTCCATTGAGTCCGATTGTTGAGAAATGATTTTTCAGGCTATATAAATATCGTTTTGTATATGGAAGCAATCCTTGCTCGATATTTTTTTCGATAACTTTTCTCTTTATTTCAAGGGAATTTCTTGCAAGATCCGTCAGATGAGTGAGTCTCTTGAAGAAATCCTCTTTTGTATCGGCAAGATAGCCCAGCCTTGCGAGGTTGATTGTAACAACGCCGATACTTCCCGTCATTTCCGCGGAGCCAAAAAGTCCGCCTCCCCTGCTTCTCAATTTCCTGAGATCAAGCTGCAGCCTGCAACACATACTCCTGACATCACTGGGGCTAAGTGGTGAATTGATGAAGTTCTGGAAGTATGGAATTCCGTATTTCGCTGTCAGTTCGAAAAGCAATCCTGCATTTTTACTCTCCCAGTTAAAATCTGGGGTTATATTGTATGTGGGAATGGGGAATGTGAAAATCCTGCCCTTTGAATCTCCCTCGGACATAACCTCGAGGAAGGCGCGGTTTAATATATCCATTTCCTTCTGGCAATCGCCGTATGTAAAATCAAGCTCTTTCCCGCCGACCCGGGGTCTTCTGTTCCTGAGATCCTCGGGGCAGACCCAATCGAGGGTAATATTCGTAAAGGGCGTCTGAGTTCCCCAGCGTGACGGGACATTCAAATTAAACACGAACTGCTGTATGGATTGCTTTACCTTTGAAAATCCCATATTGTCAAGTCTTAGAAAGGGCGCAAGAAAAGTATCAAACGATGAGAGTGCCTGGGCTCCCGCCCATTCGTTCTGTAAAGTCCCGAGAAAATTGACTATCTGGGCAACGGCGGATTCAAGATGCCTCGGCGGCGATGACTCCACCTTGCCGGGCACACCGTTGAAACCCTCTTCCAGCAATTGCCGGAGACTCCAACCGGAGCAATATCCCGAGAACATATCCAGGTCGTGTATGTGGAAATCGCCATCCGTGTGGGCATTCTTTATCTCCACCGGATATACATAACTCAGCCAGTAGTTGGCGATTATCTTTCCCGACGTATTCAGTATAAGCCCGCCCAGAGAGAATCCCTGGTTAGCGTTCGCATTCACTCTCCAGTCGGTTCTGTGAAGGTATTCGTTTATGGTGTTACTTACCTCCACCGCCACGGAGCTGGAATCGCGGACTCCTGCCCTTTTTTCCCTATAGACGATATATGCCCTGGCTGTCTTGTAATAACTCGATGACATCAGGGCAAATTCCACAAGATCCTGAATTTCCTCTACGGCAATCTTACCGTTAAACCTGTTGGATTTATTTATAAAGTAGCATACGGTTTCCGTGATCTTGTTGATTTTGGATTCATTGAGCTCGTTTGTAGCTTCATTTGCCTTTAATATAGCTTTATTAATTCTGTCTTTGTCGAAAGGGACAACATCCCCGGTTCTTTTTACAACATCTGGAAATTTCATTGATTTCCATACCTCCGGACTAGAAAATTTTAATCGCGAAAACTTGGCATATAAACCGCCAAAAAATCAAGGTATTTTAGCAAAACTCTCTGTTTCTCCGGGTTCCCGATTTTCTTTATATTTAGCCTTCCCCGGCAAATAAAGGGTTGTCGTAAAAAGGACTTTTTTTACAAGAAAACCTTTCTTTCGGAAATAATTCCATGACGCTCATGGAACTCCTTTCGATTTTTTTTTTAATTCTAAATTATTTATAAGATTATGCGCTATCTCAGCAATAGCCTTGGCAAGATTGATCGCGAAAAGTATTTTGCATAAAAGGAAATAAATTACCAATTTTATACAGACGTTCTTTTTTGAATATATTTATTCAAATTATGTTGATTAGGTGAATAAGATTCTTTAAGGTGTTGAATTAATAAAAATGAAGAGAAATTGATGGTATTTATGGTACTTCCAATGTCTTACACAGCGAACAATGAACCCGCCACAGCCTGTCATCCTGAGCGGAACACGATCTTTATCTTTCCTGAATAAACCCTGGTAGGAATGAGATTTTCAGACCTCCGATATCTTCCACAGCGAAGGATCTCCAGCAATCAAAGAAGGATAATGGATAAAAGAAAGGAGAAAACGGAAGCGCAATTCGTTGTCCATCTTCCTTATTCCTTATTTGGGAAAGTCATTAGTCCTGATCCAACCCCAATCCCATATAATTCAGATCACCTTTATACAGAAATCAGGGCATTTATATGCGCAGTATGAACAAAGCATACATTTATCATAATCAACCCGGGCTTTTCCCTCAATCACCCTGATTGCGCCAAATGGACATGCTTTTTCACATTCACCGCATCCCCTGCAATAATCCTCGATCAGGAGTTTCCGCTCTTTATGCAAGAAACGGGATACATCTTCGGACTTCCGACTTCCATTTATCGAACAAGGGGGTTTTTCACCGCAGAGATCGCAGAGTTCGCGGAGAATAGCTATAGAAAAAACAGGGATACCTCCAGAGGGAAGCGGGAAATAGGAATATGGAAGATGGAATAAAGATAATGGATCCTTTATCCAATTTCTTTTTTCTTTTATCCTTTTGTGTCCTCTGGGGTGGATGGGAAGAGGGAAGAGAGAAAAGGGAAAAGGGTAATGGGAAAAGGGAAATATAGAATTTTTGAGGTTTTTCGATACTCTTATGTCATCCAATACCCTTTGCGGTCTTTGTGGTCTTTGCGGTGAAAAAATAGATCCGTCCTCCGACATCCGTTCTCCGTTCTCCATAATCTCGATATTACACTCTATCTCCTCCACCGACTGCATTCCCACTATCACGGAATCCACAAACGGAAGGGCACTTACATACGCAAGCGACTCCTCAGCCTCTCTGAAAAGATGGCCGCCGCCTATTGCCTTCATTATGAAAATGATTTTACCCTTATCATGCGCCTGGCTCAGGGCGGATTCCATTTCTTGTGCATCGCCGTCCATTATCCCCAGCCCTCTTCTGTTTAATATGGCGAATATGCAGTCGATGTCGGGATGATCCGCCGCCGCCCTGACCGCCCTGATATAATGAGTCGATATGCCCACAAGGTCAATCTTTCCCTGTGTTTTCATTTCAACAAGGTATTTCAGGGCGGGAGCATGACCTTTGAGGGTAAGCTCCGATTCCATCTCGTGAAGCATGAATACGGGAATCCTCTCCACACCCATTTCCACACACGCCTTATTAAAGCCTTTTGCCATACCCTCGTAAGTATAATCATAAGAGCGGGACATTATTACAAGATTTTCCCTCATGTCGGGATCGATCTTTTTCAGCGCAGACTTAATATACGGGTATGTCATATAAAGATCGGCAGTGTCGATTACATTAATTCCTCTTTTAATCGCATGAACAATCAAGTCCGCTCCCCGATCAATCGGAAAGTTTTTCTGATAGGGTCCCAGGGTCAGTGTCCCGAACCCCAGGGATGATATAGAATTTATTTTTTTTTTCATGTTAGTATTAATTTTTCAAGCTATTTCCTGTTATTAATGACATTTTAACTGCTTTTCTTTGCGGCTAATCCTAATCCTCTAAATGTTTGCCCACACAATTGAATAATACTTTAGTATTAAAATTATCAAACTTAAAAGAGTTTTGATAATGAAGCGAAAATATAATTGAAAAGGTAAGTATAACTGTATGGGCAAAGAGCATTAAAGGAAGGTGGGTGCCTTTGACTAAGCCAAGAGAACAATTCCATTATGAAATAGACAACGAACTTGAAAGGCATGAGGAATATAACGGTAAAATTAAAAAAGATTTGAAGAGCATGAAAGTTCATGGGGGACTGGGGATGGACTTTGTCAAGAAGTTCAAAATTATCATTGCCATTTTTACAGTGTTTCTATTGATAGCGGGCGTCGTTATATTTAGAATGATACCCGCACTGAGAGGAGCCTATTCCGTATCAGTACTTGGATCCGCCCTCCTTGCATCCGTCTTTTACCTGAGGAAAGTACAGGATAACAACATGGAATAAATTATTTTTCATGTAAAAACAAAAAAACCTGTAAGAGAGGCTTCCGCCCTCGATTCCAACAACCTCCAATCTCAATATTCATAGCAAGATACCACTTCTGTATCCCTTAAAAAAGAAGAGCGCTTTTATCACTTGAGGTTTTATGAAAAACATATTATAATAGAGAGAATGAAAAAGTGCCTTAAGAGTGGTGAGATGTTTTGAATCGGGAGAAAGAAATCCTTGAAAGCTTGGCCTCCGTTGATATATTTGACCAGAAACAATGCCAGATAAAAAGAGAGGAAGAATGGGAGGGCTTTAGAAAACACGGGGGGTTAGGGCACTCTTTCTATAAAAAATTTAAACTTACAGTTCTCGGCATTACCCTCCTGTTAGCGGTTGCGGGGATATATATTTTTTTCCGATTACCTCAAATGAAATCTGCATACTTCACGGTTTTGTTATCTATCGGGTTGATTGTTGCAGTCTATTATTGGAGAAAAGTTGTTGATCAAAGTATGGAATAGCAAGAAAGGAAGCATATATGAAATCATATACCGAGTATAAAACATTTAACACAAGAAAAAAATACGAACTCGTTCACATCACCGATCTCTGTACGGAGGTGCTGAAGAAATCTGAAATCCAGGAGGGATTTCTCCTTGTATCCGCAATGCACATCACTGCAAGCGTTTTTATCAATGACAACGAGCCGGGACTCCATCAGGACATCAAAGAATGGCTCCAACAACTTGCGCCAAATGGCCCCGACTACAACCACCATCTCACAGGGGAGGTAAACGGCGACGCCCACTTGAAGAACATGCTCATGGGGCATCAGGTTATGATTCCCATTACAAACGGCAAACTTGACCTGGGACCATGGCAGAGAGTGTTTTACGGTGAGTTCGACGGACAGAGACCAAAGAAGATGATATTAAAAGCAATAGGGGAATAGCTTTAACTTTGTTGTTAATTTGATTCTTAAAGGGAAATGAATAGAATATTGAAACATACAACAACAGGAGTGTTTTTGTTTGTCTTCAGGAGTTCTATTCCTCATTTATTATTATTCTTAAACCAAAGTCGGGGAAGGAAAATTGAGGAGGTAATATTATGGAACAAATAATTCTGCCCGCCCAGGGCGAAGTTAACTATGCAGAAGCGCTGGAGCTTGCTATTGAGAGAGAGATCAAGGCTGAATTCATGTACAGGACAATAGCAAAATATTCAAAAGTTCAACACTTGATAAATAAACTCCGGTTCCTGGCAGATGAAGAGCAAAGTCACAAGGAAAACCTTCAGGATCTATTTAAGAAAATAGTGGGAAAGAAAAAAGACTTCGATTCAATGGTCAAATTCCCCGATGAAAGCAAAACCGGAGAACTTGCAAAACTCAATACGCCTGAATTGCTGAAAATAGCCGTCGAGAAAGAAAAAGAATCAAACGCATATTATGTAACGCTTTCCCTCAATTCGAAAGAGCAAGCCTTGAAAGATATCTTCAACTACCTCGCAGAGGAAGAAGCTACTCACCGCCGGATGCTCGAACTGGAATTGAAACTCTACGAGGAAGAAACACCCCTTTCAAGACCGGTAGAAACCATCCCCGGCATATATCGCGACTGGTGGTAATGAGGTTTGACAAAACACGTAGCGCGGGTTTTTAAACCCGCTAAGGTTTCTAACCTCGATCCCCACTGTAGGAGAGGCTTCCAGCCTCGATATTCGCGGCAAGACAAACTCCAACAAAGGCAACTAATAAAAATCAATAAAACAGCAAATCTGCAAAGATAATTATTTTATAAACTCTGTGGTCTTTGCGGTAAAAAAAATGGTACTATTAACTATAAAGCTTAATTCAGAAATGTATTCAATAAATCAATAATATGGAGGGGTGGAAATGATAGAACCTACAGGGAAAGCCAACTTTCTCGCAAACGCGGGATCGCCTGTGAAAAACATAAAAAAGACACCAAAACAGGAAATTCCGTCCGGCGACAGGGTTGATTTGCAAGGGGATAAGAAACCCGGATTTAAAGAAAGACTGGGCAAACTTAAAAACAAGCTCATGAGCCTGAAGGTAAGGACATACCTTTCAAGCATTGGCATCGGAGGCGTGGGACTGGGCGTTCTCGGAGGTCTGGCTTTCGGACCCGCGGGTGCGGTATGCGGCGCATTGGCGGGACTTGCAGGCGGTGTCACGGTGGGAGCCGTCATGAATTCCCCCATGTCCTGGTTCAAAAGCGAAAATAAAAAAGCGGAGAGGGTTCCGCCGGGATCCGATGTTATAATGAATCCCGACATAAAGGAATCCGGGCTTCTAAGACCCGATGTTCAAAGAGAAATTGACCGGACAACCGATTCCCGCGTTGTTGAGGGAAACAGGACGACATTGTTGAAAAACGGCGTGGAATCTTTCCCTGAAAGATACCGGATGATGGAAAACGCAAAACACAGCATCAATCTTCAGACCCTCATCATACACAGCGATGAGACCGGGTGGAAAACGGCGAATCTCCTTGCGAAGAAAGCTAAAGAAGGTGTGAAATGCAGGGTTATATACGACTGGGTTTCATCCGCCGATTCCGATCCAAAAATGTTCAAAATGATGGAGGATGCAGGTGTCAAATTAATAGCATTCAATCCTCCCGCTGATTTTAAATGGCATGGTGAGAACCTGAAAAATATCGACGGCCACATAAAATCTGCTTTCAAAGATTTTGCGAAAAATATGAACGGAAAAGATATTGATAATCTTCCGAAATGGATTGAAAAAAGAGGGAAGAAAGATTTTAAATTCTGGAAGAAGAATAACAAGGAAGTTTTCGAGCGACTCATAGAATACCCGCCGCTTCTAATTCACAAGCTCAATAACCGCTGGCATATGAAGATGCTCACGGTTGACGGAAAGGAAGCGGTTGTGGGAGGCATCAATATAGGCTCGGAATATGCGTATGGAGGAACCGACCGGAGGGATCTCTCCAACGGCGCCGGCTCAATGTCCGCGGAATGTTTCAAGGACACCGATGTGAAGGCGGAGGGTCCCGTAGTTGGGGAAATAAACCGGGTCTTTGCCGAGAACTGGGAAATCGCCGGGGGAAAGAACCCCGGGGAAATCATGACGGAGAACCCGCCGCCGGGGATAGAGGGCGGCACTCCAACCAGGTTCATAAAACATCAGCCCAAAGAGAAAAAAGATGAAAATATCGAAAACTGGTACTACGGGATGCTGGGAAACTGCAAGAAGACGGCGTACATAAGCAATGCATACTTCCTGCCCTCATCCAAAAAATTCCGCAAAGCTCTAATCAACGCGGCAAAACGGGGAGTTGACGTAAGAGTCCTGACAAACTCCACAGAAACAAACGATCTCCCGCCCCTGACACAGGCAGGCAGGGAATTTTACAAGGATCTGCTCAAGGGCGGAGTGAGAATGTATGAGCTGAAAAAGGACAACCCCGGCAAATTCAGCACCCTACACACAAAAGCAAGCGTCTTCGACGGAGAAGTATCAACAGTAGGATCCCACAACCTCGACCCCCGAAGCTTCAAACTAAACAACGAAGACACCCTCGTAATTCAAGACAAAGAATTCGGAAAACAAATGCACGAAATGTTCAGGGAAGACCTGAAAATGTCCAAAGAAATAACCACTGAGGATCTAGGCAAAGAAACAGGGGCAGATCAGTTGGAACAGTGGTTCTATGGTCAGGTTATGCGGGAGTTGTTGTAGGGGGAGGTGTAAATGTGTTTAGCCCCTATTTTTCCAGGAATTTTGATGTTAAAAGGTTGTTTGGAGTGAAATGGGGGACGGGAAATTGGGAACCCTTGATTTAAATTGCAGTTTAAACCAATGACAAGTTTTATTCTACTTCTCTTTGTTCCCCTTGACTCTCATTATCTAAATCGGAGGAAAAACTGAAAGAAAGGGAAATCGGAAGAGTTGTAATTAGGAGGTAATTTGATGACAGAAAAAGTCATTGTTCAAAAATCCCTTGTGGAACAGATATTTGATGAAATGTTCAAAAAGATAGAGGGAACGGACGAATTCGATGCCGAGACAATAGAAGAAATAAAAGGACTGGCAAAAAGTGGAAATTTGGGGGAAACGGTGCAAATTAAAGATGTTATAAAGTCGGCATCGGGAGGAATACAATGAAATTACTAGAGCTTGAGGTTAACAATATACGAGGAATTACCCATTTATTGCTTACGCCAAAGGGTTTAAATTGTGTCATATGGGGACCAAATGGATCGGGAAAGAGCGCAGTTGTAGACGCTATTGACTTCTTGATGACAGGGCGGGTTTCCCGGCTGGCTGGGAAAGGGACTTCGGGCATAACACTGAGCAAACATGGTCCACATATTGATCATAAACCTGAGGAAGCAATGGTACGCGCCATAATTCAGTTACCAGAAATAGCCAAGCCAGTAGAGATAAAGCGTTGCATGGCTGATCCAGACAACTTGGAATTTGACGTGTCAAAAATATCCTACTTAGAACCTATAATGATTCTTGCAAGGCGAGGACAACATGTTTTGACTAGACGTGAAATCCTAAAATATATAACTGCTGAAGCTGGTACACGAGCGGAAGAGATTCAAGAACTCCTCAACATCTCGGATATCGAGGACATCAGAAAAAAACTTGTAAAAGTAGAAAATGGTTTTAAGAAGGATGTCAAGACTGCGAAGCATGCTGTTGAAACAGCAAGAGAGGCGGTTAAAGCTACAATCCAAGAGAAAACCTTCAGCGAAGACATCGTTTTGAAATTTGTCAATAGAAATCGTGCGATTCTGGGCGGTCAGGCTATTTTGACTCTCTGCTCTACAGAATTAAAAATAGGCATTAAACCGCTTACTGTTTTCTCCAGCGGCAAGCCCATCAATGTCACTCTGTTTGAGGAAGACATCAAGAAGCTTCGCAACGTGATATCAGAACAAAATCAAGCTGAAATCGCCAAAAATGATAGCCAACTACGAGATTTGATAGCAACCGTCCGCTCAAATCCTCGAATGCTGCGCGCTCTTTCACGCTTCCAGTTGACTAATCTTGGCATTAAATTGATCGATGAGACCGGCAATTGTCCGTTATGTGACACTCTTTGGCCTCCTGGCGAGCTGTGCGAACACTTGAAACAAAAGATCTCAAGGGCACGGGTCGTGAAGCAACAGAAGGATAGTATCACCCAAATGTCCGCCACCATTGAAGAGTGTGTTAATAGTACCATCGCAAACCTTCAAAAAGTCACTAATGCAGCGAAGATTGTGGATCTCAATGATGAGGTATTAATGCTTCAGTCTTGGCTTCGTGATTTGCGGGAGTTGTCAAGTGCATTAAGTGCCACTATAGAGAAGTATCCAGACCCTCATTTTGGCTCGGATAAAGTCCAACGAATGCTTGCTCCTGCCGAAGTTGTTCAAATTCTCACCCGTATTCATACTGCAGTCAAGGCTAAATACCCAGAGAGTACGCCAGAACAGAAAGCCTGGGATATCTTAACGCGCCTCGAAGAGAATTTGAAGGCTCTCGAAAGTGTACAAGTTCAGCTTAAGAACGCGGAGTTATCTCTTAGAAGAGCGAAAATCCTGCATGATAGTTTCATTAGTGCAAGAGATGTTATTCTAGGAAATCTTTATGATGCCATTAGAGATCGATTTGTAGATTTGTATAGGAAGTTGCATGAACTCGATGAAAGCACATTTTCTGCAAAAATCGAACCTGCAAAAGCTGGACTCGATTTAAAGGTCGATTTTTACGGGCGTGGTACGCATCCGCCTCACGCCCTTCATAGTGAAGGACATCAAGATAGCATGGGATTTTGCCTATATTTGGCTTTGTCTGAGCGCTTAGCTGAAGGCCTAATCGATTTAGTCATCCTTGATGATGTAGTGATGTCTGTTGATTCGGACCACCGGAGGCAGGTTTGCCGTCTCTTAGCAACTTTCTTTCCCGATCGACAGTTCTTCATCACAACACATGACAGGACTTGGGCCAAACAGCTAAGAAACGAAGGCGTCGTGGACCCGGAAGGAATGGTCGAATTTTGCAACTGGCACATCGAGACCGGACCACAGGTGAATTATGAAGCGGACATATGGAAACGAATAGAGGAAGACCTTAAAAAAAATGATGTCCCAAGTGCGGCTGCTCGGTTACGGCGGGGATCGGAACAGTTTTTCGGGATGGTATGTGATGCTCTAGGGGCGCAAGTAACATACAAATTGAATGGCCTATGGGAACTTGGAGATTTTCTGCTCGCAGCGATGCATCAATACAAAAAATTACTGGGGCAAGCGAAAAATGCAGCAAAATCGTGGGGTAACGAGACTTACTTAGATATGTTCCAAGAGCTGGACAGTACTAGGGGTTCGATATTCACTCGTTCAAATGTTGAGCAGTGGGCTGTGAATACCAACGTTCACCATAATAACTGGGCCAATTTTTCTGAGAATGATTTCCGACCGGTGGTAGAAGCGTTTCAGGATCTGTATGGGTTGTATTTGTGTAGCAAATGTAGTGGGATGTTACATCTTGCTACCATGGGAAAAAAACCTGTGGCCGTTCGCTGTAACTGCGGACAAGTGAATTGGAACCTTCGCAAGAAGGTTAAAGGAATACAAGATTGACTTAAAGTTTAATTTAAACCAACACACAACATTCACATTTATAGGTGAAATTTGATAATAAGTAAAAAAACACACAAATAAACAAGAAAATATCCCCCTCTTCCTCATCCCCTTGAATAAGCAAATTTTTGGATTTCCGATAAAATTGGGATAATGCTCTGTTTTCACGGCTCAGATGCATCGACGGGTTGGATTGTTTTTTTTATATTTTACCGATTCAAAAAATTCATATTGAGGGTTGTCCAATAAGTCATCCCGAACTTGTTTCGGGATCTAAAAAACGGCTTAAACATTAGATCCTGAAACAAATTCAGGATGACGTCTTCATGATGACTACACACTTTTTTAGTCAGTCCCCACGAAGAGGGGAGCCAAAAAGGACGCAATTAACCAGATAAAGCTTAATAAGCCCGTTTCAAATCACCCTCCTTTATTCTCTCATTCAATTCCCACAACGCGGTTTTATTTCCATCGTACTGTAGAAGAGAAACCGCATCATCATATTCAACTATTTTAAACTCTGTATGTTCATTGGAAATATCGATAGAGAGACTATTTATTTTTACTCCAAAGCAGTATTCCGGGATTACGTATAATCCCTTTTTGTTTCTATGGGCATCAAATTCAGTAATCGGTATCATTGTTTTTGTTTTAAGAATGAAGAAATCGTCTGATGTAATATTTGCTTCCTCTTTGGTTTCTCGTTTGGCGGCGTCCGGGGGTTTCTCTGTGTCTTCACCGCCACCGGCTATAAATTGCCAGTTTTTATTATCCTTTCTCCTGAAAACAGCATACTTTATACTGCCATTTTCATCTTTTATAAAGGGAATAATAAGTACTTGAAATTCCGCTCTCATTTGGGGGCACATGTTTCCTTTCAAAAATATTTATTACTATTCAGATCCCACCGCCATGTCATCCTGAGCGGAATACGATCTCTTAATTTACTGGATAAGCTTTGGTAAGAACGGATTTTACTTACCTCCGATGTATTAATCAGCGAAGGATCTCTTCTGTGGCAACGATCTCCTTCAAGTATTTTTTTAAAAAACAACAACATCTTATCAGTATCGGGTATCGGATCCGACCACCAATCCCGGGTGTATGGCTTTGCCCAACTCTGGTAATTTGAGATTCCTCGCCACGTGAATCTCCGTAAACCAAGCAAATCCCGTCTTTGAGAAAGTCCTCGAAGCAAAGTAATTCTTTTTTGTGCCGCTCACAATAACAGGACTCACTCCTCATTTGGCATAACTCCTGCCCAAACAACATAATCCCGAATACTATCCAAGAGATTATCCCGAATAACATCCAGAGATTGTCCCAAATGTCACCCATGAGATTATTCCAAATGCAACCCATGAGATTATCCCCCGGCTTCAGCCGGGGGTTGAGTAAAGAAAAGAACTTTTAACCGTTTCAACGGTTTACCCATCTTTCCCAAGCCAAATTCCCAGTGGGAAGCCGTTAAAACGGCTAAACCTCAAAGAGGAGAGGTTGTCTTTTTAGCCCCCAACTGAAGTTGGGGGTTAATCTCATGACAAGTATTCAGTCCTCATCCTTGCAGGACTGGCATCTTGCCGCGAACATCGAGGACAGAAGAAGACCTCAGTTAAAAACCACTTCGCCAATCTCTTTATGATTCTTCGCTGTGTAAATCCCTGGACACAAGATAATCGCGTCTTTGAGAAAATCATCGGAGTAAAGTAATTCATTCTTGATCCGCTCAGAAGGACAAGAAGCCCCGGCGGACTGAATAATTATATCTGAATAGTATCTTTCAAAAGGCTCCTACTTCTTCGCTTCGCCCTCGACATACTTCCAGGCATCTTCAAGCTGTGAGATATCGAAATATTTTTCACCAAAAATAAGACTGTCAGCTTTAACCAGAAGCTCTTCCCATTTCTTGTCCCCGACTATGGCCATCCGGTCGAAATGCTTTATGTTCTTCAACATCCACATCATGTCTTCGTACATTGCGCGAAGGCCTGTGTATTTCGTTGTTTTCACAATGAAAAGCCAATTGATCTTCCCAAGTTTTTTGACGGCCTCATCCATTTGTGCGGCCACGCTTTTAATATCAGATTCCGATATTTCTCCCGATGCTTCAAATCCGAATACATTACCTTTGCTTCTTTCAAGAATCTTGATCATTTACTTTTTCTCCCTTCGTTTTTGGATTGATAAGCTTGGCGGGCATAACCTGCTTCGGATTGAGAATATGCAGACTGCGCCCCATACTTTCTGTTTTCCGGGTCTTCTCACGTATTTCTTCAGACCTCTCTTGTGGGAAGAGCTCTCGAAACTCGATTTCATGCCGTTTCCAGGCTGGTCGGGAGACCAGCCTCTACCCAAATAGTGAGGCGGTCTAAACAGTAGCCTTCTCACCTATTTTGACAAATGGGGATAGACACCTTTTTATTAATTCTCAATCAATCTCGAGAAAAATTCCATTATCTCCGCCTCAAAAAATTCATGACCTCTGCCCGGGACAATCTTTCTGTCAACGTTTTTCATGCCGTATTCCTTACAGAAAAGCTTTGCCCTTGCCCACTGGCCGTTCATGGTTACTATATACTTGTCGTCTTCCCCCTGGAATGCCATTATGGGGAGGTCTTCTTTCCCAGCGGAGTCGGACACGGGTTTGGGATTGTAAAAACATCCGCAACCGAACGCGGTGGCCTGCAATTTTTCAGGATGCCTGGTAATTAGCCTCCATATGATAAGCCCGCCCCCGGAATGCCCTGCAATGAAGAACCTTTCATTTCCGCCATATTCCTTATGAATATCGGAGGTCAGGGCAAGAATTCCCTCCTCGTCAAACTTCAGCCTTTCCGGAGACATAACCCCTGTTTTCTCATATTTCTCAAGAATATCATCACTGTAAAAATATTTCTCTCTTTTTACGATATCGGTATTGGAAAAAGCCTGCGGGACAACAAGGATAAACGGAAGATTCTTTCTTTCACGGGCAAATGCTTTTCCCATTTTGAGCCATTTGCATCCCCGCCCCTCCACAAGGATGATAACATCCCATTTTTTGTCGGGGCTCCAGCCTTCGGGCAGCGAAATATAATATTTCATCGGATGCCCGGAAGTTTTCTTCAATTTGAATACGGATTTATCGGAAGGTTCTTCCTTTATTGCGACAACGGGTTTGCGCCTTGTGGTCTTCCTTTTTATGAATAGCAAAATGAGAAGAAAGATGGAGACAATTATTGCAATTATTATAAGAATGTTCATTGTAATTCCAGGTAATTCCAGGTAATTCAAGGTTTTTAATACGCCCGGATGTGTGGGCTTTATGGGTTTGTGGTGAAACAATATCCGGACTGCGTTATCCTTCCCGGGAAGACGCTGAAGCGCCTGAATCAGTGGGGGGAGTTCACTTCTTCCCCCGGTTAAAACCGGGGGTTAATCTAATGGAACGAACTATTTTCGTCATCCCATCTCCCGTTATCCGCCCTCCGCGTTCTGAGCTTGCCCTGAATTTATTTCATGATGCCTTCGTGGTAAAATAAAATGGGCTCCGGTTCGACATTAATTTCCCTTGCCAAATCTTTGTGGGCTTTGTGGGCTTTGCGGTGGAAAAAAAATATTCCGTCCTGCGATATACGTTTATCGGGGTTGGGAAATCCCTCCTATAAGGGAAATGGGAAAAGGGACGTGGGAAAGGGGATCCGTTCTCCGTTCTCCGTCTTCCATCATCCGCCCTTTATTTTTTTATCTCAGGAAAGACTGTATATCTCAATCTTCGTGGCAAGATGCCACTTCTACACAGGAGAGACTATCTGCCTCAATTTTCGTAGCAAGATAGAACCCCTACAAATGTACCCTCAACCCGGGTAGCAGGGGATAATCGCCCTCGGTGCAATACATAAGGCGGTTACCCCTTGCTACCTGAAAATCATAGGGGGGTTGAACAGTCGTAAAGACGGAAATAACATCAAGATATTCTTAAGAAAAGATTTAAACCCACTTATCCCGGACTACTTCCTTCTTCCCTTGCCTCTCTTTGATTCTGTATTGCGCTTGAGGTCAAGGATACGTTCATCACTTTCTTTAATAAATTTTTTCAATTTATCTTCGAAAGTAAGAGCCTTAAATGTTCTTTTAGGTTCCCTTTCCCTGATGAACACAGGTCTGGGTTCCTTTTTCGGAACTTCTTCAGACTCCTTGGCAGGTTTCGTTGTTGCCTGTTTGAGGGATAAATCGTATTTTCCCTTGTTGTTTTTTCCGAGAACTTTTACTGTAATTTTATCTTTTTCATTGATATAATGACGCACATCCCGGACGTAGTCGTCTGCGACTTCCGAGATATGTATCAATCCGGTGTTTCCCTCGGGTAGCTTTACAAAAGCACCAAAATTTGTAATACCCGTGACAACACCTTCAACTTCGGCTCCAATCTCCAAAGACATTCCCGTCTTTTCCTCCATTTTCATTGTGTTTTCTATTCTTTCTTCGATTTTACTTGATTCCTATCCTTTTTATTCTTTTTATCCTTAATATTTTCGCTTTCACCTTTATCCCGGGTTACGACAAAAGGCACTTCACCGGGTTTTATGAGGCCGAGTTTATTTCGAGCTTCTCTTTCCACTCCCTTGAATGATCTGCTCACAATCACCTCTTCCTTCATTAACTTGAGTTTATTGCTGTCATGTTCCATCTCTTTCTTATGCCGTCTTTCTTCCCCTACCTTTTCAGCGGTTACTCTCTGCTTTTTCACATAGGCATCATGAAACTTTACCGCCACCGGGATAAGAAGGCAAGCTATAAGCAGAAACAGAAGCGGCCCAAGGTCAATATCCTGTGTCCCTTCCCTTTTCTTCTTTTCATTTTCCGGCATATAGAATCACCTGGTTTCCTAATTTATAGATTAATAAAAAATCCTGGCAATATCATAAAGGTCGATCGAGACGTTTTTGGGAGATTCCTTTACAACCCTCAGAATGCTTTCGGATTCCACCCGATTACCTGCAAATGTAGCCATCTTTCCAAATTCCCTGTTTGCAACCATTTCCACCGCCTTGTATCCCAATCTTGCGGCAAGGACACGATCAAACATCGCCGGTGAGCCTCCCCTTTGCAGGTGTCCCAGAACTGTAACACGGGTCTCGAAACCTGTCATTTTTTCAACTTGTGCGCCAACCTTGGCTCCGACACTTCTACGGTCAAGTCTTATGTGACCGAATTCGTCTTTCTCGGTAACATCCGCCACCGGTATCTCGTGCATAGTAGCACCTTCGGCCACCACGATTATACTGAAATACTTTCCCAGCTTCCGACGATTTTTCAGGTGATTGATAATATCACTTAAATTCGTCTGAACCTCGGGGATGACGATCCAATCCGCTCCCCCGGCAATTCCGCCATAGAGAGCAACCCAGCCCGAGTATCTTCCCATCACCTCGAGAATCATTACACGATGATGAGATGAAGCGGTTGAATGAAGCTTGTCAACGGCATCGGCAACCACATTTACAGCGGAGAAAAAACCTATTGAATAATCGGTACATCCCACATCGTTATCCATTGTGGCAGGAATGCCGACCACCGGGAAGCCCCGCTTGTGCAATTCAAGAGCGACACCCTGGGTATCATACCCGCCAAGAACAATCAGGGCATCGACATTATTTTGCTTTAAATTGGCTTCTATCCTGGAAAAGCCGTCTTGCAGTTTCCTGGGATTAGCGCGTGATGTGCCCAGAATAGTTCCGCCTATGGGCAATATTCCGGATACGTCTTTCATTGTGAGCGGGATAAAAAGATTTTCCACAAGCCCCTTCCATCCCTGGAGAAAACCGACTATCTCGGCATCCTTTTCCACAAGAGTTGAACGAACCACTGAGCGAATCGCCGCATTTAATCCCTGGCAATCACTGCCTCCCGTTAAAATACCAAGTTTCATTATTTGTCACCTGTTCTATTTGCACTTTTTTTCTTCATAACGATATTTAATCCTGCTGTCTAACATGATCTAAATTTGATGTAAACCGCATGAAGGAGGGGATCGATTTGTGTCGGAGAATTATTAATAAAAGGAAGAAGAAATTTTATGATTATCGATTCTCATACACACGTTCAGAGAACATCGGGGTTCTGGGACTCACCGCCGGAACGAATCGTCGAACTTATAGACAAGGCGGGCATTGATATGGCCGTTATTATGACATATTCCGATTCACCCGATCTTATCGATTATATTCATAAATCCGTAGAGCGATTTCCACAAAAATTAATAGGCTATACAAGACTTGATCCCTCGATGGGGGAATCGGCTTGCAGTCTCCTTGAGCATTCTGTTGTTAACCTTGGGATGAAGGGCTTGAAACTCCATCCTGTGGGAAACCTGGTTCACCCCGCGGATGAAACATCCATTAATTTGATAAAAACCGCCGCCAGACTGGGAGTACCGACTCTTTTTCACTGCGGCGACGAGGAGTTGACACTTCCCCTCCAAGTTGCCTCTGCGGCGAAAAAATGTCCGTCGGCGACAATAATACTGGGACATATGGGCGGGTATTTTCATGTCGAAGATGCCATAATTGCCGCCCTGACGCACCCCAACATTTACCTCGAAACTTCGGCCATGCCATATCCGTGGAAAATAAAAGATGCAGTGGACACAATAGGTGAGGACCGGGTACTTTTTGCGTCGGACGGACCCGGATGCCCTCCCGATCTTGAACTGAAAAAAGTAAAAATGGCCGGATTGACTCAGCATCAGGAAGAAAAGGTAATTGGTGGAAACATCAGGAGGATATTAAGTATTTAGCTCTTTTCAATAAGTAATATTTTTTATTGGATTATTATCAAAGCTGCAAAGAACATTATTCTTAACTTATGTGGTCCAATATAGTAACCCAAAGTATTTCACATATATTAATGGTAAATTAAAAGCATGAAATAAATCTATCCGATCTTGATGACAGTACCTGGCAAGATAACATCAAGCGGAATCCGGGAGAGAAACAATATGGATACTTTCAGAATTCTGTTTCTGAGGAAAAACAATACTTATGACGGACTCCTGAAAGAAGCCGTGAAGCTTATAGATAAGAAGACAGAGGTTAAATATGGAGACATCTCACAATTTGAAGAATATCTTCACTGGAAAGAATCCGGGGACTGTAAACTGTATGACATATTAATCATATATGGAAAAGATAAAGAGCAGATATTGAAATTTGCCAATCAATTGCCTGCATTATCAACAGTCCGTCTCTACGACGGAGAATCCGGGAAAAAAGAGCCGATCTGGATAGACAATAAACTGTTCGAGGAATATCCCACAAGTTTCTTTAGCAAATCAATAATTTGCCTGTCAAGATTCATTATTAGAAATTCCATTTTTTTGAAAGAGCTATATAAACGTCAGGCTCTTTCCAAGGCACTGATGAAATTAATACCGGACGGAGCGGTCTTATTTAACACTCAAGGTATTATAATAAACAGCAATGCCCGTATATCGGGTTTCACTCCGGGTGAATTAATAGGAAAATCAATCTTCGCGTTTATTGATGAAACAGAAATAGATAACATCAGGGAAATGATGAAAAAGTCATTAAAAAACAGTGGAGATGTCAACCTCAAAACAAGAATAAAGAAAAAGGACGGCACATTACTCCCCATCGAGGTAAACGCAAAGCTTATTATTGATTATAGAGGCCGCCCCGCTAATTTTCTGGCAGTTCTCACGGACGTCAGGATGAAAAAGGAGGCCAGGAGAAATCAACTTTTCCTCAAGCATCTCATCGAAAGTTCGAGAGAAGGAATTGTAGCGGCGGATAAAGATTTAAAGATTACAATGTGGAACAGGGGTGCAGGGGATATACTGGGATATACTCCAGAAGAAGTACTGGGGAAGTCGATAAGCATTTTCTGTCCCGATGAGGAAGCAAGAGAAAAGCAAGAGCTATATATCGAGCTGATCAAGAAAGAGGGACATATCAAGAATTACATTGCACCCCGGCAATGTAAGGATGGCAAGGTTAAATACATTGGTTTTTCAATAACCGCCTTTTATGATGAGGAAGGTGAATTTACCGGAATTTCCGCCATATTACGAGATCTCTCCGAAATGGAAATAACGCTGAAAGAAACGCAAAAGAAAAACGAAGAGATGGAGCACCTTATTAATGTTGTATCCCATGACCTGCGCTCACCGCTACATTCTATTGACAATTACATCTCACTGATAAGGGAATCTATTGGAAATGAACTCCAGGACGAAAAAGTACTGGAGATGTTTGAAAGAATTCACGCAAATATTAACAACATGGAGTCGCTGATCAAGGATCTTACAGAGTTCTCGAGAGCTGGAATAACATCAAAAGATGAAATGTCCGTTGATCTTAACAGTGTGGTGAGAGAAATTGTTCGTAATATCCAATGGCAGGTAGGCAGGAAGAATTTCCTTATGAAAACCGAAAATTTACCAATTATTCGCATAAACCCGGGGAGAATTCACCGGGTTTTTGAAAATCTCCTCACAAATGCACATAAATTCTGTGTTGAAGGGAAACCGGTGGAAGTTGAAATACGTGGCAGGAGACATAATGATAAAATCCGCTTCAGTATCAAGGATCATGGAATCGGCATTAACAGCGAGCACCACGATAAGATTTTCAACCTCTTCTACAGGACAAAGGAGAAAATTATTGACGGATCAGGGGCAGGATTAGCTATCGCCAGAAAAATTATCAGATCATATGGAGGAGACATATGGTTCGAATCAGAAAAAAACAAGGGGACAACATTTTATTTCACAATACCTGCATCAAGGATAATTGAAGAATGAAAGTAGCAGAGATACTCACTAACTTAAAAAAGAGAAAAAAAGAGGAGAAGATTGATCTTCTCCTTGTCCATTGTGACCTGTTTTACGAATTGGAATTCTCAAGCATTAATATGGGACTGGTTTACATCTCAACATGCCTGGAAGAGAAAGGCTACAGGGTTGAGATCCTCTCGCCTCCTGATATTTATAGAATGAGCCGGGAGCAAACGAGGAGATGGTTCAGGAGAAAAAGGCCGTCTATTGTGGGGTTTTATACGGTATCGGACAACTATGAGCTTGTAAAGGATATGGCGGGAGATATAAAAGAATGGCTGGCGGAAGCTAGCGTCATAGCAGGCGGCCCCCTGGCGGCGTCAATGGGCGACAATATGATGAGAGATTTTCCGTTTGATATGGTAATTACCGGCGAGGGTGAAGTTGCCCTGAAAATAGTTGCAGATGCAATTATTAAGGGAAAAGGGGATATTAGCAATGCTCCGGGGGTTATATTCAGGAAGGGCAATGATGTTGTACATGGGAAACCCACCTCTCCGATAGAAGATCTCGATTCACTCCCATTTCCCGATCGTAAGTATTTCAAGAATCAACAGGTTTTCCAGATAGTATCGGGCAGGGGATGCCCATATAAATGCGCATTTTGCTTCCAGGCCGGACATGGACTGAAATTCCGGTTTCGCTCCGCTGAAAACGTGGCAAGAGAAATAAAGGAAAATCTCGACTCCATGCCCGTTGTGGGATTTGATTTCATTGATGATGCATTTATAATGGAGCCGAAAAGATGCGTGGAAATTGCAGAGCAAATCGAGGAATACCGCAAGAAAACAAGGAGAGATTTTATCTTTTTCTGCCAGGGACGGGCAAATATAATAGATAAACACCCGGAGATAATCCCGGCGCTCTATCGGGCGGGACTGGCAAAAATACAACTGGGAATCGAATCCGGCGACCCGGACACCCTGGAACTGTATCGCAAACAAATCACCACGGACCAGGTGCGCCGGACGGTGAAGCATATAAGGGATACCGGGCATATACTTGTCGTTGGCGGCTTCATTCTTGGCGGTCCTCATGAAAACGAAAAAACATTTGACAACACACTCAACCTGGCAATTGAGCTTATTGAAGAAGCTCCCGGTATATTCGAATCTTCCGCCGGGTTCCTGGGGGCATATCCAGGCACGGCAATCTCGACGAACCCATCCCGTTTCGGGCTTAAAATGGAAGAAGTGGATTTCATAAAAGGACTGAGCCTGTCCGATGTCCAGATGAGTACCGACTGCTTTGACAAAGCCGGGATCAGAAAACTGGAAGGCAGGTTCTATGATGGCGTTATCAGCGCAATGAGAAGAAACCTTCACCGGATCCCCCGGGATCTCATCAAAAGACATTATCAATGGGTTGAAAGATATAAAATTTACTCTCTCTGGTATCTTTTTTTCCTGGGCAAGTTGGATACAATAAAGAATTACTTCAAATTTCTCGATTCACCCCGTTTCAAAGACCTGTCCCATCTGCCGCCCGACGAGATAGGCTTCTGGAGACCGATGCGGGTTCATGAAAAGAGGAATTATAATACGGACGGGACCCTCAAACTGCCTGGATCCATAATAAATAAATCCATAGAAAACGAAACTCTCAAAGATCCCAACGAGATTCTTGTTTATGAACTATCATCGGGCAAATTGACGGTAAGAGAAGCAGTCCATCGTTTCTGCCGGGAGAAAAATATAACAGGAAACGAGAACGAAATATTCACAAACCTCTTTTTGCCCTTATATAAAAGGCTTGATGAGACTTATAGGGTGGTATTTTTCAGGTAGGATATCTGTGAATGTATTAATACAGGACTTACACAATTGTCATTCTGAGCGGATCAAGAAAGGATTACTTTGCTCCAATGACTTTCTCAAAGACGGGATTTTCTTGTATCCGGGGATTTACATAGCGAAGAATCTCCATACGCCTTGGATTGGCTTAACGAGATCCCTCACTGATTAAGACATCGGAGGTAAGTAAAATCCGTTCTTGCAAGGGTTGATCCAGTAAAGAAAGGTTATCGTATTCCACTCAGGATGACAATTTTATGCGTTTTTTTCTTGGGAATGCATAAGTCCTGTTATACTATACCATACACTATACAACTATGAAAAATGCTTCAATAAGAATGGCTCCAGGAACCCTATAAGACTGCTTACATCTGAATCTTGAATTTTATCCCAATCCGCATGCATGGCTGCATTTCGCAATTTAATAAATGAAGAGACTATTGGACCCTGCGCCCCTTTAAAAAAAGATTCTGACTTTAGCAAGTTTATGACAGAGCTGAGCGTTTTATTCTCGACATTTCCACCCAATTCTTCAGCTTTCCTCTTCAGGGCATCCTCAAGTGCAGCTGAAGCCAACACAGCCGCAACACTTGAGTACCCGGCTTTTAGTTCTTCTTTTGCAAGAGCAACCAAATCTCCAATTACTAAACCTGCTGCCTCGGTAGAAATACTTCTTATCAAATCCGCATCAAGCTCTTCACGAATGTTAATGAGTGTACCATTAATAGATCCTCCCAACGAATTCAACTTCTCGAGGATATGATGATATGCGTTGGATGTCTCTTTTGCCTCAAATAGCACCTTTACCTGCAGGCTGTTTTCGCCATATAAAGACTGAATGATTGTCAAAGTTCCCAAAAAGCATCCATCAATTTTTGCACGATTAACCTGTCCTACTTTCAACTTATTAAGAAGCTCATCGACTCTCTTACGATACCGTTCTGTTATTTCGCTATTTATCATAGTCTTAAATTTCGCCTAACATGGGTCTATAGATGCTAATAGAATTGCAATTATGGCTATTTCTAACCATAGTAAAGGACTGATAACTTCTAAGCTTATCTTATATCATGTCCTGCTTCTAATAGATTGGCTGCAATAGATTGGCTGCAATAGATTGGCTGCAAATGAATGCCCCAAAGCATAAAAACTTGCTTGTTTAGCGATTCCTACCTTTCTTGCGGCTTGTTTTTCTACTTTTTGCAAAACTGTCTTAATAATACTAAATTCGAAAATTATTTGCAACAAATCTTTAGTTTTTTTGATACCAAAAATTGATGAGCAAATTTTTTTCCACATCTAAAATCTATCCCCGCCAAAAAAGGTTCGAAAATTAGAACAACACCACAACTTATAGCGGTGAAAAAGTTAAGACAACACCATAATTTATTATGGTGGAAGGAAGGACATAACCACTTCTTTTCGCTTGATTTAACCACTTCAGTGGTTTCCAGGACAGGAGCAGACAAATAATGGGAAACCGTTGAAACGGTTAAAACTTGAAGCTTGGAGCATTTGTCCTCCCACCCGGTTGAAATCCGGGTGTTGTCCTAACCCAACGGCAGATCGACACAACGGACAGGCAGATAGACAGTAAAGTTTTAATAGAGCGGTTATCTTCCTTACTCAAACTCAACAACCAACTTTTTTTCCAATGACCGGGCAATTTTTTTTAGAGTTTTAAGAGTCGGATTAAATCCTTCAGCTCTTTCCCACCGTTGATAGGTTTGATAAGGGATTTTCATTCTTTGAGCAATATTATCCTGGGATACACCTATTTTATTACGAGTTTTCTTTATAAGTAAAGGCAGGGCGACTTCAGGAAGGAGTTTAATATATATGATATTATCCCCCTGGATATTTGACGGTTCAGGAACTTCTTCATTATCTTCCATAATACAGGCAATAATTCCAGCAAGAGCATCTTCAGCCATTTTTATGAGTTCTTCCATTGTATCACCTTCGGTAAATGCATCAGGAATATCAATGAATTGGATAAAGAACCCGTCTCCATCCGGTTCCCATCTTGCAGGATATTTAATCATTCTGAATTATCCTCTCTTTTTCTTTTGCTTGATTAAAAGCTTTAAGCAGATTAACTTCTTCTTTTTTCTTAAGTTCTTTCTTATGGCGAGGAATAGGAATTGCGCCATTATAAAGATTGTGCGCCATTATATAATGACCGGTCTGCCTTTTAATGTACCATCCATTTCGTAAGTACATTTTTAACATTTGATGAGCCTTCATTGTCATTTCATTTTTCTCTATTTCTAATATAATCATACACCATCAATGATGTGTCGTCAATTGAAATGGTTGAATTTTTAGTCTGAACACCCATGCATCCCCAAAAGAACAACCCTATTGTATAATAATTGGCTTTCCTCCCGGCGTTGCAGTCGGTGGGGGGTTCTCCTTCTGCCAGTCGGGTATCTCTCCGGGTTTGGGAGTTTTCCGCTTTCTGATTGGTTGTTTCCAGCCCGGGGGCTTTTGGGCGGAAGGAACTCCTTTATGTGTAATGACTCCCGGCGTAGCTGGAGCAGTGGGTGTTTTCTGCTTTTTAAGCTGTTTGACAGAAATTTTGCGTCTGCTATTCATCTTCTTATAATGCTTACTGAAATTGATATTAAATATAATAAACACAACCAATGCCAACGCAATTGCAATTGCAATAAAAACCGTGGTTATTGTTTTGGCTTTTTTTGCTTCAGGAGTGGTTTCATCTTTTCCCAGTTGATCCGTACTCCATTTCTCCCACTCATTCTTTTTATTTTCATCCACGATTTCGTCGGAAGGAGGCGAAGTAGAAGTCTTTTCAGGCTCCGCGGGCTTCTGGGGAGTTTCCTCCCTTTGTTTTTTGCCTTCCTTGACGCTTTCCTCGGCGGCTTCAATAATTTTTTTGAGTTCGTCGTCCTGATCCGTCATCCGGCTTCACATCCTTCAAGCTGTTTGTCAATGTCCCAACGAGGCTGAGTCCTCGATTGATAGTAGTATAACATTTCCCGTTGTGGGATAATTGGGCGGTGGCATGTTCAGAAGCTTCTTGTCATATTTATAATCCTTGTTGTATCCGGTTCTTATATCGCCCCCGCTGAATGTGCCTACGGGGCCTCTACTCCCCTGGATCAATCCGCCCAGAATTGTGAGTTTTCCCCTTGGTATTCCACTGCCATATTGATCCACATAAAACGAGCCGTTAAGAGCCATTAAAACCATATGAAGAGTAAGATTTTTTGATGTGTATGGACCTGTTTTGATAATTATATTCTGTCCCGCCACGACCCCCATTACGTCAAGATTTTGGTCGTTATAAACAAGACTGTTTTCAATTTCCATATTTCCTGTGCATCCCACGGTGCATTTCCCCTTGAGCGTTCCTCCCTCTATTACTACCTTACCGTCAACATAAATCGTGATGTTATCCGTGTTTTTATACTCCGTGTGCCAACTTCCATCGGAATAATTCATGACCCTGACTTTTCCTTCATCATAGAATTTCAGTTTTGTGGTACTCGAGTAAGAAAAATCCGCATTTGCCTGAATACTGTTTGTGTTCGCCGGCAACGAAACTTCAGGTTGTTCACCGGCAAACGAGAAGTCGCTCTCTTGCCCGGATACGGCAATTGGACAGTCATTACTGTAACTGTGGTAATAGTGGAAGAATTTGGACAGATCAGTGTACCATTTCCCTCCCTGGTGATATTTTCGATTAGCGGAGTCATAATATGAATCGCCGCCATTATGGCTTGTTACCTTTCCCGAGAACTGCGGGTGATAATACATACTGAAATACCCGTTTGTATGTACTCTTCCATGAAGCTTATCTTTCCAGATAAACCAAATAGTGGTCGAGCCCATTTTTTCCCTGTCCGTGAAATATAAGTATGTTGCGAATGATTCCAGGTTCAACCAGGAAGTAAGAGTTCTTCTTGAGCCGCCATATACTCCGGTCGAAGTGACTTTCCAGACCTTGTTTGTTGTGGTATAGAAATCCGACGGCCTCCATACGGTAACGGTATATCCCTCTTGCATCTGTGCCTGGTTTCCCTGTACATATGTATGGGATCCACCGTCCCAGGAATAGTTTTTCTTCAACTCTTCCCTGGCAGTCGAGAGACCAATCCGGGCGTAGTAATATGAACGAACGGCATCCTGTTGAACAAGGGCCGCTTTGCTCTGAATCGTTGAAATCCCCACCAGTCCAAAGCCTATGATAGACAGCAGAGTCAAGGCAATAAGCGTAAGAAACAGGGCTATTCCTTTCTGCTTTTTCTTATATTTATAGTTATTTCTTTCTATAATAACCACATCCCGTCCATTTTATTCCACCAAAACAAAAACCTTGGCTGTTCCGTTGTAATGCTTTCCGGATTCCTCCGTGGATACGGTCACATCAAACACCTTGTTGGATTGCCAGACAACATCAAAGCCTATTTGTCCGTTTTGAGTGACAGCAACTTCAGCGGAATCGGTTGTATTAACACTTCCATCGGTATTATAGGTCGTAACTTCTCTTGTGAGCACCTTGTTTCCCGTTACCTCATATTTTATTTTTTGATAATTTGAAGGATTTGTATGGTCGAAATCTGGATCCGACGGATCAAAATTCGAGTAATTTGGCTCCGTGAACTCCAGCAGATCCGTTGACTTTGTATTATTTTTATTTGGGAGCGGCACGGAAGTTGATCCCACCGGAGGATCTATGGCTATATATCCCCTTGCAGGATTGCTTCCCTGCCCGGGATCCGGACATGGAGCCGCCTGTCTCAATTCGCTTGTCATTACATCCAGGATATCCCTGCAATTTTGTTGTGCCGCGATATCCGCATCAGCCTTGTTGAGATATCTCATTCCCATTATCAACATTCCCAGAACTGACATAGCAAACAAAAGAAAGACAACGGCAGTAACCATTACCTCTGAGAGTGTAAATCCTTTTTTATTTGAAAACATTCTGTGCATCACCTATATCCCAAATTGGAGGCGGGAAACGAGAAGTGGGAAATGAGATCAGTCCTCCGATATTTACCACGAAGACACAAAGGGCACGGAGTTTTTAAATGATTTTCTTCGTTAACTCCGTAGCTTCATTGTTAAAAAACCGCCCTCCGACATCCATAATCCGTTTTCCGTTTTCCGTTTATCGGGACGGGGACGTCCCTCCTACAGATCCGACCTCTGACCTCCGTCCTCCGTTTTCCTGATTTCCTAATTTCCTTAGAGATAAAATTCTTCATTTCCTCACGGTGAAACCGCCCCGGTTAGATTGTATCTTTTCACTCTCCCACTCTCAATCCATACCACTTCTACCTGGATTATCTGAATATTGGGATTACCTCCCGGGTCTGCCTCTCCCCACCATTTCCTGTATCCTGTGGGATTTCCCTGGGCGTCCCGGGGAATCTGCGAAGGATAATCTTCCTGGGCGCTGGTACTTATATACTGGTTGTTGGCAAGAACCTCATCCATCTTCTCCTGGGTAATCAGCATAATTTCAGTCGTATTCCAGGAATTTGCATTGAGCCGGAAGATACTGGGGAAAATACCTATAATCGCTAAAATCCCGACTGCAAGAATTCCAAGAGCAATCAAAACCTCTATGAGTGAAAGTCCTTTATTATATTTAAATTTGTTCCTTTTCAATTAAACCTCATCTGCCGGAGTCCACCGGCTTTTTTTATCCCCGGATGGGATTAATATTCAAACTGTTATATAGCCTATCCCATAATATAACCGATAGAGATAGACATTTCAATAATTTAGCTATAAGACCTCTTGGTTTACTCTGATTATTTCTTCCCATTTACCACAGAGGACACAGAGAGCACAGAGAAACCCTCATTTCTCTGTGCTTGTCCTCTGCAAGATCCGCGGTCTCTATGTGATTCTATGGCCTTCCACCGGCAATCATGCTCGAAGTCACTATTACTTGGTATGTTTGTCAAATTACGACTCATTTAACAAAATTCAAAATAAAAAAACTTGCCATTTCTATCCAGTTCGATCTTTTTCTTAGTTCTAATACTACTCTAGTTCATATTGTCACCGAAGAAATCAAAATGCACTTTTAAATTCGGCAATTATCATCTGAAACGTTAACTTCATTAAAACTCTGCGTCCTCTGCAATGAACAGTAACTTTGAATGCATTTTATCACAGGCCAACCACATTTTGAACTCTATTGTAAAGCTCCATTATCCTTTAATGATAAAATCTTTATGTTCCCTGTCGTGGGGTAATTTGGTGGTGGTGAGTTGATCAATTTGGTATCGTATTCGTAATCCTTGCTGTAACCGGTCACAACCTGTCCTGAATAGGAGCTGAAAGTTCCCACTGGGCCTCTCGAAAACTGAATCAGTCCACCGAATATTTTAAGAGTCCCTCTGGGATTTCCCGATGAATATGAACTTACATAAAAAGAGCCGCTAAGAGCCATCATAATTGCGTTAATCTCGATATTATTATATGTATATGGGTCGGTGTCAATTATTATGTCATCACCCGCAATCAACCCAAGGATGTCTTTTTCTTTATCCTGATAGAGAATGCTCTCCTGGATTTTAATATCCCCCGTACATCCGATTGTGGCGCTGCCTTTCATTGTGCCTCCCTTGATAATAATGTCCCCGTTAACATGCAAGGTAAGGTCATTCGTATCAATAGTTGTTATATCATCCACACCTGCCGGTTTCACTTCAATCTGTCCCGTTTCAAGAAATGTGATTTCCACGTCGGTGTCAAATTTGTGTTGCGCTTGTTCCTCCACGCTTGTTGTGTCCTGTGGAAGCGGGATATCGGGTTGACCTCCTGCAAATGCAAAATCAGGACTTCCGTCAAGGGGTATTGGGTAATCATAAGTATAATTTGAGTAATAGTTATAAAATTTGGCGGGGTCCGTATATGTATTCCCTCCCTGAGTATATATGCGGGTTGCGGAATTGTAACGAGAGTCGTCTTTATTATGACTGGTCATTCTCTCGGAGCACTGCGGAGTACGGTAAATGCTGAAGTAGCCGTTCGTATGAGCACTTCCGGTCAGTTTGTCCCTGTCTGTAAACCAGATTGTCGTATAACCCGTCTTCTCAACTTCGGTGAAATAGGCAAACTTGGCAAATGATTCTAACTTTACCCATGCTTCTATCTTCCTTGTTTTTCCACTGTATTTTCCCGATGAAGTAACTTTCCATATCTTGTCAGGAGAAGTCTGATTCGATTCCGGTGCCCAGACCACTATATCATACATGCCGTCTTCAAGCTGGAATGTTTGAACGCCTGAAGTCCCCCACCAGTAGTCATGCTCAAGCTCATCAATCGCTTTTGATACTCCGACCCGCGCGTAATAATAGGCCTTGCTCTCTCCCAGCCGTTCTGCGGTAACTCTTGATTGAATCATGGAAATTGTAACAAGAGCATAAGCAATAATCGCAAGGATCGTGATAGCGACCATCGTGAGGAATAACGCAGTTCCTTTTTGCTTATGCAAATGGCATTCTGATAGCTTTCCCGACAATAAAATCACAACCATATTTAGTATAATCGTTTAAGAAAAATTAACAAATGGAGGGAGGCTCAATTCCGCCTGTTAAGAAAAGGAATTAAGAATATTATCTATATTTATTATTAACCACTATCATTATATCATGTTGTGGCACAGCAATAAATTGTTCATATGACGGTACTTTCAAGCTATTTTTCATCAATCGAACTAATTCCGTATAAGGAAATGAGGAGGGTAAGAGAAATAAGGATAATAAGGAATTTGTTCCCTCTTAGGAAATTAGGAAATCAGGAAAAAGGATAACGAAAAAACAAAGATTTTCACCACGGAGAAGAAACCAAAGGTCGAATCTATAGGAGGGATGTCCCCATCCCGATAAATGCAGAACGAAAATGCCTTTCACCACGAAGGCACGAAGAACACGAAGAAGATGACACAAGCCCGAAAACGCAGACCAAATCTGTAGGAGGGATGTCCCCATCCCGATAAATGCAGAACGAAAATGCCTTTCACCACGAAGGGCCGATGATGGGAAACGGAAAATGGAATGACGAAAATAGTGCGTCCCATTAGATTAACCCCCGGTTTCAACCGGGAGAAGAAAGGAATCCCACCCCTTTACTTTCCCAGCCACTTCAGTGGCTTCCCTATTGGTGTCTGTCCCCAATAAATTGTCCCACAATAATGTCGCCTTTATGAATAGTAAAATAAAAAGAGGGGTTTTCATTTTATTGATTTAACAGTAAAATAGGAAGAGAAACAGTTATTTTGAATTGGAGAGAGAGGATATAAGGGCGGCAATTTCATGTGCAGATGGCAATAGTATCTATTAACCACAAAAAGAATCCGTGTCCCCTGCGGTGAATGGTTGCAAAATAATAGTATGCATCAAAACAATAACAACACAACCGGAATAATAAAAAGCGGTTTTCACCTTGCCCTCATCGCCCTATACGGCACGGAAAACGACGGGGTGAGATACCTTGCCGCGCATTTAAAACGGGCGGGATACAGGGTTTCTACAATATTCTTCAAGGAATGGCGAAATAACGCAAACGAAAGACCTACCGACAAGGAAGTCAACCTGCTTGTCAATCTCCTGAAAAAGTTGAATCCCGATCTCATCGGACTCAGCTTCATCTCATCTTTTCTTTGTATTGCAAGAGATCTGACGGAAAAAATAAAAGAGGAGATCGAAACCCCCATTCTATGGGGTGGGATTCATGCCACAACCGCCCCGGAAGAATGCCTGGAACATGCCGATTATGTATGTCTCGGCGAGGGCGAGGGACCTCTCCTTGACCTTGTAACAGCCCTGTCTGAAGGCGAAACTGGAGAGAATATAGAGAACATATGGCTCAAAAAGGACGGCGAGATCCGGAAAACGCCCTCCAGGATGCTCATACAGGATTTGGACACCCTGCCGCATCCCGATCATTCTTCGGAGGAAAAATATCTTATCGACAGCAATAAGGTAATCGAAGGCGAGCCTCTCCTTGCAGGGGTGGAGTATAGGATTTATGCTTCCAGGGGATGTCCTTATGCCTGCTCATATTGCTACAACTCGATTTTAAGGCGAATCTATAAGGGAAAGGGAAAATATTTCCGGTTCAGGAGCCCGGAACATGTTATCGAAGAGCTTGAGTCCGCAAAAGAGATATTCCCCCGTATCCGCAGAGTCAAGGTAGATGACGACACCGCATTTGCATTCGGGAAGGAATGGGTTGTTAAATTCTGCAAGCTCTATAAAGAAAAAATCGGGATTCCATTCGAATGTCTCATTCATCCTCACCTGTTGAAAGAGGATGTTCTCCATCTGCTCAAGGACGCCGGATTAATCAAGGTTCAGGTCGGGATAGAGAGCGCATCCGAGTCCGAGATGACAGAAATATTCAAGCGTGCTCCGGGAAACAAGCAAATAATGGAGTTCGCCGAGTTGAATAAAGAGCTGAAGATTGAGGTTGTATATGACGTTATAATTGACAACCCACTTGCAACGGAGGAAGATAAAAAGGCCCTGTTCGATTTCCTCATGGAGCTTCCCGGTCCATATAGGCTCTATTTATATTCTCTTGTGATATTCCCCGGGACCGAGCTTGCCAAGGATATGCTGGAGCAGGGACTGATAACCGAAGATGATATCGAGGGAAAGAATACGAAGGCATGGAGGCAGTTCAGGGTAAGCCTGGATTATCCCAGATCGAAGGAAGATATATATTGGCTCTCGCTTGTTCTGTTGGTATCCAAGGGATTCATTCCCCGATTTTTCGTAAAGTGGCTTTCTCAAAACAAATATTTCAAAAAAAACCCGGGACCTCTCTTTTTCTTCTCGAAAGTATGCAACCTTTTCAGAATGGCGCAGATAGGGTTCGAGATGCTCTTTAACGGCGAGCTGACATTCTTCAAACTTCGTCAGTACGGGTCATTATCGAAACTGATATCGCAATAATGGAAGTCGGAAGTCAGATGTCGGAGGTCGGAAATCGGATATAGGTACGTAGCGCGGGTTTTTAAACCCGCCAATAATCGGAAGTCAGAAGTTGGAGTTTGGATATTGGAACAGGACTTTCCCATTTTGTCATTGCTAGGAGCCTGCACTGAACTTGTTTCAGTGTCCTCTGCGAGCTCTGCGGTGAATAATTACTCACTTTCAAAGGAAGATACAGTGAAGTGATAAACAGTTATTATTATATTGGAGGAAAGAAATGAGTAAACGGGTTATAGGCGTCTGGAATGAGTGGGGGCGACTGAGAGAATGCTTTATAGGGAACGAAGATTGGACAGTTGAGCCCGATTACATTCCCGCATTAGTCTGGCTGTCTGAAGAGGGCAAAAAAGCCGTCAGGGAAAGAGCGGGGCAGGTTACAAAAGAAATATTTCCTGAAATATCAGCTAGACTTCAAAAAGCATTGGACACCATAGCAAAGGTCTTGTCTGAAAATGGAGTCAAAGTACATAGAATATTGCCGATGGAGTATCCTGAAGAAAAGGATTATCTATCCGGTATTCAAAAAGGGAATATGCTTTTTGGCGGAGCCGACTTTCTCCGGGTAATCGGCACAACAGTAATATTGCTTAATTCTTTTCGTATGCCTTTCAGGAGAAAACAGGTTTGGGTTGTTAGAAAAGCGTTGGAACCCCTTCTGAAAGACAGCAACGCAACTTATATATCCACTCCACCTCCTTCTCCACATTACAGGGAAGACGATCTTTACCTTGAAAATGGAGACATAATGATAGACGGACATAATATTTATGTTGGAATGTCGGGTAATTCAACCAGCAAAGCAGGAGTAGAGTGGTTAAAACAGCTTTTGGGGGATGAATACAGAATCCACATTATAAGACTGAATCCAAATCTTTTCCATCTGGACTGGATTCTGACTTTAAACAGACCGGGATTATTGACTTATTGCCCGGAGGCTCTTGTTGACGGCTTGCCTGATCCCCTGACAAAATGGGATAAAATTGAAATAAGATTAGATGAAGTTGCCGGAGCCAATAATTTGAGTATAGATGAAGAGACTATTTTAATGGCGGATCATTTCCCGGGAATAGCAGATGAATATAGAAAAAGGGGAATGAAAGTATTGACAGTTCCCCTGAAAGAAACAATGGAGTACGGATCCGGAGCACGTTGCTTGACAGGAGTGTTGAGACGAGATCCATAGAAAAGATAATCATGGGCTTTTTGAACCCCAAACCTTCCCTGGAAGTCTCATTTCTCATCTTTTGGGATAATATCATTGCCAATTATCATCTCATAGAGGGTTTCAGCTTCCTTTCTATGTCCTTCCATATTTGGATGTTCAGTATCAATAAAAAGTCTCTGACTATCCTGTCTTTTCCATTGTGAATAAACATCTACAAAAAGAGAGCCTGTAGATTGACAAACCTCCTTCATTACATTCCTATAATTCCTTGTAACATCCCCTTCAAGACAACTGTCAGATCTGATAGGTTGTGATATGATAATTGTACTCCCGCCCCAGGATTTCATCCTGTTTATCATTTCTTCCTGATTTTTTTTGGAATCATCAATGCTTACGCGACATAACGTCGGCAAGGGTCTTTCGACTGCTTTTTTGCAGCCCCTTAATTTCCTTTTAAAACTCCAGGCAAAATAATTCTTTCGTAAAACCATATATATTTTGCTTCTATACAGAAGATTAAAAAGGGGCATGAGGATTTCCGGGGGAACCCGGTTTTTATCCTCGGCATAATCGGGTATGGGATCATTAATAGTAGCAAGAATCAGGCAATCAGGCTTAAGCTCCTTCAGGTACAATTTCATTTTCAAATTCATTTGAAATGTTGTATATCCGGGCACCGCCGCGTTAATAACCCTGATTTTCCTGTGAGGATAAGCTTCCTGAAGTTTTTCTTCCAGAATGTCAGTATATCGACACCCCACAGACACGCCATGACCGTAGGCACTGGAATCACCCAGCAAAATAAAACGGAACTCCCCGGGTTCCTTTTCAACAGGGAAATCAGGATAGCGCATGCCATAGCGGTTAATTTGAATAAACCCGATTCTCCTTTTGTCAGCATGGAAATTAGGACTACCCATGCCGGAAGCCCCGATACGCTTTCGAAAACCCCTTCTACCAACACCGAAATTTGGGGTAAACTCCCATATTAATGTGGGGTGAAGCTTGTTTGGCAGAGGATTAAGCCTGGTATGACGGGTTAAGAAAAGTTCAACTGTACCAAAAAGTAGAATAATCCAAATGAGATTAAATAATATTTTGGCTTTAAAGCTAACCTTTTGCAGAAAAAAGAGATCTATTACAAGATATATTCCAATAAGCAAAAATACTCCCACAAGGGTGATTATCTCACTGCCCGGGGGAGGACTTTTTAATTGAAGCATGTACATCATGCCAAACTTCTCGCCAATATTACTCTCAGAAAAAGACGAAGGAATCGATGATAAATACCAGAGAACATATAGGGATGAAATAAATAGAAAAATCACAATAAAAAGACGATAAGCGATTGAAACCCAACTTCCTTTTTTTTTCTCTGGGCCCCTGTTGTCCGGTGGTTTCTTCTCTTGTCGGTCCGCCTGATTCTGCAAACTTCCTGCTCCACTCATAGGATTTCCACTCCATAATTCAGATTTTGCCCTTCATATTCCCGATCAAATGTTCTTCTAATAATTTTTCAAAAAAATGTCCCCGATGGCGTTTGAAAATAGTAAGTGAAAAAACACATCTCTACGGAGGTCTCATCTCTTGTTTTTTGGGATAACATCATTGCTAATTATCATCTCATAGAGGATTTCAGCTTCCTTTCTATGTCCTTCCCTATTTGGGTGTACGCAATCATAAAAAAGCCCTTCACTATACTGCCTTGTCCATTGTGAATTAATATCCACAAAAAGAGAGCCTGTAGATTGACAAACCTCCCTCATTACATTCCTATACTTCCTTGCAGTATCCCCTTCAAGAAAACTATCTCTGACAGGCTGTGATATGATAATTGCACTTCCACCCCAGGATTTTATCCTGTTTATCATTTCTTCCTGAAATTTTTTGGAATCATTAATGTTTACACGATGTGACGTCGGCCGGGGTTTTGTGGCTGTTTTCTTGTGGTCCCTTAATTTCCGATTAAAACTCCAGTTAAAAATATTCTTTCGTAAAACCATATATATTTTACTTCTATACAGAAGATTAAAAAGGGGCATGAGGATTTCCGATGGACCCCGCTTTTTATCCCCGGCATAATCGGTTGCGTGATCATTAATGGTGGCAAGAATCAGACAATCTGGCTTAAACTTCTTCATGTGCAATTTCATTTGCGAATTCATTTGAAATGTTGTATATCCGGGCACCGCCGCGTTAATAATTCTGATTTTCCTGTGAGGATAAGCTTCCTGAAGTTTTTCTTCCAGAATGTCAGTATATCGACACCACTCCGGTACGCCAAGACCAAAGGCGCTGGAATCACCCAGTATAATAAAACGGAATTCCCCGGGTTCCTTTTTAACAGGGAAATCAGGATAGCGCATGCCGAAGCGGTTAATGCGATTCTGAATGGCCCCGGCTCTCCCTTTGTTGGCAGGGAAATCAGGATACTCCCTGCCGGAAGCATTGTTGGGATCGTGAAAATCCTTTCTATCAGCAAAGAAATTTGGGGTTAACTCCCATATTAATGTGGGGTGAGGCCGGTATAGATCAGGATTAAGCCTGACATAACGGGTTAAGAAGAGTTCAACTGTACCAAAGAGCATAATAATCCAGATAAGATTAAATAATATTTTTGCTTTAAAGCTAACCTTTTGCAGAAAAAAGAGATCTATTACAAGATATACTCCAATAAGTAAAAGTACTCCCATAAGAGTGATTATCTCACTGCCCAGGGGAGGACTTTTTAATTGAATCGCGTACATCATGCCAAGCCTCTCGCCAACATTACTTTTAGACAAAAACGAAGGAATCGATGATAAATACCAGAGAATATATAGAGATGAAACAAATAGAAAAACCACAACAAATAAACGATAAGCGATTGAAATCCAACTTCCTTTTTTTTTCTCTGGGCCCCTGTTGTCCGGTGGTTTCTTCTCTTGTCGGTCCGCCTGATTCTGCAAACTTCCTGCTCCACTCATAGGATTTCCATCCCATAATTCAGATTTAACCTTTCATGTTCTCCGCTCAAATGTTCTTCCAATGTAATGATTTTTCCGTTAAATGAATTTCTATTTATGATAAAAACAAACATTAACGCCTCACGGATATTCAAAACAAATGGATATTTCGCTCAATTCGCCCCTGCCCCTTCTTTAAGAATTCACATTCTTGCCATTTTCACAAAATGGGTATTGGAGTTGAACCGGATCGTCCCAACAAGAAAAAGAAGAGGCGATTTGCCCCTTCTGATCCTGATAATGTTATTTTAAACCTGTCATTTTATTTCAGAAGAAATACGGCAGGATGCCTGGGATACCTACACTCCCACTTTCTCCCTCTTCATCTTCATGACACGTTTTACTCCCTGTTTGATGTCTTTCCAGGTCAGGTTGAATTCTTCCAGCAATTCCCAGGGCTGCCCCGATTCACCGAAGCGATCCTGAATTCCGATTATTTTCATCGGTACGGGGTATTTCTGTGATATAAATTCGGCTACTGCACCTCCGAGCCCTGTAGCGGCCTGGTGTTCCTCGGCGGTTACGATTGCTCCGCATTCCTTCGCCGCCTTCAGGACGACTTCCTCATCAAGAGGTTTCACGGTATGCATATTAATGACTCTGCAGTTTATGCCTTCCTCTTCCTTCAATTCCTTTGCGGCGTCAAGCGCCTCACCGACCATAAACCCGCATGCGACTATGGCACAGTCATTGCCCTGCGTCAGGACATTTGCCTTGCCGACCTCGAAGGGATCCTCTTCTTTTGTGATGATGGGAACTGCTTCACGACCAAATCTAAGGTAGGTCGGCCCCACAACTTCATTCGCCGCCGCCATAGTGGCCTTGTAGGACTCGATCGAATCGCAAGGGACAAGCACGGTCATATTGGGCAGGACTCTCATGAGCCCGATTTCTTCAAGAGCCTGATGTGTCGCACCGTCTGGACCCACGGATATTCCGCCGTGCATACCACAGACATTGACATTAATATCTCCGTAGCATATTGTTGTGCGTATTTGATCCCATGCTCTCCCTGCAATAAATACACCATACGTACAGGCAAACGGGATCTTGCCCGCCAGCGCCAGGCCGGCGGCGGTTCCCAGCATATCCTGCTCCGCTATTCCTATATCAAAAAACCTCTCCGGGTATTTATCCATAAAATTCTTTGTTAAAGTGGATTTCGCAAGATCGGCGTCCAGAACCATAACATCGGGATTTGTTTTTCCTAAATCCAGGAGTGCCCTGGAAAAACCAACCCTGGTTGCCTCCATCTTCCGGTCTTTCATTTTTTCTTCCATGCGCATATTTCTATCTTCCTCCTTTTCGAGAGATGAGAAATGGGAAGTGGGATCCGTCATCCGTCCTCTGTTATCCATTTATCGGGATGAGGACATCCCTCCTACAGATCCATCCTCCGTCTTAATATTAATTCCAGGATTTATACAGGCTGCATGTGCCTTCCAGTTGCGCCAGAGCTTGGTCAAGCTGATCATCCTTAGGAATCTTTCCATGCCAGAGGTCCACATTCTCCATGAATGAAACGCCCTTGCCTTTTGTTGTATGGGCGATTATGACGGTGGGTTTCCTCTTGAACTGACCGGCACGATCGAAAGCTTTCATGACGCTTGCCATATCGTTACCGTCGCATTCCTGTACATGCCAATTGAATGCCTTCCACTTGTCAACGATAGGATATATTCCCATTACATCCTCGACAAATCCGTCAATCTCGAGGTTGTTGTAATCAACAATGGCGCATACATTATCCAGTTGATAATGAGCGGCGGTCATTGCCGCTTCCCAGACCTGTCCCTCCTGAATCTCACCGTCGCCGAGAAGACAATATACACGGTTTGGCTTCTTGTCATGCTTCAATGCAAGTGCAATTCCGTTTGCAATTGAAAGACCCTGACCAAGAGAACCCGATGATGTCTCCAGTCCGGGAAGTTTGAACCTATGAGGATGTCCCTGAAGTCTGCTTCCCATCTTGCGCAGAGTCATCAACTCTTCGACAGGTAAATAACCCGCTTGGGCCATAACCGCGTAGAGAGTCGGACAAACATGACCCTTTGATAATATAAAGTAATCTCTTCCTTCCCAGCCGGGATTCTCGGGATTGTGCTTCATCTTGTAAAAATAGAGGGCGACCATTACTTCCACGGAAGATAATGATCCTCCCGAATGTCCCGATTTGGCTTCATGGAGCATTGTCAGAAGATCTCTTCTGACTTGACTGCATCTTTGCTCCAGAGCTTCAACATATGCCTTTGAAAACATAGCTCAACTCCTTATCCGATTTATTTTTAAAAATAATTGATTCCCCGATAATTAAAGCGATACCTCTTCCCCGGACTCAACCTCATAAGGCTGTAATGTTATACAATTTACCGGGCATATCTGGGGACAGAATCCACATCCGACACATTTATCAGGGTCAACTTTTACAGACCTATCGTCAAATCGCTCTATCGCCTGGTGTGAACCGTCTCTACAGGCAATATAACACAGGTCGCATTTTATGCAGAGATCCTGGTCTATAAAAGCGCGTACCTGCCATTCCCTGGAAAGCTCCTCGTGTCTCATGACGTTCTCAAGTCCCTTGCCCACAAGGTCTCTCACGCAGGATAACTCTTTGGACTCCAGGTAATTGGCAAGACCCTCGTTCAGGTCATCTATGATCCTGTATCCCATTGCCATTACTGCGGTACAGGATTGAACCGTCTCCGCTCCGGCGAGGAGGAACTCCACTGCATCTCTCCAGTCCCAGAGCCCGCCGACAGCGGTTATGGGTATTTCAACCTTCTTGGCTATCTCCGCGACACATTTCAATGCAATAGGTTTAATAGCCGGGCCCGAGTACCCGCCGTATGTTGACTTGCCGTTAACCTCGGGATACGGTGACCATGTATCAAGGTTGAACCCGATGAGTCCCTTTACCGTGTTCGCGGCGCAGACGCTGTCCGCCCCGGATTTTCTCACCGCCTCGGCGATAATGGTAATGTCGGTTACATTTGGTGTTAATTTGATAATTACGGGGATATTTTTTGCCGCCTCTTTCACCCACCTTGCGGTCCTCTCGGTAAGCTCTGCGTTCTGTCCGATCGTGCTTCCCATACCTCTTTCAGGCATACCATGAGGGCAGGAGAAGCTGCATTCGATCATATCAATTCCCGCATCTTCCAGGCGACGGACCAGATCCTGCCAGTCCTCTTTTTTAGAGGCCATTATACTGGCAATAAGAACCTGATCTGGGTATTCCTTTTTGATTTTGGTGATTTCCGGCAACCACTCATCCACACAATGCTCGGATATAAGGTCGATATTCTCAAGTCCCATGAGTCTTTGTCCCCTATAGGACAATCCATGCATCATGGGATAGACAAGACTTACCGGCTCTTCCTTTACTGACATAGTTTTGATAATTGCGCCACCCCATCCGGCATCAAACGCCCGTCTCACCATATCGGGTTTGTCGGTGGGAGGAGCGGCGGCAAGTATATATGGATTTGGAAATTTTACTCCACAATATTCAATACTAAGATCAATTCCCATGATGTCCTCCTTTCTCCCCTATATCTCCCGGTTTCTCTTCTTCAGAAGTCTCCTCCTGTGTTTCCTCTTCCTCAGCTTTTTCCACCGGCTCTTCTCCAGATGGTTCTTCTTCAGATGGCTCTTCTTCTTTACTTTCGATTATTTCCTCGAGGGCTTCTTCAACCGTTTTTTCATCGGCTTCGATTTTCCCGATAAGCTCATCCGTATCTTGCTGAACCGCCTCCACTGCCTCTTCCAGGACTTCTTCAGGTTCTTCCGCCTCAGGCTCTTCTGGCAAAAGCTCTTCTTCCACAAGCTCTTCTTCCATAAGCTTTTCTACCTCAAGCTCTTTTACCTCAGGCTCTTCTGCTTCAAGCTCTTCTACCTCAAGCTCTTTTACCTCAGGCTCTTCTGCTTCAAGCTCTTCTACCTCAAGCTCTTTTACCTCAGGCTCTTCTGCTTCAAGCTCTTCTACCTCAAGCTCTTTTACCTCAGGCTCTTCTGCTTCAAGCTCTTCTACCTCAAGCTCTTTTACCTCAGGCTCTTCTGCTTCAAGCTCTTCTACCTCAAGCTCTTCTACCTCCAGTTCTTCCGCTTTCTCAGGGGCTGCTTCGGCCGATTCCGTTTCTTCTTCGGGTTCTTCGACTTCCTCTTCGATTATTGCCTCTTCTTCAGTAGTTTCTACCTTGTGAACAACCTCTTCACTTATTTCTTTTTCCTCTTCCTCGAGCTTCTTTAATGTTTCTCTTGCCTGCTCCAGGGCTTCTTCCACCTTATCCTCGATATGCTCAAGCTTCTGCTCTTTCATGGGAGTTTCTTCTACTTCTTCCACTTCAAGTTCCACTTCTTCAACATCAGGTGCTTCAGCGGGGACAACTTCTTCCATTGGTACAGGCTCCGCCTTCGTTTCCAGGTACTTCAACATTCCCCTGGCAGCGAGTTTGCCTTCCGCAACTGCCTGAACAACGGTCTGCCCCTTGTTGACAACGTCGCCACCGGCGAATACACCGGTTATTGAGGTCTCCATTGTCTCAGGATTGACCTTGAGGAATCTGTTGTCCACATACTCCGCCGCCACTAGTATTCTTCTGAGGAGTCCTGATGGTTGTGTTCCTGTTGCAAAAATAACGGTGTTCGCGGCAAATCTGAATTCGGATCCCTTTATAATGACAGGGCTTCTGCGGCCGGACTCGTCGGGTTTCCCCAGCTTCACATTGGCACATTCCACGGCGCGAAGAACTCCCTGGTCATCTCCGTAAAACGCCATCGGCTGAGCCAGAGTTCTGAACACGACTCCCTCTTCAAGCGCTTCTTCTATCTCTCTCTTATCCGCCGGAAGCTCGACAAACGAGCGTCGATAGACTATCGTTGACTCCTCCGCTCCCAGTCTCAAAGCTGATCTTGCGCAATCAAGAGCTGTATCCCCTCCGCCTATTGTCACAGTTTTTCTTCCCACATCGGGGCGATCGCCTGCGGATATCCGGTTCAGGAAATCAAGGCCCATATAGACGCCTTTCAATTCCATGCCCGGAACGGTAAAGCGACTCGTTTTTGTTAATCCGACTCCCACGAAGACGGCTTCGTATCCCAGTTCAAACAACTCGGATACATCCCTGTTCACAGGTGTAGCGGATCTGATCTCGACTCCCTCGTTGACAATCTTTTCAACTTCCGCCGCTGTTACACTGTGGGGACACCGATATTCAGGAACTCCATACGCAACCATACCCCCGGGAACTTGTTTTGATTCAAAAACGGTAACCTCGTATCCATTCCTTGCCAACTCGGAAGCACAGGAGAGACCCGCCGGTCCCGATCCTATAACTGCAACTTTACGTCCGTTTTTGGCTGCAGGCTGTCTAAGATATTCCCCGTAATCCATTGCAAATCTTTGTAGCATCCCAATCTCAACAGGTTTTCCGATTTCGCTGAGAACACATTTTTCCTCGCACAATCTCTCCACAGGACAGACTCTACCGCATACCGAGCCGAATGGGTTTGCGTCGTTTATAAGACGCGCAGACCTTTTCAAATTGCCCGAGCGGATGGACTGGATAAAGTGAGGAATGTCAATATTCACGGGACATCCCTTGCGACAAGGGGCATCATAGCAATAAAGACACCTGTTCGCTTCCAGCATCGCCTGTTGTGGAAGAAAATTCGGGCGAAGCTCCTCAAAATCCAATTTTTCTTCTGTCTTTTCCAAAATCTCACTTCCTTTCCGCATTCTTTGTCTATTTCTTCATTCTTTGCCTATTTCTTCATTGTGATTATCCTGAATCCTTGTTCAATGTCATCTAATTAAAAACAAAGGTTATCATTTCAACGCCAGAAGCTTTAATCCCGTTTCAGAATCATGCTCCCTGCTGAAAACAACACCCAGCACTTTGAGATAAATTTCGCACGTTACGCTGATATTCGCACGGAAAAGATGTCCGCCGATGCAGGAAAAATCCTCTTTTCCAAGGGTTACATGCATATGCACGAAAGACTTCCCGCCAACAGACGAAACATTTCCCGTCAGGTTCAATATCTCGAAAGACTCCTGAAAATCCTTCTTGTTATATTCACCCGTTTTGGCGTCAAAATATCCCAGTGTCACATCATCGGTGGCTCCGATGCCCGATATGTAGCCCGATTTGAGATTATTAGCCTGTAAAAATTCGGTTAATGTCTCAACAAGCTCCTCACCCTTCATTATCCTGATGCAAAATGTGTTTCCGACTTTAGTAAATTGCAAGATCATACCTCTTTTCATGATTTATAAACATTCAGTCCTTCTTTATGTAGGAGTGGCATCCTGCCAAGATAATATAGGCATCCTGCCGCAAATATCGAGACCGTTAACCTCTCCTACAGTGGGAGGCCTGTATAAATACCATAATTTAATCTGTACCCGGTAAAAAAAAATGTAATATAAAAAACATAGATAAATTTGACAATATCCTGTATAATTCCTTTAAGGATTTCTTGACCATACCTGCAATTTGAACATCTGGAAAAGCTTATTTTGAGCCATGCAAAACAGGGGGCAAAAGCAATAGATCCCCAATCCCCTGTGGGTGTGAATTACGAAGACTTTTTTTGTGTTGGAAACCATTCCTGTAAGGTTGAAATCAACTTGCCAAAATTTCGATCTTCACACTTTCTATATGAAACTTTTCTTGCAATTTCCATATGTATAGCGGAAGAAAACGCCTTTCTTTGTGTCTTTCCCTTTATTCCGATTTTTAATGCTTCCCTCAGGACTTCCTTCGGCATTTTAGGCTTTACTTCATCTTCTCTGAGATATTTTTTTCCAATCAACCATTCTCTTAAATCACGCCACCTCTTCCATCCTAATGCTTTTGCCACATGAAGAGAATTATTCCATATCCATATTTCCAACTCAGGATCTATAATTATAACTTCTGCCCTGTCTCCCCATCCTGTTCTGTAAAGTCCGCTTTTTATTTTTTTTACTTCCTTCTCTATAGAACTTTTTTTCTCTCTGCCACAACCTTCCCAATCAAAAACAAGAAGGCAGTGTTTATATTCATTAGTATATGATCTCGAAAGCTCGACTCCTCCTTTCCTTACACCTGGATCATTTTCCGGATGACTCAATATATCATTCTCTTCAATGTTAATCTCTTGTATGTTTAAAAATTCTTTGTTAATTTTAGATAAAATTATATAAAAGGATCTTTTCATAGTTTTATCAGCAGTAATAACTAAAAGGTCTTTCATGCCATCACCCCTGATGCAAAAAGGATACTTAAATTTGGGCTGTCTTTCCAGTTCTTGAGCCTTGGGTGATCAGTCCCCCTGACCACAGAAATAAGCCCCCCTTTTTCTTTTCTGAAACATATTAATTCATCTAATTCCGCACAACTCAAAAGAACCGGCGAATGGGTGGCGACCATTGCATTGGAATCATAAATCGATGATAAAGATTGGTATGCCGTTTCAATTTCCAAAGGATGAATTCCGTTTTCAGGCTCTTCAATAAGAAAAATATAATCCTTATAAGGAAGATATGCCAAAAGAGTTAGTGCTATCATTCGAAGAGTCCCATCGGACAGAAGCCATGATGGGATCTCAATCTGATAGTTCTTTTCAAATTTAAATTTGGCTTTAATATAAAGATGTCTGTCTTCTTCCCTTTCTATTATACGAATATCTTTTAAATCACAAAGGAATGTTTGCAAATGTTTAATCCAGTCTTTATATTGATCAGGATGTTCTTTCTTAAAGTTTTTTATGACCAAAGGAAGATTCGATCCGTCAGAAGTATATTCAGGTGTTCCATAAGCCAGACAGGGGGTTTTCATTTTTTCAGAATTTAGAGATATTATTTGAACTCTATCTCTCAATGTTTCTTTTAGCCATAATGAAACCGGGAAACGAGATTCATCTTCAGGAATATTTGAAAGTGCAGATTTACCTTTTTTTATATTGAATTCAAGCTCATGATCTTCTCTTTTTGTTTCTGAAATAAACCTTGTATCTCCTAATATATTTTTTATTATTACATTTTCTTTTCTTTGTTCATCTTCACCTTTATCATTTGGATCATCATATAAAATCAGCTTTTCAGATAAGATTTCTATTTCTTTATAGGACTTTTTTAAATCGTTCTTCTTGCTTTCATTTTTTATGTACTGAAATATATCTAAATATTGATCTTCCTTATACTTCAATTTAAATCTCCCAATACAAACTTCATACCTGCAATGTGTCCATTTTTCCGCTAATTCCTTTCGAATTCTGTCCGGTATCTCCATTTCCACAGCTAATGCAAATTTATCTCCCCTGTTCATCCATAAAATCTCTTCAAGATAGTTTGCTCTTTTTTTGATAGCTTCATATAGACCATCATTATTCAAATCCTTCAGAAATCCCAAAATATCCATAAAAGTGCTTTTTCCTGATCCGTTTGCACCAACAAGAATAGAAAAAGGAGAAATTTTGATGTCCAGATCTCTAAAACACCGATAGTTATATGCTTCCATGCGGGTTATCATTTTTTGCCCCCTGGTAATATATTATAGGACTTACTCATTTCCAGGAAAAAAATGCGTAAAACTGTCATCCTGAGCGGAATACGATCTTTTCCTTTTCCGGATAAACCCCGGCAAGAATGAATTTTACTTGCCTTCGATGTCTTACAAAGCGAAGGATCTCGTCAAACCAATCCAAGGCATAAGGAGATTCTTCGCTATGTGAATCACGAACATCAAGAATATTCCGTCTTTGAGAAAGTCATTGGAGTAAACTTATTCTTTCTTATAACGCTCAGAATGACAATTGCGTAACTCCTGATATTAGATATTGTAGGTATTCACCTTTCCCTGGATTTTCCTTTTACCGGAAAAAATTTCATCTATTCATCCATTTCATCCAGATGATAATGGCAAAGGGCTATTGCAAGGGCGTCCGAGGCGTCTATGGGTGTTGGGGGTTTTTCCAGTTCAAGTTCGATCTGAACAATTTCCCTTATCTGGTTCTTTTTTGCCCTGCCGAATCCTGTCAGGCATTCCTTCACCTGCAGGGGTGTATATTCCACCAGGGGTATGCCGAATTTTCCCGCCGCAAGAAAAATTATCCCCAGCGACGCCCCCACCATGAGGGCTGTCTTTGTATTTTTATTAAAAAAGAGGGATTCCACCGCCAGAATATCAGGCTTGAACTCCCTCATAATTTCCATAATCCCGTCAAATATTTCGCAATAACGTCTTGTCTTTTCCACGCCCGCTTTGGTTTTTATACACCCGTAGCCCAGCGATTCAAGAGCCTCCCCTTCTTCCTTTATAACTCCATACCCTGTTGTCGCAAGCCCGGGATCGATTCCCAATATGATCATCTATTTACCTGCCTCTATTCATGAGAAAAGAAATGGGAAATGGGAAATGGGATTAGTCAGTTGTCGGTCGGCAGTGACCGCTGATAACTGAAAACCAATAATTGATTTTTGAGGGTTTTCAATATCCTCACCTCTAACTTCCAATTTCTAACCTCTAACTTCTCTCTTCTTTTATCCATTATCCATCATCATCGGGTATGTCAAAATTGGCGAAGACATTTTGCACATCATCATGTTCTTCCAGGAATTCCATAAGTTTCATGATCGTTTGCGCCTGTGATTTGTTCAGTGTAATCTCGTTTTGAGGAATCATTGTAATATCGGCGGACTCCATGGAGATTTTCTTCTCCTGAAGAGCCTTCTTTACCTCGTAGAAATCCTCGAAAGCGGTTGTGATCCGGTAAGCATTCCCTTCCTTCTCAATATCTTCCGCCCCTGCTTCCAGAGCAATCTCAAATATCTCTTCTTCACCAGCGACGCTTGCATCAATCATGATGAGACCTTTTCTATCAAACATCCAGGCAACACAACCCGACTCACCGAGTGCTCCTCCGTACTTGCCGAAAATATTCCTGATTTCCGGTACCGTCCTGTTCTTATTATCCGTTGCCACTTCTATGAAAATTGCCACTCCGAACGGACCGTACCCCTCATAGACAACCTCTTCTATCCCTTCTCCCGATAACTCTCCGGAGGCGCTGTCTATCGCCCTTTGAATATTCGCATTGGGCATATTAACTTCTTTTGCTTTTTGGATTATTGTAGCGAGCCTGAAGTTTGTGTCAGGATCGGGGCCGCTCTCCTTTACGGCAAGCATTATCTCCTTGGAGATCCTTGTGAACACTTTTCCCCTCTTTGCATCGACTTTTTCTTTCTTTACTCTTATGTTATGCCATTTGGAATGTCCGGACATGATTATATATTTCCTCCTTATTTTTAGAACAATTCAAAGAAGGTTTAGACACATTGAACAATTTTCCTACGGAAATAACTTCGGATTATTTTTTCTTTTTCAGTTTCACTCCGCCGATTATCACATAATCATCCTCGTGCCTGATGGTATTATCAGAGTTGTCTTTGCCCTGATTTGCCTGGAAGAGCAGATGCTCCTTCGCGTCCTCAAGACTGTCGGATATAAGCAATGATCTGACCAGTTCATCCGTTACTTCCCTTGAGTTCTTACCGGGGAATGTTCCCTTTTTGACATGCTCTCCCACAAATGAGAAGGCATCTCTGACCTCTTCCGACTTCTCCCTTGCTCCCAGGACATCAAACAGGAGCTTGAATCGTTTCTGCGCATCGGGGAGAGTCTCATCTTTATCCATGTTCTTCACGAGAGTTTCGTAATTATCAACTGCGTCTTTACTTGAGTTGTCAGACCCGTCCTCCCATTTTAACATATTCAGGAGAACTTCTTCACGAGCCTCATATCCCTCATTCTTCACAGGTTTTTCAAGAAGCTCCTGCGCCTTCTTTGCCAGGTCGAAATTCTTGAACTCCTTTAGCAGGTTGATATAACGGTCAAACTTCGTGAGATCGTTCTTCGATTTCTCCTTCATATCGATAAACGCCTTCCGGCTTTCATCGGTATAGTATTCCTTATTACCCATTGCCTTATGTATTGCCAGGAATTGGTCGGTAACTTTCTCCAGTGTCTCACCGGAATAGATGTGTTTGGATATAACCTCGTAATTCTCCTTGAAATCACCATGTTCGAGAAGCTTCAGTGCTGTATTCTCCCTCATCTGGTAATCCTCGCCCTTAACAGGTTTCTGTATGGTTTCATATGTTTTGATGGCATTACTGGTGTAATCCGACTTACGCAGTATCTTGCTGAAGCTGGAGGTTTTACCGGGATCTTGTTTGAGTGTATCTCGAACATATTTAAATGCTTTTCTCGCCTGTTCTTGATAGTAACCTTTCTTGACAGCATCGAGCATATCTGCATAGAGGCGGCCAACATCGACAAGCTTCTCACCTTTTTTCGTCTGGCCTTTTATGTACTCGAAATCTTCCCGAGCCTTCTCAGAATCCTCAGACTTCAGCAGCCCTGTCATTATTTCTGCCCTTTCTTTATATGTCGAGTCACCAAACGGGGCTTTCAGGCTGTTCATTATCCTTATTGCTTTAAACTTATCTGGTATAGTTTTAAATAATCCCTTGAATATCTCCCTCTGCTCCGGGCTGTCCTTCAATTCGGTTCTCATATATTCGAAAGCTCCGGGAACCTGTTTTCCACTACGGTAACTCTGACCTTTCCTCATTTCCGCATATTCTTTCGCAGAGTCCTTTATTGTCTCGCCCGGCAGCATATATTGAGATGCCAGTTCATAGGCTTCCACTCCCTCATTATTGGCGACGTCTGTCAGCATTAGCATTGCCTCACGCCTGTCGTTGAAGGATTCTTTTGCCACCGGGGCTGTGATGAGACGCAAAGCTTTTATTGCATCGCTTACATCACCGGTTCCCTTGACAATATCAACAAAAGCTTTCGAAAGCACGGGATTATCTTTCAGGTTGCTTCTTGCATAATTAAACGCCTTGAGAGCATCCATCGTATCAAAGTACTTATCTACCTCATTCCTGATATCAAAGTAATAGCTGGCAACCTTCTCAAAATCCTCGCCCGATTCGGTTTTCTTTTCAATCACGGAATAAACGATTTCTGCATCGTCACTGCCTTGTTCTATTTTCTTCAGTTTTTCAAAAATCTCAAATTTCTTGAGAAAAGAGGTTTTGCCAATAGGCTCCCCGACGGTGGACAAATACTTGCTACCATATTTCTCAAGAGTATTATACGCATCCCATGCATCTTTCAATTCTTTCTTTACCGCAAATGGATCCCGTATCTTATCGGGAGTGAGTCTTAAAACGGCTGTGCCGTCACGATAGAGATCCACTGATTGTTTCTCGACCCCGGCCGATTCCCATCCCGTGGTCACATAATTATAAGCGCCGTACGCTCCGAGATTTTCCCCCGACAATCCTTTTAATTCCATTCCTGATGAAACTGCGTCGTTAAGAAATCCTGCAATTTCATTCCGGGGCAATAAGCCTGTAGCTCCTGTCAGATGAAACGCCCCGAGCTCCTGCACATCTCCCTCATCCATTATGGGCATCATACCAAGCCCCTGAGGCTGAACCCGAAGATTCTTTTTGTCCTCGTCCCTGCCCTCCGAGAGTTCCTTCGCCACTTCGTCGGCGCCGATTTTGGCAAATTTACCAGTTACAAAAGGTATGTAGAATCCCTTCTTCTTGAGGAATGAAACGTTAGCTTTCTTCAGGCTTTCAATGGTGTTCTTCATTACCTGCAGGTTGAGCCCTTTCGCCGCCGCCCCCGCGCTTCCGGTTACAGCCGAAGCTGCCGCATCCGTTGCCGTGAACCCCGACGTGACGCTGGCCAATTGTGTTTTCTTCGCTGTATTCCCGGTTGCTTTTACATTTTCCACTGCAGGTTTTTGGGGTAGCTTTTCCGGTTTTCCACCCAGTGAGACCCTGTCTCCCGGTTGCTTTGTTGTTAAAGATTTATTTAATTTCCCGGTCCTGTCATTTCCCTTGCCACCTGCTATATATGAACCTTTTCTAATTTCCATTTCCATACCTCCATATCCTGAACATCTGATAAAACAAGCTGTTTCTCGAAAATAATGTCTTGTTGTCTGGGCGGCGAGACGCCACCCCCACCATTATAACAATGTCAGTAACTGCGGCGTTTCGCCGCAGATCGAAAAGGATAATACTAATTAGAAACAGCTTATAGTATTGCCATTATTTTTTAAATTATATCACATGAGAATTACTCCTTTGTTACAGAATTGTTAACAGTTTACAAATAGGCTTCTCTATAAAGGAAAAACGACATGCTCTTAGAAGCTATAAATTATAAAAAAAGACGGGGGATACTGCGTGAGAAAATGCCACGAAATATATAAGTGCCAATTACATGAGTACCTTTCATGCCCGGCCAAAATGTCCCTTCGCAATTGTTGGCTGTTGAAAAACGGTTGTTTTTGCCGGAAAGATTCGAGTCTTACCTGTGATAATTGCTTCATCTACCAAGAGCATCAAAAAGAAATCATCAATCTTATTAAAAAAGCCCGGGAAAAAGATGAACAAGCAATCAATGAGCTCTTTGACGAGTATTCCCGGTTTGTATATCAAATAGGTAAGAAATTTTTCCTTCCCGGCTCAACAAAGGAAGACCTTGTTCAGGAAGGAATGATTGGCCTTTTCAATGCTATTGTCAATTATGATCTTAAATATAAAACCCATTTTGATGATTATGCAAGCCTTTCTATCAGAAATCGAATTCTTCGCGCCGTCAGGATGGCGACTCAGTTAAAGCAAAAAGTACTAAGTGAAGCATACTCTCTGGACGAAGATCCGTATTATTATGCATCAATGTTCTCGGAAATGGACGTAGAAGAGCATGTATTGGGTAAAATATCTAAAAATGAAATGTATAAATCCTTCAAAAATATTTTGTCACCGATGGAATACAAGATCATTTCCATGAAAATTGCGGATTCCTCGGTGGATGAGATGGCACAACATAACAGTCTATCCAAGAAACAGGTCGAGAACGCACTTTTCAGGGCAAGACGTAAAATAGCGGTATTTATTAAAGGTGAATTGGAACAAAAGACCAAAGGAGATGACAATAAATACGAACTTAATAAAAGTTAAGAGTGAATTTATAGTAAATACAAAAATTAAAGGAAATTCTATGCTTTATAATAATAACAAAAGAACACAGGAGTTGCAATGAAACCTATCACATTTAAAGATATATTTTCTGTTGATCCTGTGAAATCATCGTTATTTCTGGTAGAGGGATCCGCAGGCACATTAAAATCAGCGCTTTGTTTCAGTCTTATGCTTGATATTCTTAAAGACAAAGAGAACTTTGGTCTTTATCTTACATTCGAGCAGCCCTGGCAAAGCCATCTTAATAATATGAAATCCCTGGGACTGGCGAATCCTGAGAATCTCTTGGTCAGCGATTATAATATTATGAGAAAAGCAATGCCTGATGAAGAGACATGCGTAAATATGTTTGACTCAATCCTGGAGATGTTGAAATCCATAAAATCCGAGAAGAAGGAAAAATTCCGCATTTTCACCCTCGATTCCTTGAACGCCATTTATTCTATAACTGACACTGAATACCTTAAAAGTTCCATATTATCATTCTTCCGGAAACTAAAAGAATTAGATATAATATCCCTGGTAATATTTGAAAGAGCATCCGAGAATATAGAGGGCGAATTTCGAGAGAGATTCCTTGCCGACGGTATAATATCTCTGGGCATCATACGAAGCCGCGGAAACGTGGTGAGGTATTTACAACCGATAAAATATGCCTGGTCTTCACATAGTCTTAAAAAAAGACAACTTGTGGCAAGCGATGAAGGATTGTCTATTCTTGGGGCGGTATACCGATAGCAACGGAGAGTTTTTAGTCCAATAATGATTTTTGAATGTGAGATGGTATTCAATGAATGAAATTCAGGGAATTGACAAGGTAATTTTTTCAAAGCTTCCTGAACGAAGAACGGTACTTATTGAGGGAGAAACGGGGGTCCTCAAGACAACTTTCGTTCTGGAATGCCTGAAACATTGCCTCAAACGAGATGAAAGCAATATATGTGTTTTTGTTTCCCTGAAAGAAGACAAGAATTTTTATTATTCTCACGAGGAATTTGGGGATTTTATCAACAATAAGCGACTTTTTATTATTGATTATGACGATATTATAGACAGAATCGGAACAACAACAAAAAGCAGGGATATGTTTGACGGATTTTCATCAATTTTATCCGAGTACTATGAAAAATATGGGGATAAAATAAAAATACTTGCAATCGATCCCGTCAACGTTATGGAAACGGACATAGGAGATGATAACATAAGAAGAGTCCTTTTCCACTTCTTCAGCTATATTAGTGAACTTAGCACAAATAACTGGATAGTTATCGAAAGAGGCGACAATCTTTCAAATCAAACGGACAAACTACCATACCACTTTCTTGCCGACGGCATTATTCGACTTGGTATGATGGAGACACTTGATGATGTTATCCGATATATAGAAATAGTTAAAATGCGAGGCGTAAACCACAGCCTGAAAAGATTTCAGCTTTCTCATAAGAAAGACGGGATCAAAATCCTTAGCGCAATTCACGAATCTTGAGGGGAAGATATCAATAAGGCTAAACTGACAAGACAGGAAAAAATCCACAGAATAGCGGTATCGATAATTGTCGCTGTTCTTCTTTTTTCCGCAGGAAGTTTCATCCCCGCCATTCCCGTGTTTATATTCGTACCCCTATTTGTAGCTTTTATTATTTCATTTATCCTGGAAGAAAAACAACTCTCTGCGCTGGGCTCCATCATCATCACTTCAATATGCAGCATTATTTTCTCTCTCCCACCGGGAAAATCTCCAGGGGGCGTCCCCGAGGTAGCGGTTCTCAGTCAGGTTATTATCAGACAATCTGAAATGCTCAGATTCAGTCCTCCTCTGCTTCTCGGAATCCTGGGGGGCGTTTTGGGGTGGGGAGCCGCCACACTTCTGAAAAATCACAAGAAACCAATTTTATATATAACCTGGGCAATATTCATATTAATCTGCATCAATTTTGCCGCAATATCGGTGGATCTCAACCCCGCTGCGGTCAAAATGGCCTCAAGAGAGCCTGTTGTCGGGAAGTACAATAATTTTAACTCCCTCAATATAAAAACATTCTACCTCATGAAGAGAGGCTTTGGTTTTTACGACGCCTATTCCCGCGCTTTTTCCTCAAAACATGATACTTTCGGGCAAGATCCCGGCAGCGTATGGAATTGGCGCATGCCCACTATTTTTTATATATGGAATTGGATGCTTCCAACGGACGGGTTTTATATTTTTTATCTCTACCTTATTATGTCGGTTTTATTTCTCTATTTCTCGTTCGATATCGCCGGCGGCTACCTGAAAAAGCCCCTGAATCTTATTGCCCCCGCGCTTATCGTCCCTCTTTTCGTATTCGGCTCGGCAGGCTTCTGGTTTACATTCCCCGAGTATTGGGGGGCATTTTTCTTTATGTTGGGAATATGGGGGATTTTCAAGAAAAACAAAATCGCCGCATTAATAGGTTTTACATTTGCACCTCTCATCCGGAGTTTTTTCATTCTCTCATACTTGGGAGCAATAATCCCGGCATTTCTCAAAAAGGAAAAAAAGCAGGCACTATACTTGTTGATTCCCGGAATCATATTTCTTTTTGCATTCCTTTTCCATTACCTTCATATCATGTCCCTGCCCGGAGCTATAGTTCCTCCCACAGGTGATTGGTTAAAGGGCGATCTCAGGCATTTCCGGGTTACATTTTCATTTGCCTCGGTCCTGTGGTCAAGGGCGAAGTATATCTTACCCTTGATTCTTGTCCTGTTCTTCTCGGCATTTTATGCATTGAGAAAAGATTATGCGGGAAGGATACTCCTCGGGTCGGCGACTCTCCCCATGATAGTGTTTCTGATAGCAGGACCCTCAACATTTCGCCAATACTGGGGAATTATATACCTGCCTTTCATTATGCAGGCAATATCATTGGCCTTTTCATCATTCAAATACACCTGCGTTCAACCTCCGCGCCCCCATCAACAGGAGGAAAAAGGATAACGTTATAGAAAGTTTAGTTTTATTCAACGCAGAGAGCGCAGAGTCCGCAGAGGATAACCGGAGGAAAAATATTATACCTCTGTGTCCTCTCTGGTGGATAGAAACGGGAAATAAACGGGATTTGAGGTTTTTTGATACCCTCACGACCTCTGACCTCTGATTTGAAAGGAGCAGTCCCTTTGAAGATATTAATTACGGGAATTACAGGATTTGTGGGAAGTCACCTGGCGGAATATCTATTAAAGAAAGACCCGTCATTCTCAATCTATGGTACTTACCGCTGGCGAAGTCGAATGGAGAATATTGATCAAATAAAAAATAAGCTCAATATGGTGGAATGCGATCTTCATGATAGCAGCTCCGTGCGTCGTATGATGGAGCATGTTCAACCCGATTGGATTTTCCACCTTGCCGCCCAGAGTTATGTTCTATCTTCCTGGCATGCCCCCGCCGACACCATCAGTAATAACATCATAGGGCAGTTGAATATACTCGAATCAATGCGGGAGCTTAATATAAACTGCAGGATGTTGATAGCAGGATCCTCCGAGGAATACGGGCTTGTCAATCCTGACGAGCTGCCGATAAAAGAAACCAACCCATTGCGCCCCATGAGTCCCTACGCAGTGAGCAAGGTGGGGCAGGATATGCTGGCATACCAGTATTATATGAGTTACGGGTTCCATCTCATAAGAACCCGTGCATTTAACCACTCGGGACCCAGAAGAGGTGATGTTTTTGTCGAGTCCAATTTCGCAAAACAGATTGTGGATATCGAAAAGGGAAGAAAAGAACCAATCGTCCGGGTAGGCAACCTGAAGGCAAAAAGAGATTTTACCGATGCCAGGGATATTGTCAGGGCGTATTGCCTTGCGATTGAGAAAGGCAAACCCGGCGATGTCTATAATTTATGCTCAGGAAAGGCCATATCTATACAAAATCTCCTTGATATACTCGTATCGAAGGCGGGAGTTGAAATAAAAATTGAAATTGATCCCAACAGACTTCGTCCGTCAGACGTACCGATTCTGCTGGGAGACTATACAAAGTTTAATAAATTGACAGGATGGAAACCGGAGATACAGCTTGAAAAAACATTGGAAGATTTGCTTGATTACTGGAGAAATTATAAGCCAACCACGTAGCGCGGGTTTTTAAACCCGCAAATATAGGGAGGTCTAGAACCTCGGCTACGTTTTTGGTCAGGGCGGTCTGAATAAATACGAGGTGAAAGTATGAAAGTATTAATAACCGGCATCACAGGCCTTGTGGGAAGTTACATGGCGGAATATTTAATTGAAAATATGACCGATATAGATATTTTCGGCACTTACAGGTGGCGAAGCCGAATGGATAATATAGAGCATATAAAATCAAAAATCACATTAAAGGACTGCGATATTCGTGACGGTGTCTCGGTGCGCCGCCTTGTGAAGGATGTTCAACCCGACATAATATTTCACATGGCATCTCAATCGTCGGTATTCACATCCTGGCATGCCCCCCGTGAAACGCTTATCACCAACATCATAGGCGAGATAAACTTTTTCGAAGCTTTACATGAATACAACCCGGAGTGCAAGATACTCATCCCCGGATCCAGCGAGGAATATGGAATGATCGGGGAGGGCGATCTCCCGGTAACCGAGGACACACTTCTCCACCCGTTGAGTCCATATGCTGTGAGCAAAGTTGTCCAGGATCTTGCCGGGTTCCAGTATTGCAAGAGTTACGGCCTGAAGATTTACCGTGCCCGTGCGTTTAACCATACAGGCCCCCGCAGAGAGCTAAACTTTGTGGAGTCGAATTTCGCCAGGCAGATCGCCCTTATAGAAAAAGGAAAGAAAGAGCCTGTGATACAGGTGGGGAACCTTGAGGCGAAAAGGGATTATACCGATGTTCGTGATATGGTTCGCGCCTATTGGATGATGGTACAAAAATGCCCGCCGGGCGAGGTTTTAAATATATGCTCCGGACATGTGATAAAAATCCGAAACATACTTGATATACTGCTTGAGTTAAGCTCCGTGGAAGTCAAGGTGAAGGAGGATCCCTCACGCCTACGCCCATGCGATGCCCCGGCAATATATGGCGACAATTCACGGTTTACGGAGTTGACGGGCTGGAAGGCGGAGATCCCGCTTGAAAAGACGCTGGAAGACATACTGGATTACTGGCGGCAGAGAGTATAACAGTTAACAATTCACCACAAAGGACACAGAGATTTTTCAGGGTAAACCACGAAGACACGAAGAACACGGAGATTTAGCCTGAATTATTCGATTTTACCACAAAGAACACAGAGTCATCGCAGTTTTCAGCGAATTGTCCTCTGCAGTCTCTGCGAACTCCGCGGTTAAAAAACACTTATTCAATAACCTCAGGTCGTATGACGGTGAATTTGAAAGTATTACGGTGATAAATATGTACAAAATTGCAGTTAAAACACATTTTGACGCGGCGCATCAGATTAGGGGATATCCCGGCAAGTGTCGCTTTCTTCACGGTCACAGGTGGGAAGTCGAGGTAATCTTATTCTCTCACTGCCTGGATGAAATGGGTATGGCGGCGGATTTTGGATTGATAAAGGACATATTAAAGGAAGCCGTCGGCAAATACGATCATAAGAATCTCGTTGACATTCCGCCTTTTGATAAGATAAACCCCACGGCCGAGCATCTCGCCCGTGAGATATATGAGAGCATAAAAGAAAAGACCCCAGAGCCTTTGATCATTGAAGAAATAAAGGTCTGGGAATCTCCGGAATGCCGGGCTTCCTATTTGCCCGAGTAATTATCAGTTATACAGATTGGAATTCGTTAAATAGTTGTAATTTTAACGGTTTTTAACTCGCGATAAAGCTTGTCCAGGGTGCGGTTGAATTTGCCTAGTTCTCCATTGCCAAGTCCGGAAAGGGCTTCCTCAAGTCTGTGTTCGAATTCTCCTCTTACTTTCCCAAAAACACTATCTCCCTGCGAAGTAATCCCTGCCATTATCATTCTTCTGTCCTTGTCGCTCCTCTTCCTGACAACGAGTCCCTTTTTCTCCAGTCGATCAATCAGTCCGGTAACATTACCTCCTGTTACAGATAAAAGGTTGCCAATCTTCCACATGGGTAATTCACGATGTTTTGTCAATTCCATCAGGACTTCAAACTGGGCGGTAGTAATACCCTTATCGTAAAAATCCTTCTGGAGTTCCCGATAAATTGTCTGATAAACCTTTTGTAACAGTTGCCAAGCTTCCACCGCTTCACTTTTTAAGGCTGATGTAGTCAATGCTATCTCTCCCATTTTTCAGGTTTTCCACCAACATACAGAAATTTTTGCAACAGCCGTTGGTGAAGGTGTAATGAATCGAATTCATGCTCTTCCTGTTTGATTTTAAATAATCAATTATTTATGCTCTGAACATCGGTTCACTACTTCTACCACTAATATTTTTACCCATTTTCCATTCTTTTAGACATAAAATTAAAAATTCTTTATTATTTAATAATTAATATATAACATGAAAAATATACATCAGAATTCCACATTTGGGCATCACTATCCACCACAGAGAGAATACAGAGATATCAACGCTTTCTCCGGTTATCCTCTGAAATCTCTGCATTGAAAAATAGAGTCGCCATCATTCATTCTCTTCGTGTTCTGAGCTTGCCCTGAATTTATTTCTAATCTTTCATGACATTTAACAAATACAGTTTATGTCCAAAAATCATATCCTCCAGTCGTTACAGTTCACGCCGGAGCATTTTTTGCAGGGCTTAAGTAGAAACGGTTCAAGAGTGTTGTCATTGCGAGCGAAGCGAAGCAATCTCTTCAAAATGTAGAAGAACGTTGAGATTAGTTCCTTCGCTTTACTCAGGACCGCTGCGCTCCTCGCAAGTATGTTATGCAAAAGTCCTGATTAATAAAAATCGGGCTTCAGCGATATTTACTTTGTTAATTGGTAACTATTCAGCCCCTAGTAATTCATCGGCATAAAGGATTTTCCCAGGAAAGCG
>JAIORV010000024.1 GCA_021107945.1 Vulcanimicrobiota bacterium | reverse complement strand
CTGAAAAAAAATCGAAAATTTTCTTTCTGGGGTATTGACTTTGTTATAATAGGGATGTCCCCATCCCGATAAAAAAGATAACGGATGCCGGATGATGGAAGTCAGAGGTCGGATCTCTTTCCCCTTTTCACCACGAAGGCAAGAAGGACGGATGACAGAGGTCAGAGTCCGGATTCCTTTTCCCTTTTCCCCTTTCCCTTTAACCGCGAAGGCACGAAATTCACGAAAAATTTATAATAACCTCCGTGTTCTCCGTGACTTCGTGGTGAATTTAAACCTTACTCTTCCACTTTAAAATACTTACCCGAACTTCCAGAAACTGAATATCTTATACATCTTATAAAACGACGGGCTCACCGACCAGGCAGTCAGAAGAGGGTAGAAAATCGCAAATGAGATGAAGACTAGCCCAAGGTATGTATAGACGACAACGCGCCCTTTCTTTCCGGTTTTATAAAGAGCATAGAGACAATATGCAAGGATAAGGCAAATATACGGTATGATATCAATCATATAGAACAGATATGTGATTCTTTTCACAAACGCCCAGGGTAGGAACTGGAATACAAAAGGCATTGCGGCAAACATCGCACCATACTCCTGCTTCCTGTATGCGAGAATGAGACAGAGGATAAACGAGGGGATTGCAAGCCACCATACGAGCGGATTGCCCATCCCGGTAACGGCCGCCTGCTCAGTGGGATCCTGCTCTTTTAGCTTTATTATCTTGAATCCGCCCTTCTCGATTATCTTTGGAGATCCGATGGTTATCCTCGTATATTGAATTGGTTTTATTATAAATATCCAGCTCCACCAGCGAGACGCTATTTCGTCCTCGCCTATCAATCCTTCGTGATATTTAGTCAGTCCGTGGATCTTCTCAAATACAGCTTTGGGTGTGCCAAGAAGAGGCAGGAATGAGAAAAACTGGATTATTATGGGAATAACCACGAGAACGGCGATAACCTTGAGGGGATTAACTTTTCTCAGGTTCTGTCCGAATTTGAATTTATCTTTCCATATCCATCCGCCAATCTTCCCTGCGATGAACATTGTCGCAATGCCGGCAATTGTAAACGCTGTCGTCCATTTGCAGGCCGCGCCAAGGGCGATTGTGGCGCCTAAACCCCAGAGATACTTATCTTTTCCTCTGTCCATGTAAAGGAAAAATAGATAGTAACTACAAAGGTTGAAGAAACTTGCGTACATATCAAGCATTCCCAATCGGGAGTGAACAAAATGCAGGAAATCAAAAGACAGGAGAAATGCGGCGAAAAACGCGGGTATATGACTCTTGAAAAGATTCCTGGCAAAGTAATAAAGAACAATGATCATGAGCAGGCTGAAGAGGACTCCGGTAATCCTCCAGCCATATACATTATCTCCCAGAAAGCCTATTCCCAGCCCAATTATATAGGTGGAAAGAGGAGGGTGTGAAGCTTCATAGACCGGATCCGTTATGCCATAGAAATAATCCCTTGCAATTGGGGTATAATACTTCTCGTCAAAATTGGTAGTCTCCGGAATCCCCAGTCTCCACATTCTGAAAACAAAAGCGATGAAAAGAAGGGCGACAAGTCGCTGATTTTCCGGGACGGCAAGCCAATCCTGACATATTTTTAACGTGGGAAGTTTTGTGAAGAGTCTCTCTTTCAGGCTTTCTCCCGATTTTGTCCAATCCTCTTCTTCACTCGTTTTGTAGAAGTATGCTATCGCTCCGACAAACAGGACGACATTGACAAGGACTAATAGTTTCATTATTCCCGGGACGGTTGTGAACGCACTCGCAGAGAGATCAAAATGATCATAGAAATACAGGTTCGCCCAACATGTAACAGAAAGTCCGTAGAAAAGCAGCCTTGCTCTGTAATCCGTGAAGAAAAGCATTGTAAGAAATGGAAAAACGGCAATCAGCATATAGTCATACTTGCGCGTCTGTAGCATGAAAAATATTAAAAACACGAGGGCGAATAACAGCAAGCTGTCATTAATATTCCTTTTTTTACGCAAGGCAAAAAAGACAAAGACCATTATCAGCGCCAAACCGGTTATCCATAAACCAATCTGAAAGCGGGTCAGCTTCAGTCTCCCAATTTTGACGAAAACCGCATTGTCAGGCTTTTTCAACCCCATTAATGCCCATACGTTAAACGCACTGTTCGAGCTGAACTCCGTATCTTTATTTATATTATGATAGATAAGTGAAAAAGGGTAGAATCTTTGCAATTTATCGGGCATTGGTGGATAACTTCGGGTAATGACCATCGGGAACATGGTTTCAAATAACAGCCTGTTGAACCTCATCACCTGTTTGTCGGAGAGTTTATCCATCCCCATCTGAACGAGGGAATATGCCTCGGGTGAGACTTCCATCTTGTCGAAGATGTCGGGATCATAGAAATCCCGCCTTGCAATGACGCCGTTAATCCCCTGGAGGACTTTTTTCAGTGACTCTTTTTCAGGAGGTTTTGACAGGTCAATACTTTCAACAGCCTCCCTGCTCTTCGGGTCAAGATACTCCCATATCCTTGCAACGCGCGGGCTCTTCTGTTCTTTCAGGCTTTCGAGGAATGTCTTCCAGTAAATAACATCATACATCTGAATTGAGTATGAACTTTTTAATGACATGCGCCTCATGTGAGATATGGGAAGCTTTGAACTTGGTCCCGGCGTGGGAACATCCGGAGGACGAAATGTAAAAAGGTGAAACGGAGCGGAAATAAGAAGAAAAGTGACTATAAGTGAAATTCCAACGATAGCGCCCTTAATATATTTCCTGTCGGCAATATTCTTGATAATTATCCAGGCGAAAATACAAATTGCAAAGAGAGGGTTGAGATTATTCAACAATGCAAGTCCCAAAAATAATCCTGACAATATGTAACTATAGTAGCTTTTCTTCTCCATGAAAATAATTGAAAGAAGAATAAAAAAGACTGTAAGAGGGATTACGGATACGTCCATCGCTCTTCGAAAACCGGCGAAAAGCAAGGGTGGAAGCCAAAAGTATAGAGATGCCGCTATTGTGGCGATTTTTATATCATCCAGCTTTTTTCTTACAAAATGATATATGATGATTGCAATTCCAAGATCCGCCAGAATAACCGGTAGTTTGAGGTATATGTTGAAGATAATGAGCCAGGCTTCTTTTGATACCGTTCCTAACGAGAGAAGTTTCGTTATATTAAAAACAATCGATTGAGTAAACCTGAAAATTACAAATATCACATAAGAAATCAATGAATATAACGGGGAGCACGAGTTATTCCTGAAAAGGGTATATATATGGGAGAATCCAAGATCGGGGGAGTTGGCGGAATAGGCCTGAATAGTCCAATATTTGAGTATGTCATATTCGCCGCCGGAAGCGGACAGGGCAAGGGCAAACCTGAATATTAGCCCTGTTCCAAGTATGACTATGGGAAGCCATACTCCCCATTTGAATTTCTTTTTATCTTTTTCGTCAGGTGGAGATTTCTGCCCGGTCTCCCCGGTTTTATTTACGACATCTTTTGTTTTTTGGGAATCGGATTTAATTTCATCGCCGGTCTTTTCATCAGGCTTTTTATCCGCTTCCTTTTCTTGCGTATTATCAACATTTTTACCTGTATTATCAGGTTGAGAATTCCCATTTGAATTGTCAAGGGATTCTGACGCCCCGGTCGTTTCGTCATTATTATTGTTGTTTTTCTTGTTATTATCAGGCATATTTTCTCCTTTTTTGAAAACCTCTATCTGAAATTATAACATATCTGTTTCCCAACTTTGTATTTCCTCCTCCCTTTTTTATACGCTTCGATTTCCTTGTTCTTGTCCTTTTTTCCAAAGAAAAGCTCTATTATACCTTTTGATGAAAACTCAGGTATTTCAATAGTCTTTCGAATATCTTATATTTGTGTTCATAATAGGGATCCAATTTCCAAATCTCATAGTATTTCTGAATTAAACTTTGAGTTTTTCTCTGTAAATCCCTGGTGTTGGAAACATACTCCAGGAATTCCTTAGATACAATGAATTCGAGTTATCCCCGGTAGGCATCCTTCCGGTCAAGAATATGTAAAACTTTTGCTTGCCCTTCAGACCAATTCACATTCAAAATAATTCTCCATACTCCCACTCGAATGCGCCAAACATTCTTCTTTGTCTTCAATCTCTGTAAATCAAGAACACCACCGGTTTCAAATCGCTCCAAAGCTTTTATAATTCGCTTCTTGCCCTCTCCGGGTAAATTCATCAAATCTCTTTTCCCTCTCCCGGAAAAAGTAACCCTCATAATCCTAACTCCTTCTTCACTTCTTCCAGAGAGTAAACATGCCCTGCCGAAATATCCTTCTGAGCTTCCTGAATGGCCTGTTCCTCTTCGGGCGTGAGAGGTTCATCGTCGATAGGAGCTTTTAGAAGGGACAGAGTTACCGGGTCGATAGTATGAGCGAGGATTGATTCAAGAAAATTCTTGACAGCAAAAAGCTCATTTTCAGGAATAGCTTGAATCATGCTGATTAATTCAAGTTTCGTTTTATAGGGATTAGCAGGGTTAAGCATTGGGAATCACCTCTGTTGTTTCAATCCTTGTTATTACAGATTTGGTTTTGTTGCATTTATTCCAACAGGACTAAAATAATCCTCTGATACCGTTTAAAAATAGTAGGAAAAGATTTTTTATTTTGTATGATAAAATTGTGATTTACCACTTTTAATGCTTGCTTCTATAAATCTCTGCGCCTGCACTGAACTTGTTTCAGTGTCCTCTGCGTCCTATGCGATGAATTGTAGCCTTCATCTTTTTCTGAAGGAAATATTATATTCTGAGAGAAAAATGTATGCAATATTAATTAAATTTTTGTGATGTTTTATTTTCATGGAGGTATAGATAATCCAATACTTGTGTTGAATAATTTGTCATTTGATGACTGTTCAAACATGTCAAAACAGGGGAAATTCCCGAGAAAAAAATATGATATCAAAGAAGATAAAAAAACTCAACCTGGTAAGACTTGCTCTCTTGCTTGTTTTACTTTCCCTGTCTTTTATGTTTAATGAAAAAAATACCTGGATAGAGGGTAAAAGGAAAGAATTAAACAATCTTGAAAATGTCCTTCTCCATAGAATGAAGATCCTCAAGAGACACAGTGATGAAGTCAGGAAAACGGCAAGGGGGCCTCAATATCACAGGAAATTGATGGAAGAGAAAAACAGAATAATCCCTCCGAATACAAGACAGTTAATGGGAAGAGTTCCCACAATAAAGAAGGCGGAAATAATTGTCAGGAATTTCGAAGAAATAATGGCGGAGGCGAGACGAGATTTCTCCGATCCGAATCTAAATCTCCAATTTCTTGAATTGCAAGAGAATACACGTGTCTTTTCTCCCTGTGGGAATATAGAATATATAAAAAGGACAAAGGTCAAATATGATATTAGTGCAAAAAAGGCAAGAATCATCCAGGACAAAAGACATAGAGTTCGGAGGGGATTGAAAATCCATTCGCTTCCTGGTTCTCTCTGGATCAGAATATCCTGCAAATTTAGCTCCATCTTATATCTTCTCGAGCAATTAAAAAAAATCAGGTTGGGAACGATTGTAACAATAGATAAAATGTTTTTGACCTGCATTGATAGGGAACCAGAAATATATGATTCCACATACTTAGTATTTATAAAATTCACCACATTTTATTTCAGAGACAGGAAGAAGTCGTCTAATTCAACGCAAAATTCAGGGATCTATTCAGACCCATCACTGTAGGAGAGGCTTCCGTCCTCGATTTTCGTGGCAAGATGCCATTCCTGCAAGCCAACATTCTTTCTTGTACCGCTCAGAAACCTGTGATGAACCCTGTCCTTCACCAAGGCAGGCTTGTTTCAGCATGACAGGACTCACTCCTCATTTTGCGTAAATACTGTTATCTGAAAGTTCTCCTCTTTTTCTTCTCTCCGCGCTCTCTGCGACTTCTGCGGTGAATAGTTACTGTGCTTTTGAGCATGAGTCCAACTTTCAAAAAACAGTGAGAATGAAGGAAATAGAATAATTTTAAAGAAATATGAGTACCTGAACAAGGATAGGCACAAGGTATCAGCTATGTTGTCCTGAGTCTGATCCAAAAAATAGAACCCGAGAGGAGGAAGTAATATATTGGAATTTGATCTTAAAACTACAAAGGTGAATGAGTTTATTAACATCACCCTTGAAATAGATGAGGCAATCGAGGAATCGGGAGTCTCCGACGGTATATGTGTTGTTTTCATACCTCATACAACCGCGGGTATAACATTAGCCGAGGGCGTGGATCCCGATGTTACCCGCGATGTTGTGATGGCGCTGGAAAGACAATTTCCCTGGGAAGACGGCTATATTCATGTCAAGTGGGGTAAAGCGGCCAATGCAAAGTCAAGTTCTGTGGGTGTTTCTGAGACCATGATCATAAAGAACGGCAAGAAATATACAGGTTCCTGGCAACAAGCTTTTTTCTGTGAATTCAGCGGTCCCGGCAGAAGGAAGGTTTATGTAAAAACTATTGATAACCCCGACAAGACTTTTTTGGGGAAAATATCATTGCAAACATCGGGACAGACTGATTTTGTGGATATTATGGCACAGGTGGAAGAAAATATCCGGGAATCGGGCATTAAAGATGGAATATGTGTTTTGCATCTTCCCGAGACTTCAGCGGGAATAACCATAAACGATTCGGAGAATGACGTGCCCCGTGTTCTGGCGGACGAGATGGGGAAGATGATTCCCACAAAAACAAATTACTCCGCACAGGTCAAGACTTCGATAATGGGGAACACGGAAACCGTAATTATCGAAAATGGAAGTCTCTTACTTGGAGATCGTCAGAGGATCATGTGTTTTGAATTTGACGGACCCCGGAAACGGGAAATATTTTTGCGAATTATTGGAAATGAATAAGGAGAAGCTTGTATGAAATTTCAACAATCTGAATTCAGATTACAGACATCAAGACGCAGTGAGTTTGTTGATATAACATCCAAAGTAAGGGAAAAGATCAGCGAATCAGGGGTGTCCCAGGGATTATGCCTGGTCTATTCTCCCCATACTTCCTCGGGCATGACAATAAACCAGGGAGTCGAACCCGATGTGACGCCGGAGATAGTGGAGCAATTAAACAAGTGTTTCCCCTGGGAAGATCAATATCATCATCACGAGGGAAATTGCGCCTGCCATGTAAAGACGACAATTATCGGCACGTCTGAGAAAGTAATAATCAAGGACGGGAAGATTCTCCTGGGAGATTGCGAGAGGATATTTTTCTCCGAATTTAACGGACCCAGACCCAGGGTTGTTTTCCTGGAGATAATCGGTGAATAAGTTGTTGGTTGTCATCTGTAGGAGGGACGTCCTCGTCCCGATAATCGGTTTTAAGTTGTCGGTTGTGTTTTTTCACCGCAAAGACCACAAAGGACGCAAAGGTATAATGGAGAATGGATAACGGAGCTCGGATGTCGGATGTCGGATGTTGGATGTCAGATGTGAGATGTCGGATGTCAGATCTGTAGGAGGGACGTCCCCGTCCCGATAATCGGTTGTGGCTTGTCGGTTACCTGAAGCTGAGGTGTTTAGACCTCCAGATAACCTCTGCGATCTCCGCGGTGAAATACTGATGTCTAAATAAAAAGGAGGCAGAACTATATGGAACCCAGTACAATTGCAATGGTAACAAGCCCGGAAGAATTTGTGAAAAATCTCGAGAAATATCCTGTTGAAGTACATGAAAAACCATATGGAATTACAAAAACTTATAAAATCAGTGATTATTACGAGATATTCGTCCTGGACATCGAGCCTAACCAAAGATTGAGCAGGAAAAGGCATATTGACAGGGATGAATTTGTTCTCCTGCTTGATGATATGTATGTCGAGCTTTACGAAGAGGATCCCGTTATGCATAAAAGGGGTGATATTGTAATTGTCCCCCGGAATATATATCATCGTATGAGCACGGGTGATAAAAGCGGCAGAATGTTGAAAATAGAATTCGGCGGAGGCGCAGGCGATATGGATGATTTCATCAGGAGCGAGGATGATTACGACCGCCCGTTGAATGTGAAATATCCGGGGATGGAGTGAGTCAGAACAGAGGAAGCTATAAGTGGGAAGACGGAAAATAGGAATGAGACTGTCGAAAAAGTGGTTTTTCAACGTAGAGATTGTAGAGATCCCCGGCATTCCACCAGGGCAGGCGTAGAGGATGACCGGAGAAAAATATTGATACCTCTGCGGTCTCTATGCTCTTGGCGGCAATAAAATCCGGATGTTTAAATAAAAAGGAGGCTGAACGATATGGAACCCAGTACGCTTGCAATGGTGACAAATTTGGAAGAATTAGTGAAAAATCTCGATAAATATCCCGTTGAAGTACATGAAAAACCATATGGAATTACAAAAACTTATAAAATCAGTGATTATTACGAGATATTCGTCCTGGACATCGAGCCTAACCAAAGATTGAGCAGGAAAAGGCATATTGACAGGGATGAATTTGTTCTCCTGCTTGATGATATGTATGTCGAGCTTTACGAAGAGGATCCCGTTATGCATAAAAGGGGTGATATTGTAATTGTCCCCCGGAATATATATCATCGTATGAGCACGGGTGATAAAGGCGGCAGAATGTTGAAAATAGAATTCGGCGGAGGCGCAGGCGATGTGGATGATTTCATCAGAAGCGAGGATGATTACGGCCGCCCGTTGAATGTGAAATATCCGGGGATGGAGTAAGTCAGAACAGAGGAAGCTATAAGTGGGAAGGCGCAAATCCGGTCTGATACCGTTTCACATTCATTTTTATTGTAGGAGGGATGTCCCCATCCCGATAAACAAAGAAAAACACTTGCCCAAAAAAGGACTTCTTAAACCTAAATTGATGTGAGACTGTCGAAAAGATGGCCTTTCAACACATAGAAAGTTGAATTCGAAGGGCAGAAGTAAAGAAAAATGGTTATATCTCTGTGTCCCCTGTGGTAAATGGAAGCGGAAAACGGGAAATAACAGAGATTTTACGGTTTTACTATTTATACTTCTGCTTGTTTTATTTTGGGAATTATATGCCGTGAGTGGAAGTTTTTCGTGAATATAAAATGCGGGGTAAATATTAGAAAGTGCCAAAACCATAGATTTTTGTGATTTTATTTCTCCGCCGCGACTATTTCTTTCACCTTCATGAGCATTGTCAGATTCTGTCTTTCAAGTTCGCCGAGGCGCATTGTTATGTAACGAATCGCCCCTTGAAGCTCCGGTATCAGTATATATTCAAGTGCGTTTACACGGCGGCGGGTTGATTCTATCTCTTCCGCCATAAGCTGGGCGGTTTTTTCTATGCGTGTCAGTTCAATAAGAAGGGGTAGAATGTCGTCGAGGAGTTTCAGGGAAAGGTCAAGGTCGCCGGTGGTTTCCGTAAGCCCATATGAGTATGGTTTCCCTTCCCGGTTCAGTTTGAATTCTGGGATTTTCACTCCCATTATATTTTTCTTTTTAACATCAATGCTCACTTTGTAATCACTATATGCGAGTGATTCTTTCAGGAATGCCGGGTTCACGTAGGCGCTTCCGGAGAGAAAAACGGTTATTGCCTTTAAGAGCTTCTCTTCCACTTCTTCACGAAGGGCGCGTACTTTCCAGATAACTTCCATAAATTTCTGCATAAGTCCGTCGCGTTTTTCTTTCAGAAGCTTGTGGCCGCGCTTCGCCATTTTGTAATTCTTTTTCTTTTTCTGAAGCTCCATTCTGGTAGCTTTTACATTTGTCGCCATATTGTGACACCCTAATTCTTGTTATTGAATTTTATCGGGACTCTACTTTCCCACCTTGTGGGGATCCGAATTCCGTCATCCGTCCTGTCGATTTCCATATCGGGAAGCCGCTGAAGCGGCTGAACACCAAGGGGTTGTGGCTCATCTTGTTCCCCCGGATAAATCCGGGGGTTAATTTCATGGGAGGTTTAAAAACCTCCGCTACCGTTAAAATCAATCTCATGGGAGGTTTAAAAACCTCCGCTACCGTTAAAGTCAATCTCTGGGAGGTTTAAAAACCTCCGTTATCGTTAAGGTCATTTTAATTTATTCAGACCACCCCAGGATTTGGGTAGAGGCTGGTCTCCCGACCAGCCTGGGAATGGTATGAAATCGAGGCTGGAAGCCTCTCCTGCAATAGTTTATCGGGACGAGGACGTCCCTCCTACAAACAATGCCACTGAATTAAGGTCAGGAGTTACGCATTTTTATAGCGGAATGGCATGAGAATGTCGATAAACCCCATAGGGCATCTCACATTGTGGTTATAATTCAGCGCCAACACCTGCATTACCCACGTGTTTAGTCACTAATTCATGGGTATTGCTCCTACAAACCGGGAGGCGGGAAATGAGAAGCGGGAAGTGGGAAATGGGATCCGGCTTCCGGTCTCCGTTATTCAACTTCTAACTTCTTCTCTTCTGCCTTTGACTTTCTACTTCTTATCGGCATATACTTCTCGATCTCTCGCTCTTTCAGACGTTTGAGCTCGGTTCTGGGAAGTTCAGCCAGTAATTCCCAGCCGATGTTGAGGGTTTCATCGATTGTCCTGTCCTCGTTCTCGCCCTGGGCAACAAATTTCTTTTCATAATCGTCTGCAAATTCGGCGAATTTAAGGTCGGTCTCTGTCAATGCCGCTTCACCTAAAATTGATGCAAGCTCTTTTGCATCTTTTCCGCGTGCATACGCCGCAAACAACTGGTTGAGAACCTGGGCGTGATCCTCCCTTGTCTTGCCCTCGCCGATTCCCTTGTCTTTCAGGCGGGAGAGTGACGGCAAAACGTTGATGGGTGGATATATACCCTTCATGTGAAGCTCACGAGACAGTATTGTCTGCCCCTCTGTGATATACCCGGTGAGGTCGGGAATGGGATGTGTGATGTCGTCCTCCGGCATTGTAAGGATGGGGATCTGTGTGATAGATCCTTCCTTGTCCTTAATCCTTCCAGCTCTCTCATACATTGAGGCAAGGTCGGTATAGAGGTAACCGGGATATCCGCGGCGTCCCGGTATTTCTTTTCTTGCCGCAGAGACCTCTCTGAGTGCCTCGCAATAGTTTGTCATATCGGTAAGAATAACCAGTACGTGCATATCAAGTTCAAATGCAAGATATTCGGCGGCGGTCAGTCCCAACCTCGGCGTTGCGACCCTTTCAACCGCGGGGTCGTTAGCCAGGTTAAGGAAAAGAACGGCTCTTTCAATAGCGCCGGTTCTCTTGAAGTCCCTGATGAAGAAGTCGGCTTCTTCGAATGTGATTCCCATTGCGGCAAACACAACGGCGAACGACTCCTCCTGTCCCTTCACCTTCGCCTGTCTTGCTATCTGTGCGGCGATACGTGAGTGGGGAAGTCCCGATCCTGAGAAAATAGGAAGCTTCTGTCCTCTTACAAGGGTATTCATCCCGTCGATACTGGATATTCCCGTCTGGATGAAGTCATCGGGATAGTCCCTGGCATAAGGGTTAATGGGAGTCCCGTTTACATCCAGTAATTTATCGGGCATTATCTCGGGTCCGCCGTCGATGGGTCTTCCGGATCCACTGAAAACTCTCCCCAGTATGTCTCTTGACACGGGTAGTTCCATCACCTTGCCCAGGAACCTTACCTTACACTCCTTGATTTCGATCCCCTGGGGATTTTCGAACAACTGGACAAGAGCCTTGTCGGTTGTGATTTCAAGAACCTTACCCCTTCTTTTTTCGCCGTCTGCAAGCTCGATTTCAACAAGCTCCTCGTATTTCACGTCCCTGACTTTTTCAACTATAAGAAGGGGACCGGCAACTTCAGTAATAGTCTTATATTCCTTGATCATATTTACTACTCCTCAGCTTCCATTTTCTGTGCTTTAATAACCAAATTTTCTATCTGGTCTTTCAACTCTCGCTCGAGCTTGTCGAATTTATCAAGCTCTTTCTCTTTGATATATTTGGCACGCCCGATTTTCTCACGTACGGGCAGGCTGATTAAATCGTTTATATCAATATCCTTCTTTATTACTTTTTCTCCCTCAGAATAGAATGAAAGAACAAGCTTCAAAAGCAGGAATTGCTTTGTCATTGATGTGTATGTATCATCGGCATCAAATGCGTTTTGCTGGAGGAAGTCCTCACGGATTGACTTTGCGGTTTCCATGATTAGCCTCTCTCGCTTGGAGAGCGCCTCAATGCCCACAAGTCGGACTATTTCCTCGAGTTCCGCCTCCAACTGCAGAATTCTCATCGACTCCCTGCGAAGTACCGGCCACTCCGGATTGACTTCCTCGCTGAGGTATTCATCGACCATATTGGAATACAGTGAATAACTGCTTAGCCATGAGATTGCCGGGAAATGTCTTGCATGTGCCAGTTTATACTCCAACCCCCAGAACACCTTGACAACTCTGAGTGTGTTCTGTGTAACAGGTTCCGCCAGATCACCGCCGGGAGGTGATACTGCCCCGATAACGGACAATGCACCCTCGCGCGGGTCGTCTCCCTGGCTTATTGTTCTTCCGGCACGCTCGTAGAAAGCGGAAATTCTTGTGCCCAGATATGCAGGATAACCTTCCTCGCCGGGCATTTCTTCCAAACGCCCGGACATTTCACGCAGAGCCTCCGCCCAGCGTGAAGTGGAGTCTGCCATCAAGGCAACACTATATCCCATATCTCTGAAGTACTCGGCAATGGTAACTCCGGTATAGACCGACGCTTCCCTTGCCGCCACGGGCATATTAGAGGTATTTGCGATCAATACGGTTCGTTTCATGAGAGATTCGCCGCTTTTTGGGTCTTTCAATTCGGGGAATTCAAGTAGCACATCGGTCATCTCGTTCCCGCGCTCTCCACATCCGATGAATATAACAACCTCGGCGTCGGCCCATTTTGCCAACTGGTGCTGGATAACCGTCTTTCCACTTCCAAAAGGTCCCGGCACGCAGGCGGTTCCGCCCTTTGCAATGGGAAAGAATGCATCGATAACCCTCTGCCCGGTGATTAGCGGGATTTCCGGTCGGAGTCTTTGCTTGTATGGTCTGCCAATCCTGACAGGCCATTTCTGAATCATATTTAGTTTTACTTCACCATTTTTGCCCTCAAGTATGCATATGATGTCCGTGACCTTGTGCATGCCGGTGTCGATGAACTTTATCGTTCCTTCGATTTCCGGGGGAACCATTATCCTGTGATTGATCAGGACGGTTTCCTGAACATTGCCCAGAGTCGTTCCCGAAGTAACGTGATCTCCCACCTTTTTTACGGGTTTGAAATCCCATTCTTTCTCCCGATCAAGTCCCGGCACTTCAAGTCCCCTGCTTATAAAGTCTCCCGACATAAGCTTAAGTTGTTTCAGGGGTCTTTGAATTCCGTCATATATGGATTCAACCAATCCGGGACCAAGCTCCACCGCAAGGGGGTGATATGTTGAATGCACAGGCTCTCCCGGACCGAGACCCGATGTGTCCTCATATACCTGAATATACGATTCGTCACCATGGATTTCGATAATTTCACCGATGAGGTTATGTTCACTTACATTCACCACATCATACATGGTGGCGCCGGGAATTCCTTTCGCCACAACCAACGGCCCGGCCACTTTGGTTATAACACCGGCTTTTGCTTCAGTCATTTTTTCCTCCTGACATTATTGGAAACGGGATCTATCTTACGATTTCCGTCATCCGTTATCCATTATCGGGGCTACAGATCCGACATCCTACTTCTGATTCCCGTCATCCGTTATCGGGATGAGGACATCCCTCCTACAGATCCGACACCTTACATCCGATTTCCGTTCTCCATTATCGGGATGAGACATCCCTCCTACAGATCCGACACCTTACATCTGATTTCCGTTCTCCATTATCGGGGCGAGACGCCCCTCCTACAGATCTGACATCTGATATCCGTCATCCGGCCTCTGTCATCTTGTTTTGGATATGATGTCTGTTCCGCTGGCACGGATGCTTATTGTTCTCATGCGTTTCAGCCCCATTCCAAGGGTTTCATGGGAAAGGGGAAGTATCGTGACGGCGGGGAAAGGCTTTTTTCCTATTTCGTGAAGATATTCAATTAAATTCACGGCAAGGCTTTCCGCAAGAAATATGACGGCATATTTCCCCGATTTAAATTGTTTTTTCAGCGTTTCCTCAGCGTTATCTTTTGTTACAAGATAGGAGTCCACTCCCACTGCCTGAAACGCCAGGATCGATTCGCTGTCACCTATTACGGCAAGCTTATACATAGAGCAGGTCTCTCTCCTTTCCGAATTCGATCCTGTTGTGTATATGAATGTATGCTTTTTTAATCAGGCTGATTTCATGCTCCTTTCCCAATAAATACCCGAGGAACGGGCGTATTGAGAAAAAGCTGTCCTGAACTTCTTTTAAAATAGAGATCAGGTGATTCCTCACGGCAGTTTCTAACTCCGCGTAAGAGTTTGTTTTTTCAAGGGTTTCAAGTCCCTTTTGATATACATCCCTGTATGTGATGAAATAGGGTGAAGAAAAGGCAACATCGATATTTGGCTCATCGATGAACTTATCAAACGCATCCCTGGAAATATACCCGCTTTTCAACAGGAACCTGTCCAGGGCCAAACCGGTGGTTTTACAGCGAATAAATATCAGGATATTTTTCAGATCCAACATCTGATAAATATAATCGACAAAGAAATCATCGCCCAGCTTTTTTATCGTATTTAACAACTCGCTATAATATGCCCGATCAACTATTGCGTCGATTAGCCTCATTTCCTTTTCCTTCTTGTATATATCTTGAATCCGCTTAAAATCCACGTTAAAAGGCAGCCAGACCATTCTTTCCCCTTCAAAATAGGAAGCCAAATCTTCCGGTGTAATGGACCCCACTTTTGAAAGTTCATCAGGATTGATCTGATTCCCGATCAAGTATGTTTTGAGGCAAATCTTGAGATTATTGTGATCATATTTGCGGAAGAAAGCATCGAGTGTCCCATAATCATCTTCCGGCATAATCTCATACAGGTCTTTCTTAAACCTGAGGGTTTCTTCTTCCACCAGTGTTCCAATATCCATACCGGTTTCGAATTTTCCCTGATAAACGGTGTCCGACAGGAGCTTTGCCATATCGGACACTGTTTCACACACTTTGAGTTGTTCATACTCAGTCTGAGTGATCAATTCCTTTTCCAGCAGTGCCAGCCTTGCTCCTGCGAACGCGTATTTGGTTGTTGCCGTGATAACCGGATAATCCTTGTAAAGTTTCATAGTATTGATTCATCCATCCAGATTAATTGTTCATCAATTGTCGAGCCAATAACGACGGGTTTAATAATATCCGTATGACATGGTAGCGGAGGTATTTATACCTCCCGTTGTAATGATGTGTTGTACAAATAGAACACATCATAGTATGGAAGCCTGAAGGCTTCCGCTACCGCTATTGTTGCCGTGTCGATATATAGACACTTAGCTTGTGCCGAAGAGAATCTTTATTATCTCCAATTCCATATCTTCCCTTATGGATTTGAGTATGCTGTCGAATGTAAGATCAATCTGCACATTTCCTGTAACCAGATAGAACCCGCTGTCAAATTTGGAGTCCTTTTTATCCAGCACAAACCGTCCCCGGCATTTTCCTTTGATCTTTTCATTCAATTGCCGGACAAAATCATCGTCAATAACTGATCGGTATTTTTTGCCGACGACAAGCATGGTCTCCTCATTGGGCGGGAAGCTCGAGATAAGTCGAAGAGCGTATTTCTTGAAATTATCAGGACTCATATCCCCGATTTTTTTCTTGACCAGAATAAACACTTCGTCAATAAGGTTCTGTTTGGTTTCCAGAACTTTATTGCGGGCATTTATACGAGCAAGGGTAACAATATTCTGATACTTCTCGTTGGCAATTCGCTCCGCTTCTTTCCTGAGCTTTTCCCTTTCCTTTTCAAGTCCATTTCTTGCATGTGCAACGATCCCCTCAGCTTCGGCGGTGGATTCTTTTTCAATCCTTACCGCTTCCTCTTTAGCATCGTTTATTATTTTTTCGGTCAAATCAACAAGGGACATTATTATTCTCCTAGGACTCTATTAGATTTTAATTCCATTTAGTAGCAGGATTGTGGCGATAAGCCCCAGGATTGCGTATGTCTCGACAACGACTGCATAGACAATACCCTTTACCACGTGACTTGTTCCGGCCTTTGCTACAATGTTAATACCCGCGGCTGCGACCTTTCCCTGGTAAATACCGGAAAGTAATCCGGTAATTCCAACCGGCAGACAAGCTGCAAAGAAGAGCCATCCTGTATAGGCACTAATGGGTGTTATAACTCCTCCACCAAGCCATCCCAGTTGTCTTGCAACCAGGAGCGCGCCCAGGAAGCCGTATATTCCTTGTGTTCCGGGCAATGCCTGGAGGATTAGTGTGGGTACAAATTTTTCCGGTTCTCTGGATATAAGTCCGGATGCCGCCATTCCTGCGATTCCTGTTCCGATACTGGACCCCACGCCTCCCAGGAATGCCGCCATTGCCGCGCCAAAGAGAGCCCATATAAATCCACTGCTCTTTCCTTCCGCTTCAGCGGTTGCCTTGTCTTCAACATTGGTCGGAGCGGGTGTAGGCGTTTCTTCCTGGCACCAACCCAGAGAAAAGAGGCTGAGCACACAGATTAAAATCAGTGCTACAACAACTATTTTCTTCATTAGTAAGCTCCTTTCATTAAGAAGGTATCTTGTGTAATCTATTTTAGTAAAAAATTAACACACTATTTTTGTGAAATAATGTCATAAATAAGCCATCTACCATTGACTTTCTTGAGTTTAATTATATCGGAAGCTTTTTCACCTGTTACTTTTCCGTCCCCGGTTGCCGTCATCTTGAGGTCGAAGTTAGTCGTTACTTTTGCTTTTTCCGCTCCCTTATTGTTTATTTTGACTTTGAGTTTTGTGATATCCACTTTTGCAAAGCCTTTATTTACAAACCCCGCTACCAGCAATGCGCCTCCGAGGTCTCCAAACTTTTTGAGGTTGCCCTTGGAGTCTGCAATTTGTTTTACCACTTTGGGAGTCACATTAGCGAGCATCTTCTTGACATTACCCGTCTCAATACCGTTATAAAAGTTCTTTACCGTTTGTTTTATCTCGGCATCCTGACACCATCCTGTCGATACAACGCCCATTATGAAGAGAGAAACCAGGATTAGAACCAGAAACTTTTTCATATACCTTCTCCTTTTTTTTAATCAACATTTACTTTGGTTATATCAGGCTGCCATTTCCGCTTCCTCAGCATTTGTTACCACGTTATACTTTGACTTGATCGAGAACGGTTGGAAAGGCTTCCCTCCTCCCTCGAAGAAAAGCGGGAAAAATTCCACATATTGCAGACGGGCTGTATGTACCATCGCTCCGAGGGTATTTAGTGCAAGGTTGAACAAGTGTCCACCGATCAGGATTACTACCGCCACCAACTCGCCAAAAGGCACTCCCAGGACTTCGGGGATCATGCTTTTTGCAAGGCCGGCTATGATATTAACCGCCATTGCTATCTGACCGGTAGCAAGTCCCAGCGCCATCAAACGGGAATACGACAGAACATTGGAGCCGATGTCAATCATATGCTTTAATATGCCCACTGCATTTGCAATAACTGCCTTGAACAGCGTGATCGTGACCGTCAGGATTTTGCCGCCAATTGATTCAGGTAATTCCATCGCCCTGAAAGTCTCGAAAAATTTCAGAACAAACAGCGCTACTACCGATATTTTCACCGTCATATCCATAATCTGAAGCCAGGGTTCCGGAGGCGTCTGTCCCAGGAGTCCGGACATAATCAACAGAGGACCTCCCGTTGAAAAAAGACATGCCCAGAGAAATCTCTCGATTGCTGTAGCATAGTCGGTTTTCTTCTTGAACACAAGTAGCCAGGTTCCGACAAGATAGCCCCAGACCGTCTCGATTATACCAAGGTAAAGAGTGATCGAGAGAAACTTGAGAGCTTCTTTCATCGGGTCAAACCAAACGAAATTCTTGAGAAACGGAGGGAGTGCCGACATATCAATGCCGAACCATCCTGCCGTCAGTAGTCCTGTAAATATTGTTGCAATTCCACCGTATATCAGGATCTTGAGAAGTTTGGCGGCCTGCCCTCTTGCCTTGAGTATTTTTAATACTGCAAAGGAGAAAACCGCCAAAATTATTCCATATCCCGCATCCGTTAAGCATATCCCGAAGAACAGGATAAAGAAGAAGAAATAGATGGGCGTGGGGTCAAACTCCCTGTAATTAGGATAGGAATACATTGAAGTAATAACTTCCATAGGAGAGACAAGTGCAGCATTTCTCAACTCAATAGGTACCGGCTCACCTTTTGCAGGTTCCATCTCCTTGATTTCATAACAGTCGGTCAGGTTTGAAATAAAGCTCTTTAATTCTCCCAGATTTTCTTTTTTTACCCATCCTTTTATAATAAATGTCTCACGTGTTTCATAAAGATATTCTTCAGTCTTTTTCTTTTCAAGCTCCGTCAGAAGCAGGTCGTAATATAGCTTAACCCTGTCAAGCCAGTCGGCTTTTAATCTGCTTTCCTCCTCGACTCCTTTTTTCTCTCCCTGAATCTGATCCTGTCTATCCTCGATCTGTTTGATTTCATCCTTAACCGTTCCTGTGATCTTCAAGTCATCTTCACGGAAGTTGAATTTCAGTAAAATCTTCTCGATTTCTTCCTCATTCTGTTTTAAATATGATATAAACAGGTAATCGTGCCTGTTGTAACCTTCCACAATCTTATACAGTGTACATTGGGGTGTCGAGTCTTCTATCGCCAGGTGAAAGTTTTTGAATGTAGCATCGGCAATGTATCCAACTTTCATTCTTACGTTATCTGTATCATGTATTTCCTCGAAGTTAACTTTCAAGTATTTATATGGTTCAAGTCTAGTGAGTCGATTCTTGAGATCGTTATCCTCGGTTTCAAGCTCCCTCATCTCCCGGTTGAGCTTGTAACAATCATTGTAGATTTTCTCAAGATCGCATCTTTTTCGAATATCCTTTAATTTCTGATAGGTGACAACCTTTTCGCCTTCTTCTATATGTTGAGCAAGAGACTTTTTCTTCTCATAAGGTCTCAGGTAATCGATAATATATTCCGCTTTTGCAATTTTCAACTCAATATGCTGAGTAAGGACTTCCTTTTCTTTCGTCTCTTCCTCAATTTCCGGGCGCAAATCTCTTTCAATATGAATAAGACTTGCTTTTTGCAAGCTCTCCAGTATCTTCGTCTTATCTTCACGGGGAGCAATGATATAGACTTTTTTTAATTTACTTATTGCCATAATTGAGTACCCTTTCGAATACCTTGTTCACAGCTTCATCCACAAATCGTCCGGCGCTTCTCTGTGTCCTGGCCGCTTCTTCCTCGGCTTCTTTCTCAATTACCCGGCCCCTCTTGTTTCCGTTTTTTTCCATTTCCTCGACTTTGGTCCGGATAATTCCCTTTCTTTCCTTGTGAATATAACCTTTGATATGATCAGATTTCTTCAAAGCCTGACGAACGACCTCATCCCCTGATTCCCTGGACTCTTTTTTAATGCCGGCGGCTTTCTCCTCGGCCGATTTGATTTCATCAACAATTTCCTTTATCAAAGCAATCTCCTCTTTAATAAACAATTATAACTTCAACCCGGGTCAAAATAATATAAAAAACAAACCCGGAATGGAATAAAAACTCAGTTCGTCCTTTTCTATAATTGCCTGTGCAATCCTTCCTTTTCTAATAAAAAAGTGTTTATTTACACATAAAAGGAAAACCTGCCTGAAAATAGAATGTTAATTTTTAAGAGAAGAAGGAGCATGGCCAATAACTCCTTGTTTTGCTTTTGAATAAAGAAAATATCCGGAGGATTTTTTGTGCAGACTTTTAGATACATAAATAAGGATAATTTACTTAGATTTTCAAAATATGTATTCGGATTTGTCGCAATTTACGCCATAACCATAATATATGTCCTCAAGGAATATGTGCTTCAGGAAAATAAAGCCGAGAGTGATTTCAAGGTCTATATAGCGGCGATATTCGTTGTCCTGTGTTGCCTGTTCTCCATCCCATTTCTCAGGCTGCTGATGCAAATATTCTTCGAAAAAATTGTTGTCACGGAAGATACAATCACCCATCACTTCTATTTTCGGAAGCTAACATTGGATTGGAAGAGATTGCAATATTTCATTCGTCTTCCCTCGAGAGGCTTTTTTACAGGACTGATAATTTACTACGAAATGGGTGATTTCAAAAGGAAAATTAAATTCGAAAGTACAATCAGCCAACGTGAAGAATTGATTGCCTTTATCAGGAAACATGTCGGTAAAATGAGATCCGTCAGAAGGGTTTTTAGATAAAGATCATGATCAGGAGGTCGTAAATATATGAAATTCACAAAAAAGAAGTTAATCGTATTTGGTTTACTTCTATTAACCACTTTTCTTGTAGTAAACTTTGCAACACCGATTGCTCAGGCAAAACAAAGAGTAATCACCGTGTGGCATGCACTGCCTAAAAAACATATTCCTCTTTTCGAATCATTAATTCTTGAGTATCAAAGTACTCTTCACAATATGGCAAGGTTCGAAATTATTGCGTTTAAAACCCCGGAGCAATTACATAACAAGCTGATTAAAAGTAAAGAGAGACCCGATATCGCTCTCATTGACGCAAAGTGGCTAAAAGCCATAAAAGGAAAATCCGATCTCGTATGTATAGAGGATTTTATTAAAAGTAATATAGGAAATTCTGTTTTTATTTCGTTTAAGAACGACACATTCAAGTCAATGTGGAAAAACAGCAAACATGGCGGCAAGCTTATCGCCATGCCGTTTTGCGCTTCTAACCGGGCGCTTCTTATTGATACAAGAGCCCTGGAAATGCTTAAAATGAAAAAACATCCCAGAATGTGGGGAGACCTTATCGTTGTCGGTAAAAAGTATATGAAGGACGGTTCCGAGATGAGAAGCGAAAAGGTGTGGGCATTCCATATCCCCGCCGGCGAAAAACCCGAGGCACTTGCCGCATTTTTTCAGGTTTTCCTCTGGCAAATTGACAGGGATGTTGTAGAACCTTTCCTGGGCGTGGACCTCGCCGGATTTGACAGCGCAGAGTCGAAGAGAGTCCTGGCAATGTTGGTGGATATGGTTCACAAACATAAAATCGTTTCAGTGGAGGCTGTCGATAAGGAAAAAGCAATGATGTTCGTCGGTACCCCGAAAGATTATCTCTTCCTGAATCAGACCGGCGGAAATATCAAGGTCGTTCCCTGGCCGGGAAAGAGACGCTCGAAAAACGATCTTACAGTTTATAGTTTTGTGATGTTTAACAGCAATGACAAGAACAAACTCGAGAAAATGTGGAATATGATTTACCATGTTTGTGAGTTTAGATCAGCCTTAAAATGGTCGCTGGCAACACCATATCTGCCCCCGAACAAGCAGGTTACACTCTCGCCGGACTACTTCAGCTTCCTTGAGGGCAATCCCGGTATGAGAACATTCCTCCAGCAGTTGAAAAACTCCCATTTAGCCCCGATGGATGCAAGAAGAGCCGTTGTAATGAGAATCCTGGGACAACATCTAAAGATGGCGCTTGCAAAAGAGATGGCGGTGGAGGACAGCCTGAATCTGGCGGCGGATAAATGTAACAAACTTTTTGACCCCGACGGAAGATATCGCAAGAAAAAAGAAGAATTAAGAGCCCTGGGCGATCTGGTAATGATGGTCTGGGATATGGATTACGGACTGGATGATATTAAATCCGCAATAGATCAGAATTGAGACTGTTGAAAAATATATATTCACCTACTCACAATTCGGAAGCAAAAACAGATAGGCTAATTATAGCTATTCAACCCCCCGGAGTAGAGATCCTTCGCTTTGAAAGACTTCGAAAGTATGCAAGATCCGTTCTTGACAGGGTTTATCCAGGAAAGGCAAAGATCGTTTCCTGCTCAGGATGACATGGTGGTGGGATCTGAATAGTAACGAGATTTTCCGCCTGTTTGTTTTCAATTAGTTTTCCCTGGCTTTTAATAATCTTACATAATTTTTAAAGAAGAATAATTCATCAAAGTCGGAAAAATTATAATTTGTCAGTATTTGCTTCCAATCTCGCTTGATAAAATCAAAGGCATATTTGCATTCAATTTTCTTGAAAAAAAAGCGGTATAGAGGAGGCATCTCATTCATGTCAAATTCAGCAAAATCGAGTATGAAAAGTGCGCCTCCTGGTTTTAAATGAGTGGAAATGTTTTTCAGAATCGTTTGACGAATTTCATGCGGGAAACCGTGTATCACAAAGCTGATAAATATTTTATTAAATTTCTCTGATAGTGAGAAAGGCAGGTCAATTCTTTGGCGTATAAATTCGATATTCTGATTTTTGGCACATCTTTTATTGAATTGTTTTTCCATAATCGACGATACATCCATGCCGATTATTTTTCCGTTATCACTCAGATATTTTTTCATGATACAAGCATTAAGGCCGGTGCCGCAACCTAAATCGAGAATTTTATCTCCAGGCTTAATATCCATCGCCTTTATTGCCTTGTGAATAAAACCGTGATATAAACCCAATGAGGCAATGTTCATTATATTATCATAATTTTTTGCCATAAAAGGGTTTAATTCAACGCCGGACTCAGGATATAGTTTTTTCGTTTTTGATTTCATTTTTTACAATCAATCTTATAGATAAAATAGAATGATAAAAAAATAATAAATATGAATATTATAAAAAATGGAGTAAACCCGAATCTACTGATTATCCAGCCACCTAAAATTGGAAATATGGCAGGGAGGATGCTTCCCGCTCCAGAAAATCCGGTATATAATGCTCTATTTTCATTAGTAGTAACTTCCAATAAAACTCCACTGATTGAAATATTATAAATGGTAAAAAGGATGCCCCCTACAAAAAATATGTAGGGAAAAAGCGTAGATCCCGGCATCATCAAGATAAACAGAGGAATCAGGATAGCAAGGGTTGAGGTAACGTATAACATATATTGGTATTTAATTTTTTTGGAATAATAAAAAAGTACACTACCTATCAGAACGCCACCGATTACTTTTAGAAGTAAAAAGTTGCCAATATCATGATTCCCTGCAGAAAAAATTTTCTTGGCATAAAGGACTAAAAAGGGCATCAAAATCATGCTGATTCCCTGAGTATTTACTAATAATAAATAATTTCTCAATTTATTATTACTGCGAATATCTTGACTAATTTTACTTGCGAAACTTATAAGACCGTTGATCTTGAAATTGGTTGCATGAATTTCCTTGATTCTCCAGAATCCCAGCGACCCTATTCCTAAAAATACAGCGGCAATGAAAAATAATTTGGCATAATTTATGGGATAACCATAATCTGTCAGAATTTTCCTCGCAAGAAAGGCAGATAGAAAAACAAAGATATTGGAAATAACATGTTTGATGGAAAAGAAAGCTTTCCTCTTTTTCTCTAATACGGATTTCCCCAAAATATCAACATAATTGATGTTTGCAAAGGCACCGCTTAATGAAAACAGGGAAATTAAAATAAAAATTGACCAAATGATAAATGTATTATTGATATGAGATGAAAAATAAAATAACAGAGCCATTCCAGCAAGAGAGAAAACACGAGTGTTAATTCCTCCTAATAAGTAACCTTTTTTTGAAGATTGATTATTCAGGAAAGGAGCAAAAAATAGTTGAGCAAATCTTCCTCCGCCTAACATAATCGCTGTTAGTATGCCAACCTGAAGCGAGTTTCCGCCCGCATCAACCATCATAGCTGGAATAATTGTGTTCACATCCATGAAATTTACTGCAAGGGCAAGAAAAACAGCATGCCATAAAAAGGAATAATAATTGTTTTTTGATATCTGTTCGTTTAATTCCACTGTATAACCTGACTTTCCGGATTCGTTATTATTCATCGCTAAGTTCGCATAGGCGAACTAAAAAAAAATAGTGATATCTCCAAAATAGATGTTAGAAATTAGAAGTTGGAAAATGGAATTGAAGCCTCCTACTTCTTATTTCCCTCTGTGTCCTCTGTGATAGTGGAAAGATGGAAGTGGAAAACGAGAAAAAAGTAAAATAACGGGATTTTGAGGTTTTTCGATACCCTCTTCTTCGTCCTCCGGCATCCGTCATCCTCTATCCCAATCCACCGCCCCTGTCCAGGCTTCGATACTGAACAGCCTCGGCTATATGCTCTGTGGCGATCTCTTCAATCCCGGCAAGATCGGCGATGGTTCGGGCAAGCTTATGGATACGATCATAAGCCCTCGCTGAAAGGCCTAACTGCTCATTTGCCACTTTCAGCAAGGTTTTTGCATCTTCGGGAAGCTTGCAGTATTTCTTTATATGCTTTGCCGTCATATCGGCGTTTGCAAATATCTTCAAATCCCTGAATCTTTCCTTTTGTATCTGCCTTGCGGATGTAACTCTCTTTCTTATCTCATCGGAAGACTCTCCCGGCCGATATCTGCTAAGCTCATCAAACTTGAGCCTTGGTACTTCAATATGTATGTCTATCCTGTCAAGCAGGGGACCTGACAGTTTCGTAAGGTATCTTTGCTTCTGCCATTGCGAGCAAGTGCATTCCTTAACGGGATCAGTAGCGAAGCCGCAAGGACATGGATTCATTGATCCCACCAGCATGAACTGTGCGGGAAATGTAAGTGAAATCTGTGCCCGTGATATTGTAACGAGTCCGTCCTCCATCGGCTGGCGTAAAACTTCCAGTGCATTCCTTTCGAATTCAGGCATCTCGTCAAGGAAAAGAACTCCCCTGTGGGCAAGGGATACCTCGCCGGGTTTGGGAATCGCCCCTCCGCCGACAAGTCCCGCCTTTGAGGCGGAATGATGAGGTGAACGAAACGGTCTTTCCAGGATGAGAGCGCGATCTATGGGCAGGAGTCCCGATATCGAATATATCCTTGTAACTTCCAGAGCTTCCCCTCTTGTCATAGGCGGAAGAATCGTGGGCATTCTCTTTGCAAGCATTGTCTTGCCGGAGCCCGGGGGACCGATCATCAGTATGTTGTGACCACCCGCCGCCGATACTTCAAGAGCGCGTTTGGCGGCTTCCTGTCCCTTTACCTCGGAGAAATCCACAGGATAATCGGGCTGAAATTTTCCGTCATCGGAAGGCTTATATGGACTGAATAACTCCTCCGCCCTCAAAATGTTGACAGATTCCCTGAGACTGCCAGTCGGGTAAATATCAATTCCTGATACAAGCGAAGCTTCTTCCGCGTTTTCCTTCGGCAAAAGGATCTTGTTATACCCCAGGTTTTTCATCATCGATACGACAGGGAGAACTCCGTTTATCCTTCTGATATTCCCGTCAAGGGCAAGCTCGCCAACGACAAGGAATTCCATCAATTTCTCAGCTTCTATCTGATCGGTGGCAGCAAGAATACCCATCGCTATGGGAAGATCGAAAGACGCTCCCTCTTTTCGTATGTCCGCTGGAGCCATATTCACAATTATTCTTCGCTGAGGAAACTTGAGCTTTGAGTTATAAAGGGCGGTTCTTACCCTCTCCTTCGCTTCAGTGACCGAGGTGTCCGGCAATCCCACGATTACAAACCTGGGAACGGATCCTGAAACATCGACTTCTATATCGAGAGGATAAGCGTCAATCCCCATTATGGCGGCGCTGGAAACTTTTGCAAACAAAAAAATTCCCCCATTGAAAATCTGGATTGGTTTTGAATTATCGGTGTTTTTCCTCACCGCTCAATCCCGCCTTCATACTTCAAATCCATACTCCGAAGAGGAAAGAAGGGATTGAATGATTATATATATTTTACGGTATTTATCAAATATCCTTGATAATATTATATTTATATGAACAAGCTTTTTTCAGTAAATATTATATAAGGACTTACGCAAACGTCATTCCGAACTTGTTTCGGTGTCCTCTGCAAACTCTGCGGTGAATAATTACGATTTCTAAAGGTTATACTTCATCAGTCTTGCCGGGAATTCTTTCGTCCGGCGAGAATTTGCTTTCCCGTTCCAGGCTAAAGACACGAATGCCTCCCGTGCGTCCCTTCATACTCTGAAGACCCATATCCCGGTAAATGGTCTCCCCTTTTTCTGATTGAAGAGCAGATTCCCTGTATGTCTCTTCGCTTATGAGGATCCTTGTGTTAAGATTCTTATTTAATCCCTCCAAACGGGAAGCGATATTTACAACATCGCCAATCACTGTATATTCCGCCCTGTTCTCGGTTCCAATATTTCCCACAACCACCTTGCCCGAGTGGATTCCAATTTTGGCGTCAAAAAAGCCCAGGGTATCAGCTTGTGCCTGCGACTTCAATTCATCCAGCCTTCCTATCATTTCCACCGCTGTTTTCACGGCAAGAGCGGCGTGCTCTGTTTCCTGCCTGGGTGCGCCGAATATGACCATTATTTCATCTCCGGCAAATTGCTTTATTGTGCCCCGATTATCAAAAATGACGGTCTCCATCTCCTTGTAGAATTTGTTCAGAGCTTTGATTATCTGATGGGGAGGAAGCTTTTCACAGTGAGTAGTAAAATTACTTATATCAATAAAGAGAATGGAAACTTCCACATCTTTTCCATATAAGTCAAGCGAGTCCTGATATTTCAAAATTTCCCCCAGGACTTCCGTGGAAACATATTTACTGAAAAGGCGCTTGATTTTCTCCCCTTTCTCCAGCATTTTCTGCATATAGTTGAAATGTGAGCTGAGATACCCCAGTTCATTATCCATCAATATCGGAACCCTTTGAGAATAATCAAAATCCTTTACCCTCTCCATTCCCTCTATTATTAATTTTACAGGTCGAGAAAGGTAATTCAGAAAGAGAAATACAATAATGCCTAAAAAAATAAGTCCTTTAAGAACCATCAATCCCGTGTCCCTTAACAGAATATCTGATATTTGCCCCGGCTCCACTCCATGAATTTTCACTCTCATTATTAGTGTCGCCGATGTCTCAAGGATTCCCAGGAAGATTATCAGAAAGAGAAGAAAGACAATTATCATGGAGCTTTTCATTTTTTTTACATATATGCCTTTGAAACCCGGAATATTTGAAGCCGCCTCACATACTTTACCAACAAAATGTGACATCAGGAAATACCCCAGCACCGGAAAGACCAGTCCTATTGTATAAGAATACTCCATCAGGAAATAAGCTGTTCGACCCGCCGGTACCTTCATCGCTAACACCGGAATTAACAACAAGGGCAACAGAAGAGAAAGGGCAACTCTGCGGGGCATAGAGAAAAGATATTCCGACAACTCCTTTTCATTACCCTCCATAAGTTTTTCTTTCAGAGGGGAAAAACTAATTCTCGCAACCAGATATAGGAAGCACGCCAAAATGGGAAATAATACAAGGGGAATAATCCTGACATGAGTAGGCAGGCCACGTGTCTCCGGTCTAAGTAGCATTCCTACTATTATAAGAATGACAAGTACTCCGAAATACATTAAATAGTAGCGAAACAGGCCTTTTATGACCTCTTTCTTTTCCTTTTCTGGTTCCATGGAACAACTCCCTCACAGTTAGACTATAAACAGGATATGGAAAACGGCCTTCTCAATCCGATCTGCATACTCCGGACTGAAACTGCCGATTAAGTGGTTTCACACCGCAGAGATCGCGGAGTTCGCAGAGGAGAAGTAAATAAAAATGGCTATCTCTCTGTGATCTCTGTGGTAGATGGAAATGGGAAACGAGAAGAAGGAAGCGGGAAAAGGAAGTGAGAAGTGGAAGACGGGATCCGACCTCTGTCCTCCGACCTCCGTCATCAGATAATTATATCCTCTTTTGAATGAATCGAATTATGCGGGATTTCCTGAATATCTTCCTGCATCAACGGTCCTTGTGCGGAAGAACGGTAAATCTTGGGTTTTTGGGAGCGGTAGAGTGAATATGCGTCAACTTCCTTCAGTTCGCCAAAATCCAGGCTTGTCAATTCTTCTATTGTGCTAAGGGATACCTGGTATGGAGCGATTTGAGGAGTCTCAACGTCTTCTTTGTCTAGTTCATGTTTTTTATTGCCAATGCCTTCCAGAAGTTTTTTCTGGCTCATCATGAACCCGGCGGCCGCCAGTTTTCCATCTGTCTTTCTTTTAAGGATTATTATTTTCCAGAAATCGGCGGGGATTTTCTCTCCTCTGTAAACCTTGTCATTTTCCCTGAAAACCGGACCGGTGAAAACACAGAGTTTATTGTCATTTTGATCTGCATTCTCAAGAAGCCAGTTCTCGAGGGAAAGCCATGTTTTCTGGTTCAACCTGGCATGCTGTGGTGCTGCGTTTGGATAATAAAATGAGTCGTCACTTGCGCGCTTGGCTTCGCCCCTTTCTCCCCATGCCACTGCAATGCGGCGTACCATGTGACCTCTGTCGAGGTCATTATTTTTATAAATCTCGTTCCCTAACTGGTTTTCATCACCAATTGTATCATCTATTTTCCAACCTATTCTTTTGATTCCGGACTGAAGAGTTTTGCCGTCAACATTATGCGCTGTAAAAAATGCAAGCTTCCTATCCTTATTCATTACAACCGAAAAATGGGTGTAATTCCTGACTTTTTCTCCATATATAGATACTGGAAGCACCTTATCTTTTGCAGGGCCTGTAACCTCAGGAAGCGGTACCTTAAAATCGGGACCGATAAAACTGTTGTCATATCCCGTTCTAAATTCGCATGATGGGGCGTGCTTATTTATTTTGGATATCAAAATCTCACCTGTCTCATCAGCACCCGGCGTTTTACCGCCAAGCTCCAGATGATCGGTAATAACATTTTCTTTTTTTGTTTCTTTTAGTTCCCCGTCTTTTTCTAATTCCTTAACAGCGGGGGAAAGTGTTTTTTCGGCCCCCTGGGTGTGAACCGATTGTGGAAGAATGTTATGTTGATCTGGTGTGAAAATTTTCCCAATTTCAGAACTCATATTCTGCCTCCTGCTTGTAGAAAATATATACCTACCCTATATATTACATTCTTCAAGTGAATTTGTCCAGTTTTTAGCCATGTTTTTATAAAGGTAAAATATCTTCTAACAAAGAACCATTAAACTTACCGGAATTCAATCACCTGGAACTGCCATAAAACATCAGGAAGGATGCGGAGTTGATATTATGAGTCTTGCTGCTATTGACTGGCTGATTATACTTGTATATTTTATTATCAGCACATCAATCGCATTGTATTATGCAAAAAAAGCGGGAAGCAACACAAAAGAGTTTTTCCTGTCCGGGAGAAGTCTTCCCTGGTGGATTGCAGGATTGACAATGGTCGCGACAACATTTGCGGCGGATACTCCCCTTGCTATAACGGAGCTTGTAGCCAAGAACGGTATTGCCGGAAACTGGCTCTGGTGGAACATGTTATTCGGCGGCATGCTCACGGTGTTTTTCTTTTCCAGGCTATGGCGAAGAGCGGGAATTATGACGGACGTTGAGTTTGCAGAGATGCGTTACTCAGGAAAACCGGCGGCTTTTTTGAGGGGTTTCAGAGCACTATATCTGGGCATATTCATGAATGTTATCGTCATAGGATGGGTAAACCTCGCGATGGTCAAGATACTCCGTGTTCTTTTTCCGGACCTTACTTTTTTTGGACTCAAGCAAGCGAGTTTATGGATGTTTACATTTGACGCTCATCTATTATGGGTCGGCGTGATTCTTGTCGTTGTGGCAACCTATTCATCCCTTTCCGGCCTCTGGGGTGTTGCAGTCACCGATTCATTCCAGTTTATCATAGCAATGACCGGGACAATTATACTTGCAGTGATAGCAGTCAAAATGCCCGAGATAGGTGGAATTGCAGGCTTGAAAGCGAAACTGCCCGAATGGATCTTCAGGTTTACGCCCTCTATAGGAAGTTCGGGGCAATCGGTATCGGGCATAATGCAATTGACACTCTCCTCTTTCATTGCGTATATAGGGATTCAGTGGTGGGCGTCCTGGTACCCGGGAGCCGAACCCGGAGGCGGTGGATATATTGCACAGAGAATGATGTCGGCAAAAAACGAGAAACATTCACTCTTTGCAACACTGTTTTTTAACATCGCTCAATATTGCTTGAGACCATGGCCGTGGATAATTGTAGCGCTTGTCTCGCTGGTGCTGTATCCAAACCTGCCACCCGCTCTAAGAGGGAATGGCTTCATCATGGTAATGAAACGATGCCTTCCGCCGGGACTAATGGGAATGCTCGTTGCGGCATTTCTGGCGGCATACATGTCAACCATCTCGACACAACTTAACTGGGGGACTTCATACTTCCTCAACGATTTTTACCGCAGGTTTATAAGAAAAGACGCTGGAGAAAAACATTATATTCTAGCATCAAGGATATTTACTATCATCCTCATGATCGTCTCACTGTTTGTTACAGCAAGCATGACGCAGATAAGCGGAGCTTGGAAGTTCATTCTGCAATGCAGCGCGGGAATCGGACTTGTTCTTATTTTACGCTGGTTCTGGTGGAGGATTAACGCATGGTCGGAAATATCGGCGATGATTGCCCCGTTTCTACTGTTCCCATTCATAAAGAACATAGTGCCGTTTCCAGTTTCATTGTTCTACCTGGTGGGATGGTCAACAATAATATGGGTCACAGTTACTTTTCTCACCCCTCCAACCGATGAGAAAAAATTATTTTCCTTTTATAGAAAAGTACATCCCGGAGGCATACTATGGAAGCCTATATCCGACAAACTCCCCGATGTAAAAAGCGACACCGGATACGCATATCTCTTTATTGACTGGATTGCAGGCTGCATCCTGGTGATATCAATCCTATTCGGTACGGGGAATATTATTTTCGGCAGATATGTTCCCGGGGTAATCTTTATTGTAATATCCGCCGCCGCCGCAGGTGTCATCTACCGGCATCTTTCAAAAATCGGATGGGAGAAAGTGGTGGAGTAGGAATCCCGGTTGTTGAAATATAGCTTTTCTTTCTTGCAACAATATGATAACATGTTCCTTTAGACTGGTCAGAATAATACAGATATAACAAAACAATTTTCTATCCGGAGGTAAGAAATGGAAATAAACAGAGCTCACACATCTATATCCGGTGTTGCCGGAAACAAGAAATCGGCAAATCTCACGACTGAAAAATCCGAGATTATTGATCGCTGGAAACCTGTGGACACGAAAAATACACCACTTACACCGGACATGAAAAATGTTGCATCATCTCCTGGGGGGCGGGAAGAAGTTGAAGCGCAGGTAAAGGAACCTGAGACGAGAACAGCGGATTTCCTTTTTCAGACGAATTTCGCACCCGAAAAAATATGGACATTTGATGAGCCAAACAGGGAGGTTGGTGGAAAACCACTTATTGATGAAGACGGCTCTATATACTTCGGAAGCGGAGATTACAATTTTTACCATATTGACAGGGATGGGAAAATGTTATGGAAGAAAAACCTCGGCGGTGATATATATTCGGGTCCTGCAAAGAGCGCGAAGGGGAATATCCTTGTTTCATCCGCCGACAACCGGGTTTACGCATATTCACCCGATGGCAAGAAGATGTGGAATTTCTCCACAGACGGGGCAATAACCGACAGCCCCGTTGTTGATGGCGACGGGAATGTATATACTGCTTCCGTTGATGGGAAAATGTACGCTCTCACTCCCAAAGGCGATAAAAAGTGGGAGTATCAATGTGATGGAACTCCCACGGCGCCTCTGCTTGATGATGAAGGAAACCTGTATTTCGCCGATGTAAATGGCGGAATTCATTCGCTTGATAAAGATGGAAATGTCCGCTGGGAGAAAAATTTTGAAGGAAACGAGAATATATGGGAAACGCCGATACTCGGAGCGGACGGAAAATTGTATGGGGGATCATCGCAGGGCAAAGTATATTGCTATGACACAAAAACAGGCAACGAGGAGTGGAATGTGGAGACAAACTGGTCAATCGACTCCAGGCTTCTATATACATCACAGGGAGATGTTATCGCCGGAAATCAGGACGGAAGCTTATACTGCATAGACACAAAAAAGCATAGTATTCGCTGGAAATTTGATCCTGAAGGATTCGGAATGAGGCACCCCGTAGAGAATGATATGGGCAATATATATGCCGTGGGCGACAAAAGTTTATACTGTGTTTCTCCCGACGGACTCCCCCTGTGGAAGATGGAACTTGATAAAGATATAAAATCCCCGCTTGCATTCTCTTCCGACAGGAAAATCATATATGCCGGCCTGGAAGACGGCTCGGTCATTGCGTTGAGAAGAAAGGATACAGCGGAGGCAATGCAGGGAGAGAAGAGCGGAAAAGCAGGTAAAATAGAGGAAAAAGACGGCTGGATTATTATCGGAGGAGTCAGGCTAAGAAAACGAGAGAACAATTGAGATTCTTTTGAGGAAGAAACTTTAAGCTGTAGGAGGGGTTTCCTAACCCCGATAAACGGAACCCTGAACCTATTTATATTCACCACGAAGACACGAAGGACACGGAGAACAGAAAACGCAGGCCAGATCTGTAGGAGGAATGTCCCATCCCGATAAAAAATGTATAATAACACTGGAAGGGTATCTTAATTATGTTTTATCCGTCGCCTTCTCCCCCGATGGGAAATATATTGCATCTGGAAATTATAAAGAAATAAAAATATGGGGACGGTAACGGACACCGGATCACGGAGAACGGACGCCGGGCAAAGGATCCAGTAATTGCTGAAACCCAGCTATCATAAGGACTGTAGGAGGGATGTCTCATCCCGATAAAAATGCTTTAACATACCAATTTACCTTAATTCTGATAATAGAATCGTATCAACCAGGTGATTTTATGGATAATAAACCAGAGGAAAAATATAAAACCCACACATTCCCGAAACGGGGAAAATATCACCTTAGAAAAGGGAGATATTCCCTCAACCGCTCCTGTTATTTTATAACCACAACTACATATAAACGATGTCCAATTCTCGCAAATTCGGGAATATGCAGGATTCTTTTCAATTCTCTTTCCCATCTCGAGGAAGAGGGCAGAATAAAGGCGATCTGCTCTATTGTAATGCCCGACCACATTCATGTGGTTTTCCAGTTGATGGAGGGGCAGAATCTGCCGAAGGTTATGCAGGATTTCAAAAGGTTTACAGCTCATAAGATAAATAAGATTATGAATCGCAAGGGTTCCGTCTGGCAGGAACAATATTACGATCACAATATCAGGAGTTATGAAAATCTCGAAGAGATTATAAAATATTGCCACGAGAACCCGGTAAGAAAAGGATTGGTGGAAAGACCTGAAGATTGGGAATTCTGGTTTTTTAAAGAAAAGAATTTGTGATTGTAAATTGGGGGTTAGAGTGGGGAATTGAAGATGAATAAAGAGAAGAATTGGAATGAGAATCGGGATGAGACATCCCTCCTACAGAATTATGAATGATTTATTTTGAATGGGGAATTGGGAGAAGTCTGGTTTGACTTGCAATGGATTCATTATCCTCATTCCATCTTCCTCATTCCTATCTCCCACTTCCCACTTCTCGTCTCCCGTCTCCCGTCTCCCGTCTCCCACCTTTCGCGTGGAAGGAGTGAAAGAAACAATATCGAAATTTTGTTTGAAAGGTAGAGTGAAAACATGCTTACAATGAGAAACTTCAAGCTTTTGATCATATCTGTATTTATCATAACTGTTTTTTTTGTACCCGCAAAGGCATATCCGGCGCAGGATGGGCAAAGAAACAATAATTCATTCATAAAAAAAGAACTGAAATTGAAGGGATTTTCGCAAAAAGAAATCTCAATTTCTCATCATGTAATAATGATAGATGAAAAACCGTTGAAATTCACGGCAATAACCGGCTATATGCCAATTCGCGATGAAAAGGAGAAAGTAAAGGCAAAGATATTCTTCATCAGCTATATCAAGGACGGCGTGAAAGACCCGGCAAATAGACCGGTAACTTTTGCATTCAACGGGGGACCGGGATCTTCATCAATATGGCTTCACTTCGGCGCACTGGGACCCAAGAGGGTGAAACTTACCGATAAAGGCGAATTGCCGCCGCCTCCGTATAAATTTATCGATAACGATTACACATGGCTTGCATTCACCGATCTTGTTTTCATCGACCCCGTTGACACAGGATACAGCAGGGCTGCCGATAAAAAGGATCTGAAGGAGTACTTCGGAGTGATGGAAGATGTTAAATCCGTCGGCGAGTTCATCAGGTTATATGTTTCGATATTCAAAAGATGGCGCTCACCCAAGTACATAGCCGGCGAGAGCTATGGCGCGATAAGAGCGGCCGGGCTTGCCGATTATCTCCAGGGAAGAATGGGAATGCACCTGAACGGCATCATAATGGTGTCTCAGGCTCTGAATTATAGCGCATTCATAACCGGAAGCGGCGGAAGCGACATTGCATATGCTCTTCACCTGCCTTCATTTGCCTCAACGGCATTTTACCATCACAGACTTCCGCCCGAGCTTCAGAAAGACCTGAAAACAACCCTCACAGAGGTGGAGAACTGGGCGATAAACGAGTACCTCCCCATCATGGCGAAAGGGAATTCACTCCCACAAAACGAGAGGGAAAAAGCGGCGGAGAGAATCGCCAGATACACCGGGCTTTCAAAATCGTTTGTTCTGAATTCCAACCTGCGAGTAAAACCACACCGCTTCAGAAAAGAGCTCCTAAAGGGAGAAAAACGGATACTGGGATATTACGACGGCAGATTAAAGGGCGTGGATCCGGTTCCCGAGGACACATTCTGGCCGGAGCATGACCCCACTTTTTTCCTGGGAGGTCCCTTCTCCACAGCGGTAAACGATTATATAAGAAACAGCTTGAAGTTCGTAAATGATCTGCCATATAATCTTTTTTCAGGAAAGGCCGGAAGGAGTTGGAATTACAAATCAGGCATATCACCGCAGGTGGGAAGTCTCGACGAATCAAAAAGGCTTTCCCGGGCAATGAATAACAACAGCTATCTCAAGGTATTTGTCGCCTGCGGATATTATGATCTTTGCACCCCTTATTTTTCATCGATTTACACAGTAAATCAGCTAAAAATCGACACGACACGGATAAAAAACATAAAGTTTGGCTACTATAACGGTGGGCACATGTTTTATACAAATGTCGATGCGCTTGTAAAATTCAGGAAAGATATGAATAGATTTTACAGGGAAAGCTCAAATGTTATAGAAAAGGATTTGCAATACGAGAAGGATAGAAAATAATGAAAAAAGTTCATGTAGTATTGGCAACTGTAATTATTATTCTTGCCCTATCGGGTTATGCGCATGCAAACTGGGTGATAAAAATAGGAGATGGCGTTGGACCTATAAAACTTGGCATGAAATATGACGAGGTTTTGAAAAAACTCGGAAGACCCGGTGATGTGTCAAAGGGCGAGGGTTTTATTACTATTACATACTTCAGATATAAAATAGCGTTTATTGTCGGAGCGGAGGGCAAAATCATCAGCATAGGCGTAATGAGCGCAAGATATTATACAATGTCGGGGATAAAAGTTGGCAGGTATTTAAAATTCCTGACCGAAGAGCTTGGGCAACCCAACAGCGAAACCACAACTCCCGATGATAGCAAACAATACATATGGAACTCAGGGATGGGCGTAGTAACAACAAAAAAAGGTCTTGTAAAAGCAATTTTCATATTCAAAGCCGACAGCGAAGTAAAGATGTTTTAATGCTTTTATACTGAACTTCCTATTTTATTTTGTATCTATCCTTTTGGTTAAACAACGTCAAATCCTTATAACCTTTTCTGATTTTTGCACTGTGCTTGACACCTTTAGGAATAAAGTATGTATCTCCCTTTGTAAAAGTACATTTCTTGTCGTCTATGGTTAATTCGATTTCGCCATATAGAATGACTCCCCATTGTGCTTCGTGAGAATGTTCAGGAACTTCTACATCCTTTTCAAAACTCATAAAAATGAACTGCTGATTTTCGCCTTGAAAAAGATGTGAATGTACCCCTTTGATAGGGATATCTGCTTCTGGTAGATTTGTGATTATCTCTGAAAAAAAGCTTTCTTTTGACATTTTTCAAATCTTCCTTTATTTGGTCTGAAAAATTGGATTTGATTTATCGTGCATTAATCAGGTCATAGTATGGCTCGAATTTGGGTAATTATGCATAATTGTCCAAAAATTGCACAATCAGATTTTTTATTTATCCGAAATCACCGAAGTACATGATGGCTTTATACCACCCTAAATTCTGAGGTCTATTGCAACTTCCTTGCCGCCGCTTCTCATTGATTCCTGCATTGCTTCAATAATCTTGACGACTTTCCATCCCTTTATCCCGTCGCTTCTGGGTGTTTTGTTGTTCTTGATGCAATCGATGAAATGATGTACTTCCCTCATCAAAGGCTCTCTTGTGTCAACCTTGGGACAATGCATATTGCCTTTCCTGAGAATCATCTGTCTTTCTGTGAGTCCCGACGGATCAGGCGTAAGGTCAACACCCTTGTCGTAAATTTTCAATTTGGCTATTTGATCCACATCGTCAAAAACCACCATTTTTTTGCTTCCCACGACTATTGTCTGCCGCATTTTCATTGGCGCAAGCCATGAGAGATGAAAGTGGCTCAATATCTTATTGGGAAAGCGAAGCACGCCAAAGGCTATATTCTCCTGGAAATCGCTTATGTAGGATTCCCCGATTACCGAGGTGCTGATGGGATCCTGATCAAGCAAGAACATTGCCAGGGAGACATCGTGGGGACCCAGGTCCCATAATACATTGACGTCTTCACGGAAAGGCTGTAGGTTTACTCTGACGGAATCCAGGTAAAAGATTTGTCCCAGATCGCCGGTTTCAATCAATCCTTTTATTGTTTCCACGGGACCGGAGTATTCGAGAATGTGACCCACCATAATTACCCGGTTATACTTTTCACTCAGGTCAATCAATTCAAGAGCTTCATCGCTGCAAAGCGTTATAGGCTTTTCAATTAATAAATGTTTCCCGCTTTTCAATGCCTTCTTTGCCAATTCGTAATGTGATTGGGCATGTGTCGCTATGCTTATGGCGTCGATCCTGCCGTTCTTGAGCATATCCTCATAATTAGTCGTAACTTCTATTGAAGGATATCTCTTCTTGATGAATTCGAGCCTTTCAGGGCGAACATCACAACACATTAAAACCCTGGTATCATTTATTTCCCAAAAGTTTCTTACAATATTAGGACCCCAGTATCCGGCTCCAACTACACCAACAGAAATCATTATCAGTACTCCTTGTGTTATAATTTTTGACTTTTTTCTTGATTCAGGCGTGATTTCCTCTATTTAATGTCGTTTTCATTTGTTTTTCATTAAATTAAATATGATTGCGCCCCGCTCCTGCGGAATCAGGTATTTATTATTTCCTTTTAACAAACTCATTTCCCCTGTCTCCCGGTATTTCTTTTGATCACTTGATATTTTATCATGGAAAAGAGCCGCTTTTATATAATCTTTTTCGTTTTTAATAGTTTTGGTCCCGGGTGATTGGGCTACTTCAGGCTTGTATATATAAATAATTATATGTTTACCCGGTGAATAATTTATGTTTTGTCTGATTTTATATTCCTCATTTATCGAGTTGACGATCTGCAAATCACCTTCCCGGCATTGATATTTTAAAATGTATGGTGAATTTTGTTCGGGTCCGTAAATTTTCATGTTTATGTCCATTATTTTAATATCATAGTCATCGGTAACTTCGTAAATTGTCAGCGTACTTTTTTCTTGAATATTTGCCATCTGCTCTCTTGATTTTGAAGAGAGAATTTGCGGATATACAAAAATTTTTCTGACGGGGATTTCATCGATTAATTCACCGGGATCAAATTGCTCCATATTTCCCTCGCCGGTGATAACAAGGGCGGTGATTTCCGATAGTCCTTTCTTTTTCAGATATGGAAGCACCTTGTATGATAACTCACTGTTAGCAGTTTTCCATCCTTCTTTTTGCCCATAGATGAAAAGAAAACATTCTCTCTTTCTTTGCATAAGCACTACACCGATTTTCTCGGTATCAAAAACAATAGCTTTGTTTGTATGCGCCAATTCAAGGGTGCTCAAAATTGCCAGAACGGACAGACTTGCGATTAACAGGCTTGTAGATAATAGCCTGTATTTTTTTATGGGTTTGTATTTGATTCCATACAACAAGAGCAGGGAGTAATAGAAAATAAAGAAAATCGGGGATGGAGATGGGATTGAGATTGTGGAGAATGAGAAGTTCCCAAGAAAAGAAAGTGCCTGAATGGAGAAATGCAAGGGCAGATACAGGATGGAGATGATTAATTCTCCGATTCCGGCGTGGAGCATTGCAGCAAGCCCGCCTATAAATCCCACCGGTATAAGAATGGAAGAAAGCGGCACCACGATAAAGTTGGACAGAATATTTACAAGGGATATTCTATTAAAATAAAAAGCAGATATGGGGATTACTGTTATCTGGACGATTATTGATATTACAAGGATTGATATGCAAAAGCGATAGGAAGCGGATAGAATTACAGATATTGAATCGGTTGTATGTTTTTTTAAATACTTTCTGATTTTCTCTCTGTCAGTGAACAAGCTTATTATAGGCTTATAAAACATCAAGACTCCAAGAACAATTGTAAAGCTTAATTGAAATCCCGGGAGGAAGAGGTTGTAGGGATTGATAACGAGCATTATTAACGCGGAGATAAAAAGCGAGTTCAGATAATGATAATCTTTCCCGATGCAAGTGGCGATAAGAAAAATAGTTCCCATTATCGACGCCCTGACTATTGACGGCGATACGCCTGCCAGGAGAGCATAAAGCAAGACGAGTGGTATCACAAGTAAAGATGAAAATCTGGATTTAAATCCTATCAACCTGAAGAAGAGAATCAGCGAGGCAATCAATATTGACACATGGAGTCCTGAAGCTGCAAGAATGTGAAGAGTACCTGTATCCCTGAAAATCTTTTCAGTTGAAAGGGGAAGTTCTTTTCGCCTGCCCAGCAGTATGCCCGCAAGAACAGTGGAGTCAGGGTATGGGAGGGACTTATATATCAGTGATTTTAAATTGGATCTAATTTTATAAACCAAGTTCCATACCGGGCTTATTTTCCCGATCCTTACTATGCTGATGCTGCCCCGGGGTGTTATCGTACCAGATATACCGTTAATATGCATGTACCATTGAGAATCAAACTCTCCGGGGTTTGTTGGCGGTTGAGGTTTTCTCAGACGACCGCTGAATTCTATTACATATCCCGGTTGTAGGTTGTCAACCGTTTCAATATATGACCTGAATAGAATCGCATTGATTGTTACTTTTCGCTTTTCTATCGCCCTGTCTTTATCCATCCGCAGAACTCTGATTTTCATTTTTATCTTATTGTCGAGTATCTCCGGTGGGTCCATTACCATTCCTTGTATGAAAACGATTTCATTATTTTTGACATGAATTTGTTTCTCTAAAATATTAACTTCCCTATTATGAGTCAAAATACATCCCAGGGAAAATATTGCAAGGCCGAGAAAGGCATAACCGATGGCATTTTTCTTTTCATAGTAAAAATACATACAAAGAATAAATGATAAGATAATCAGAGGTACAGAAACATAAAAGGCGATGGAATAAACTTTTGTCAGGTATATTCCAATCGCCAGTAATGATGTTATTAAAATGACAATCCTGGAAGGATTCATTGATTTATCACAGGTATCGTGTCAATATAGATTATTAATATCTTATTCTGAGGATTAACTCCAGGCTGCTAATCAATTCCTGAGGTTCAAAGGGTTTGGGAATATAATAGTTTGCCCCACCTTTTAGTCCCTTGAGGATATCTCTGTCCTCGGAGCGTGCGGAAACAATTATTACCGGGAGATCCTCGGTCCTCTCGGTGTTTCTTATATGTTCCAGTACACCGAATCCGTCTATCTCGGGAATCATCAGATCAAGAATAACAAGATCGTAATCATTCTTTGCAATTTTTTTCAGAGCTTCCGCTCCGTCTTCAGCTTCATCAATTACAATGTCGTCCCCGCGAATAATTATGTTGATAACCTTGCGAATTCTCTCCTCGTCTTCCACAAGCAATATCTTTTTTGGATTTTTATCTCCTGCCATAATGTACCCTCCAAGCGTAATTATTTACAATCAAATAGTCCAAACTCAAGTGAATATTAATTCGTAATGCCTGTAAGAATTCCTTTACGATTGTATATAAATTATATATTGCAACTATTCAACCGCCCACCCGATCATTTTGAACTCGCCTTAAGCAAACTCTGCAGTGAATGGCAATTTTTTTATTCCTCGGCTCTTTCCATGGGGCGTTCTTTTCTTGCAAGGTTCAGATAGTTTACATATCTGGATATTGATCTTGCCAATCTCGTGGCAATCTTTTTTCTACGTCCGGGATTGGCAAGTATTTTTGCATCATGACTGTTTGTCATAAATGCCGCTTCTATCAATACCGCCGGGACTTTCGAATGATTCAGAACATAGAATTGATCCTTGCGTGCTCCCTTGTCAATTGTGCCGATACTGGGCCCCAGCGACCCTTCGAGAGCTTTCGCGAACTTACAATCCTCCCGTTTATACCAGTGATATGAGCTGCCCCGTACCGAAGAATTAAGCGAGGCGTTGCAATGGATGCTGATAAATACCGCCGCATTGTGTTTGTTTGCGACATCGACTCTTGCCTGCAACTCGTCCCTGTCGGGAGAACCGGGATATGTGACATCGGTATCGGTATGACGGGTCAGATATACTTTCCAACCCAACCGGGTAAGCTCTCTTGCAAGCTTTTTGGCAATATCAAGGGTCAGGTCTTTTTCCTTCATCCCATGACTGCATGCCCCGGGATCGGAACCGCCATGACCGGGATCAATCACTATTACCCTGTTCCCGTCTCCGGCCAGCATCAATATCGCAGAACCGCCCATCTCCGGCGAAGGATCCGGGATTTTACTATGAGGGCCTATCAGCAGGGCGAAGCTGTAGTTTTTTTGATCTTCCGGAGGGCCTATCATGAAAGACGCGCCCGGTTTCAAATCGAGCCTTATTCTTGTGATATTTAATCCCTCGGGCTGTAGAACAGTTACATCCATTTTCCTTATTAACTTCGATTTGAAGCCTTTGACATCAAGGGAAGACGAAGGCTTGCACAGTGGAAGATCCACATACAGCACTCCCTCATCCCTGTCGTAGGACCAATGATACTGCACAACCGACGTTGTCTTGAAAAGAGTATAGACCTGGTCTCCGACCTGGGTTATCTCGACTTCCTTTAGAGTCTCGTCTTTTGCGCCGTATGGATAGACGACGTTTGTCTTCATTTTCACCAGGATTTCATTCGTATAACTGTCCTTGATTATCTCTCCCTTCCAGTGAGGAGGGAATTCCATTGTCACGTAGAGATTATCGGGATCGACCTTGCCGTTTATCCTGACCTGGACGCCTTCCACGAAAAATTTGTCTGTAGGTCTCCGGTAAGATGTCCTGGGAATTATAAAGCGAATTGCCGGTGGATTTGCCTGGTATCTGGCCTTGTATTTTATTTCCGAGACGGCATGCATTATCAGGTTAAGGGTCTTTTTTTTCGATGAAAATTCTGAAGAAATGGATATTTCGGGTCTTATCTCGAATTTATTACCCACCTCATAAATATGGAGATTCAGCAGGTTGGCAAGAGAATCCATGGGTATATAATCTTTCCCGAAATTCTGATGGGAAGCGGAGGGTAGGTTGATCTCCCTTTCTCCCACCGTAGCTTTTTTTGTGTCGGTCTTCCAGTTGATGGATCCCCGGCGGCTGTAAATGAATAACTTGCCTGAATATGAGAGCCATGAGTATGTAAGCCCCATTTTGTCCATCAGTTTTTTGAAATCAGGATCGCCGGCACAAATGAAAATTTTGCCGTCCAGATATGCGGGGGGATTATCTTTAAAGGAAAAAATCTCATCGCTAAATTGAATGGAGTATCCCTTGAGAATTCCTTCGGTCTTCTCGATTTTAACCTCATCACCGGGACTTTTTAGAGCCGGGGACTCTTTCTTCTTTACAGGCTCAATCGGCGGAAGCTTTCCTCCGGATTGCTCCCCGTCGGCATTTTGTTTTTTCTTTGTCAACTCCCAGGGAGTTGAATCAGATTCATTTTCTTCCGTGTCTTTGCTTTCATTGCCGGAAGGTGTAACTTTATTTATGTCCTGACGATCTATTTCATGCTGAATACTACCGTCATCATTTTTCCTGTTGTCATGCTGAGATACGGACGGCGGGTTTGCTCCGTCTCCATCGTTGGCATGGGCGTTGGAAGAAATGCATAAAAGCAGTATGATTCCTGTAATTATTGAGAGAAAGAAAAATAACTTCCTTCCTGTTCTTTTCATGATCTCACCCCTAAGTAATTAAATCCAGTCAGGTAGCTATTGAACGAAGTTACGTATATTTATATGAAGGTATTATTCTTGCAATTATAAAAATACCCTTTTTTTATGATAAAATACCATGTTTATTTACTGACGATTATTTTTAACCACAGAGGTCGGAGGCCGGATTGCGGAGGGCGGTGAATGGTTGTAATCGGATTAACTTGAATATGGACAATATCTTGGTAATCCCGTCATTTCCGCCGCCCCCGCCGCCGTTACGCCGAATATCACAACAGGTTTTATCTTCGCCTGCCTTACTATTTCATCCGCTGTGTTATTGACAAATATGGTTCCGGTGGCGAAGATCAAATCGCTTTCTTCCATAAGTTTTTTATTATCCTCGCTTCCGTCAAGAATACATACTCCCGATTTTTCACTTCCCACGGTTTCATATCCGAGGTCGGAGCAGATAACGTTTTCGCTTCCATAAGCATTGCTCAGGGAATCCAGGAAGGCGGGCTGAAGTCCCAGGAGACCGATTTTTTTCGCTGAAGGGTAGTTCTCCCTTAAATATGGGATAAGGTCTTTTGCACACAAGCCCGGCTCTTTATCCTTGCAGTGACGGGTGTTGGCCACCATGCCCAGGTATCTCATAACGGCATTTAATGTGGATATTAAGATTGCCGTGTTTTCCTCGAATGTATGATCCATATCCAGGATATCACTTATTTTCCCCTCATAACTGTGGGGGATGCGTGTAAATGCCTGGCCGTAAACACCCCTTACATTTGCTTCCACGAGGAATTCCTTTCCCTTGTAAAGCGGGTAATCATACCTGTCAGGATTACCGATAGCCTCGGCTATCTCCAGGGGAGCTTTGACAAATACCGTTTCATTGATCAGGTTGTTTTCTTTGGATAATTTCTGTAAGTAGATTCGAATTCTTTTCAGCATTTCATTTTATCGGGACGGGGACGTCCCTCCTACCTTCCTGTTTTCCAAATGTGCAAACCGGAAAGTGGCATTCTCTGCAATTCCAGCAAAGGCCGCCCTCTCCCAGGCTTCTTATGTCCTCTTTATTTAGCTTTTCTCCAATCAGAATATGTGGCAATATTACATCGAAAGACGATCTTTTTCTGAAAAGCACACCCGATGGAATCCCTATTACCGGCGTGGAGTCAAGGTATGCAAGCATTAACATCGCCCCCGGCGAGAACGGCATGCCGTATGAAACTGTCTTTGCTCCCGATTTCTCAATTCCCTCGGGAGTTGTATCGCATGGATCCACCGACATCCCCCCGGTAACCAATATCAGATCCATCCCGTTATTTTTAAAATTGATAATTTCATCCGATATTTTTTCTGCATTGTCGGGTAATATGATTTTTTCATCAACCTCAAGACCATATTCATCCATTTTACTTTTTATAAGATCATGGAAGCCATCTTTAATCCTGCCATTGAAAACCTCTGTAGAGGCAATAATCAAGCCGATCTTTAAATTATTTATCTTTTGGATATGAATTGCCTTCCCGTGTTTTTTAGTGACTTGAAGGATTGAGCCAAGCTTTTCCTTGCTGATATACAGTGGGCGAATCTTTACTTTTGCCACAGTTCTATTCTTTTCAACCATAACATAAGACGGGAGAGTTGCAAATATAACCTCATCTATCATATTAAGCATGTTTAATACATTTTTTTCCACTTTAAACATACCGGGTTCAACGGCGACGACATCAATCCATGCCTCATTTTTATTGACAGCTTTGAGTCCGTCTCCGGAGGCTTTTTGGGCAATGATTAAGCCGGCATCATCCTCGTGAATATCTTCTTCATTACCTTCGAGAATAAAGACCTCATCCTCGCCAAGGTTAAGAAGCTCATCGACATCTTCTTCCCCGATCGTCTGACCGTGTTTGAATACCGCGTCTTTGAATTTTCCCGGTATGATTTTTGTTATATCATGAGCAAGTTTTTTACCCATGGCGTCTTTTACCTTAATCCGTTTCAACCTGGCATCGCCTTTCTATTTGTATTTAGTCACCGCAGCTTCCTGCCGACATTAAATCATCTTCGTTTTTTGCCGGTTCTTTTTCTTCTTTACTCGTTTTTCCCAGTATTAACTCCAGGAATCTTGTCATCAGCTTTGGGTCAAATCTGGATGCGGTGTTTTCAATCATAATCCTGATGGCCTCATCTTTACTTAATGGAACCATGCCAACGGGTACTTTGTTGGGTCTTTGTACAATCACAGTGTCGTAATAATCCGCAATAGCAACAATCTTGACTCCCTCCGGAATTTCATCACCCCTGAGACCCTCGTGATAACCTGTGCCGTCATGTTTTTCATGGTGATATTTCAGCGTGTCTTTAACCGACTTTGGAATATTTTCATATTCTTCAAGTATTCCGAAGTGTCCGGTATGTTGTCTTATTGTCTTCTTGTCCTCATCTGTCAATGTCGAAGCTTTTCGAATTTTACAAAAAATCTCATCGGGAATATCGAGCTTTCCCAGGTCATGTAACATTGCGGCGATTTTCAATTTTGCGATATTTTCTTTTTTCCAACCCAGGTGACGGGCAAAATCTCCGGCAAGTTTTGAAACCCGCAGGCTATGCTCCATTGTAAATTTGTCTTTTCCCCCCAATTGATCCAGAAGGTTTTTTACTGTTTTTTCGTCAAATCTCTTCATAATTGTCGCTCCCTGTTAATTCTCTCAACCAACTCGGGTATTTCCTGTATTGATTCCACTATGTAATCGGCATTCTTGGAGCGTGTTTCCGTAGCGTCCTGGTTGGCTTGCGCCGCCTTTACGGTAATCATTCCCACTTTTTTCGCTCCGTCCAATTCCATGGAACCGCCGTCACCGACGAAGAGACATTCGTCAGCTATATAATCCATCCTTCCAAGCATCAAAATATAGATCCGCGGATCGGGCTTTACCATACCCACTTTATATGACAGAATTACATGATCAAAATAATCTCTCCAGGATAACATTTCCATTACATTCCCTACATTGTGGGAAGCATTGCTCAAAAGACCCAATTCATATCCGTTTGCTTTTAATTTCTCCAGCATAACCTCCACATCGGGATAAAACCTGATCGAGTCTTTCAATGTCTTTTCTTCCAGAGCAATTATCTGATCAAGCTTGTCTTTATCTATTTTTTTATCAAGCTCATCCAGTAGAATTTCTATCATTTCACTCAAAGTCTCAATTTCTCCCGTACATCTTTTAGTGCGATATTTTCTCCATATAAAGCCTATCTCATCAACGGGTGCGCCAATAAAATCGGCAAGTTCTCCCCGGAATTTATTATAGTTGTTCCAGTCAATATAAATAAGAGTATCAAAAAGATCGAAAATAACCGCCTTTATCATATTTCCTCCTTCATTTCAGAACCTATTCACTCCATAACGTAGCGCGGGTTTTCAAACCCGCCAACAAAAAAGTCCCCATAACGTAGCGCGGGTTTTTAAACCCGCCAACAAATTGTGTTTCAATTTTGGGCATCCGGTTGCCCGGCGGTAACTTTCGTTCTCTTTCTTCAATTTTTCTTATTTCCTCCTTTTCCATATTCTTTACTATTCACCGCTATAATTTTATTTTTTGGAATGCGTAACTCCTTGCAATTAGTATGTTCCCACAGGTTTTCTCTTTTGGAACATGTTTGGAACTTACATGCGACATTGGATTAATGTATTCTTGTATCATAAAGAGAAACAAATCAAACATCAATGAGGAGGAAATTTAAAATGACAGGTATAAGCGCATCAAGTATAAACACACAGCAAAGGGAGATGTCCAACACATCACCGATAACCAGGAAGACTGAGAAAGACCAATCCAACGAAATCAAGGACATGGTTGACATTAAAAGTGGTTTAAATAAAGCTGCAAAATACACCCTTGGAGCGGCAACGGCTGTTATTGTGGCACCTCTTAAAGCTGTGTCGCGAGGTCTTAACGGAGCGGTTAAATCAGGTCTCAAAGGCGCCGGATTTGAAGACGACCGGCTACCGGATAGCACGGGTTCAAAACTGGAATGGGTTACAATTGGATTAGCAGCCCCCATCGGAGGAGCGATTCTTGGAATGTCTCTGGGAGTTCCCGGGATGTTATTGGGAGCGGTAGTGGCTCCGGGAATGGCCGGCGGACTGATTGAAACAGGAAAGGGCGCAGTTGAAGGCTTTGTTGAGGGATGCAAGTTTTCCGGAGAGCTTGCAAACAAGGTTGATGAGAAAGTATCCGATAAATTGGGAAGAGTTGCGGGGATTGCCGCAGGTATAGCAACGGCGGCTTCCGCGGTGGTTATGGGACCGGCTTGTGCTGTTATAGGATCTATCAATAGGGGAATAGGGTTTGCCGAGAAAGCTATAGGAGCCAGAGACAAGTCCGGACATATGGAGCCCACTTTGGGGAATTTTGCAAAAGATGCAACAGTCTTCAGTAGTTATATAGTTGGAGCGGCAAAAACTCCCGGGATACTTATGGGGATTGCCGCCGGCGCTGCAACTGCCGGTGGAGTCGCAACTACCGTTTCAGCAGTCAGTGAAGGAGCAAAGGGCTTCGTTGACGGAGTAAAAGATAGCATGAAATTTGCCGAGTTTATGGTCGGATGATTAATACAAGGTTCTTCCTGTAATGATAGAGTAAGGTAAGGCCGTAGTAGATTGCTATGGCCTTACTAACTAGTTATATACATGTTTACATTTTATTAACATGAATACTATTAACTTTGTCGGTCTTGAGTGGTAAAATCATAATGTAGGAAAAGAATTATTTTTATTTGTAATAAAGAGGTGTATCAGATGGATAAAATCGGCGCACCCAATCAGACTATGGGTTCCATATCAAGCCAGTCAATCCTCTCGGATGGGTATAATGGAGTCAAGGATGGCGTTCAAACAGCACTGGATGAATTTATTCCGGGAAGGAAATATTCATCGGTTGAGATCAATACGAATCTTCCCGAGTATCAGAATGTCTCTCAGGATGATGCCGCCAAGATGCTTGGTTACTTTACCCAGAAGATGGAAGCACAGGGGTTCCCGTGGGCCCTTCATACACCCAAAAAGGGATTCCTGGGCAAGATGAAGCAGATCGGTGAATTCGAAGCTTTAAAGAGACTTGAAAAAGGGGACCCCATCGTATTTCAGCCCAAGCGTGTTATAGGACTTGGCTTTAATCCCCCGCAATTAAAGGGGAAGGATATAACCGGACAGGAAGCCAAGGGTAAGTTTGATATGAAATCAGGTGGGATGGAAGTAAAATTCGGCGTCCCTGTCGAGATAAAAAACAAGGGTGAGTTGAAATTTTTATACCAGCTATACAATCCCGATGTAGAAATAGAGGAAGCCGAGGGAAATGAGATGCGGACGGCGGCCAGAGAATTGGCCTTCTTTACCAAGGGAACAATGGCCAGCCAATATCCCTGGAAGATGTATAAGAATGAGGGAAAACTTAGCAAAGCCTGGAAAATAGCTAAAGGAACGGCTAAGAAAGGCTTAATCGGCGCCGGTATAGGAGCCGCTGTTACATCGATATTTACAATTCCGGCAATTGCAATAGGTTCAATAGGCGGTCCCGTAGGGCTGGCCGCAGGTATCGCTGTTGGAGCCGCCATCGGTATTTTCAGTGGTTTGAAGGCAAACAGCAAGGGAACCGAGATAAATGCATTTGAATCGCTCGCCCGTTTAGCCGAGGAAAAGCCTGTGTATTTCCAGGAGAAAAAGAAGCGTGAAATCGGGATTTCAATTCCATTCCCCGTAGGAATACAACTGGGATCACTGAGCACATATTCCAACCATGGTGAAGGCTCGACGATTTCCGATCTTAAAGAGTTGAAGTTGTTCCACAAGATACAGGAGCAGAAATAGCATTGTAATTTAAAATAGCATTGTAATTTAATTGATAGTTTTCAATCATGTAACAGGGGGTAATGATCCCCTGTTTTGTTTTAGTTCTTTATTGTAACAGTAATTATTGTTTTTACTATTAATATAATATATAATAGGGTTAGAATTAATAAAGGATGTATGCCACGTGTCCATGGAAATACATGGCCCGAATTTCGGGATATATGATTCCAAATATCTGAAAGTCACCCGACGCGAGACTCCCCGTTCGGTAAAGCCCAATGTTTTCAGGCAGGTAGATGATTCCGTCGCCAACGCTTTGCTGTTAACCCAGGATGTTGTCGCCCTGTCGGCGGAGGCGCAGGAGTTAATGCGCATGCTGAAAAAATACGGCAGGAATTCAAAAGAAGTGGCAAATTTCCTGAAAAACAAGAGAGTAAAGGATCTCATATACTCATTCAAAGAGTTGAGAGATCTTGTATATGGCGATGACGAAGAAGAGGATGAGGGCGATCCCACGAAGAGAAAGAAAAAGAAGAAACAGCATCGCCCTGCCGTGCCAAACCAGTTCCTTTTTCAACTTGGAGGAAAAAAGAGAGAGGGAGCGCCCAGGGGAATGGGATGGACAAGAGAAAGAGAATTGCTCGATCGCATGATTGCCTTCAGCGAAGATGAGAAAACAAAGCGGGTTCTCATCAAGGAGCTGGATGTGATGGGTGAAAATATTATCCAGACGGTAAAGCAATTCGGTGTAAATATTATTATTCTTCCAAGAAATATGAGTCTCACCCAGATACGTATAAAGGGGATGTCCGTTGTTGCTCCGGGGGAGAGAACATTTGACGGAAGACCCTGGGATATGGTGAGAGGATTGTATGATAATTCCCGCAGACTTATTGTGATAGGGGAGGAGAATATCGGCAGACCCCGCTCAACTGCAAGGCATGAATTTGCCCATGCATTCGACCATACGTTCTCGGAAAGGCATGGTAGAAGACTGCCGCTGTCAGTCCAGTTGTGGAACCTGTTCAAAAAAGAAAGAGAAGGCCTGGTATCGGATTACGCGGGGACAAACCCCCAGGAATACTTCGCCGAATGCGTGGAAGCGTTCTTCCGGAGTTCCGGGCGTGAAAAGCTATTCCAGGAAGATCCTCAAATGTATCAATACCTTGAAAATCTTTTCGGCTCGCAAGATTGACTCAAACTCCCGGATAATGCTTTTTAAATTACCGCAGAGATCGCGGAGGTCGCAGAGAACTTATTATATCAAGGGTTCACTGTTAATTAATCGCATCAATTTTCAGGCATTCTCCGAAATAATTTAATTATTTGTGATTTTCTTGATAAACCGCAAAGAAGCAAAGAGCGCAAAGATTCCCGCAAAGCCGACTATCCGGATAATATTATTTTATTATGGGGAGCATAAAAAACATGAGGTGTAAACGAGGTACATTGTTTACAATCAGAAACACGATCGTTGGTCTATCAACCCCCTGAATCCCCTGTGGTCTTTGCGGTCTTTGCGGTAAAAAAAAGATAAGACCAAGACTGGGGGTGAAAAATCTATCCGTCATCCGTTTTCATTCTTTCCTTATCGGGAAGCCGCTAAAGCGGCTAATGCAGTAACGGTGGTGGGTTGCCTTTGTTCCCCCCGGATAAATCCGGGGGTTAATCTCATGGAGGTTTAAAAACCTCCACTGCCAAGATTCAAATCTTTATATACATCTTTAGGTGTAAACGAGGTACATTGTTTACAATTGAAAACACGACCGTTGGTCTATCAACCCCCCTGAATCCTCCGCGTCCTCCGCGGTGAATAGTTGCCTTAATACCGTTTCTTGAGATCGATTAATCCTCTTGAGATTCTGACAAACCTTGAATTTTTTCCTTTTCGATTGATTTCATGGGTTATATTGCTGTTTACAGTCTTGAACGGTGTTTTTGATTTAAATTTGACCTTATCATGGTTTATTACATATTCAAAGATTTCCTTGACTCTCATGGGTCTCCCTGTTTTTTTCAGCGCTTCAATAGTAGCGGCGATTACTGATACCTTTTTATTCTTCCTGGCTTCTTCCTGAATATTCCTCTTATATTCTTCCAGGTCAAAATCGGGAAGTCCCCATTCTTTCAGTCCTACCTGTCGGAATCCTACAATCTGAAAGATAGATTCTCCTTGTCTTCTTTTTATGTCTTCTTTTACTCTCTGACCGAATACTGCGGGTTTTTCAAGTACTTCTTTGTTCTGGTAGCCTTTTTCTATGGCCACATCAAAGAGCTCCCGGTATGTAAGAGGCTGACGGTTCTTTTTAAGCATTTTTTCCGAGATAGATAGTATGCTTCCTTTTTGAAAATCGCGGGATTTTGATTGGTTCATGACGTTATCCCCCTTCTTTTTTGGGTTTGATTAATTATTTTACCGGTTTTCTTTTCCAGGCGCCAGCAGGGCATAAGCGGTCAGTCCAATTGGAGCTGTGGCTGCGGCAAAGACACTGGACATAATCGCATTTGCTCTTGAGGGATCCATTCCCTTTTTCTTAATCCGATAATTCAGGAATATATGCATTCCTTCAGTTACAATAGCCAGGAGTGCTAGGGGTTTTATTGCTGCCAACGCTCCCGTCATAATATCAACCTTGCCGTCCAGCATCTGGTATTGGTTATTGTTTTTAACACCTTTCTGGTATTCGGCTATCCCACTGAGCATCCGGGAAACTCCGAATACCGGGCCTATTATAGACATTGCAAGCGAAACGCCGGGCATTTTCATAAAGTTGGAATAATGCCGATATCCCTTATTGATGAGAGAGTTTTCCTGGAGCTTCGAGGCGAATCCTCGCAAGAAATCCCGCCCGATCACTTTACTATTGCTTGTTTCACTGTAAGCGGCGGGAAGCATAATCCTGAAAAGCATTCGGGGAATTTTCAGCAGTAATTTGGGCACTTTCTTGATGCCCTTGTAGCCAAGATAAAATGAATGAAGTATCGGGTGCTTTTCCCAGAAAGAATCATCATCGAATTTAGAGATCTTTTTCCCGGTAACCTTATTCGTATATTTTTTTGCTGGAATTTTATTCATTTTACCGGAGAATCTCTCCAGGTTTTCCTTGCTTTCCGCCCTGATCTCCTTTATGTCATCATCATCATCCGCCCATTCATTGATTTTTTTCATGATTCCCCTGAATGGATATTTTATGGCAGAGGCCACTTTCTTTTTTGCCTTGAGATGACCCTGAACAACACCTGTTTTATAAACCCTGTCAGCAATAAACTCCCATCCCTTCATACTTTTTTCGATGATAGTCAGGTCTTCTTTTAGCTCAACTCTGTCTTCGGGAACGGGAAGACTGCCGGGAGTTTCTTTTTTGACTCCCTTGTAATGAAATTGACCTGCGTTACTTGTTATGCTTCCAATGGTCTCAGGCATTGCTTTTATTTGTTTCCTGCTTTCGTCCTTGAGGAGTTAATAATATTATGGAGATCATACTATCTATAATTATATCACATGGAATATTCCATTTTGTTAATTAGATGTAAACAAATCGGTAAAATCATGCTGACTCATTGATTGTAAATGCCGTATTTATTCAGCTCTCTCTTGTGAGAAGAATTTTCAAACCCTGAAACAAGCCTACCCTGGCGAAGGCCGGGGTTCAGCGCAGGCACAGAGAATTCTCCGAATTACATCTGTGCCCTCTGTGGTAAAAAAACATAGGAGCTAAACAGTAACAACGGGTCTTCAATAAAACAGCCCCCCGTTATCGGAAGGCTGTTTTTGTTGAGGAGGTTTTGTATTATCATTATCCATCTGTAAGAGTAGCTTCTTGCCTCGAATATCGAGACTGGAAGACTCTCCTATAGTTGGAGGTCTTAATAGTCTGTTATTTGCTCATTTTATTCATAGCTTCATCCCATTTTGTATCCTTGGCGAATTTCAGGTCGGTATATCCACTGTCAACTCCGCCGTATGATGGGATTTCCGCTGTGAGACCGTGGGCATTGGGATACTTTGAAGAATGTTGTTCTTCTATGACAGCTTCCTTGATCGCTGCCATCATACCCTTGGCGGCCTCTTTAAGATTCACATCACTTATATCATCGCTCTTGGAGACTAACTCGGAGAAGTGATAGTGATCTTTGAGTCCATAGAAGCTCTCGGTCTTGCTGGCCAGTGATTTCAATGTGCTGTTTGGCGTCTCGGTATTGATTATCGCCTCTGCAAATTTATCTACCACTTTTGCAAAACTATCCATCTTTGTGAGATCCGTCGCTGACAGTGTGGGAATTGAATACTGATCTCCCGCGGCATTTGTAATCATCTTCTTTGCGAAATCCTCGGGGGAGAGGTTTATTTTCTGGCGAAGGGCTCTTTGCACGCTTTTCAACGTCTCTGATGTAAGAAGCGGTGTGTAAGGCCATCCACTTCCTCCTTCGGTCTGTTCTGATGCCACCATGTAGTTGACGTTGTCTTTCAATTCGTATCCCACTTCACTGGTAGCCATAAGGCAGGCGTCGAATCCGAGGATGTCCATTTTTGTTCCGGTCTCATCCTGTGCCATTTGAAGTCCCTTTTGAATATCGGGAGTTGACATCCATCCGTCGTGAGAATCATCACTGACTGCGCCTACCCATCCTCCGCCGTGGTCGCCGATAATCAGTGCATAGTGGTCTGCGGGGTAATTCTTCACGCCAAACTTGATGAAATCGGCCATAACCTTTGGATCCGCCATATTCGTGCTGCCCATATCCTTGAGAACCGGGGAGTTTATCACTCTCATATCGCCGTCCTGCTCAAGGTAATATCTATGGCAATAGCTTCTGCCCTTGTCAAACTGCACGACAAGGTTCATATCATCGTTGGAGCCGACAACTTCCATTTCGTTGACATCGGAGTTAAGGTAAGATACCAGGTTGTTGTCGCCCGCCGTATAATGGAGGATTGTCCATTTCTTTTTATCGGGCTCGGGATAAGGTCTTGGCTCTCCTGCGCCCTGAATCTTGTTCATTGCCTCGGCCCATTGTGTTTCGGCACGGAATTTTAATGCACCGTATCCTCTTCCAACACCACCGTAGCTCGGGATTTCTGCGGTCAGACCATGCGCATCGGGATAACTGGAGGAGTGTTGTTCCGCAATAACCGACGATTTGATAGCGGCCATCATTCCCTTTGCGGCATCCTTGAGCTTCTCGTCGGTAATCTCTTCATGGTTTGCAACCTGCTCGGCGAAATGGTATTGATCTTTGAAGCCGTAGAAGCTCTCGGTATTACTTATAATTGTTTTCAACATATCGTTGGGAGTATCGGTTTTTATTATCTCTTTTGCAAAGTTATCTGCCGCTTTGCCCAGGTCATCCATTTTCGAGAGGTCTGCCGCGGTCATTGTGGGAAGATTGTACTGATCACCTTCTGCGGTATCAACAATTTTCTTTGCAAACTCTTTGGGTGAAATATTTAACTTTGAGCTAAGCGCTCTGTTCAGGTTTTTCAGGAGCTTTGGAGTGAGGAGAGGTGTATATGGCCAGCCGCTCGCTCCCTCGGTCTGCTCTGATGCTACAAGGTAGCTTGCGGTGTCTTTCATCTCGTATCCGACTTCGCTTGTAGCCATGAGGCAGGCATCAAATCCGACCAGGTCAATTTTCTTTCCTGAAGCTTCTACTCCAAGTTCAATGCCTTTCCTGATATCCGGAGTTGTCATCCATCCATGGTGACTTTCATCCTCGACCGCGCCCTTCCAGGCATAACCGTGGTCAGATATAATTAAGGCATAATGTTCGGCGGGATATTTTTCCATTGTCTCCGCAATAAAACTTCCCATCACCTTGGGATCTGCCATATTCGTGCTTCCGAGATCCTTGATCATGGGGGAAGTGATTTCATTCATATTTCCATCGGGTTCCAGGTAATATCTCTTGCAATTATCTTCGCCTTTATCCAGTTGTACCACAATGTTCATATTCTCTGTGGAGCCGACTTTCTCCATCTCGTTAACATCATATTCAAGGTATGATGTCAAGTTATTGTCAGCGGCTGAATAATGCATGATTGTCCATTTTTTTGGAGGTGCTGCAGGCTCTTGGTCCTCTTTCTGTCCAATACTTATACTGTCTTTGATCTGTGCGGGGGCCGATTCCTTTTTCTCTGATTTTTTAGGTGTAACTTTTGGCGCGGCGCCCATCGCAGCCTGATCAAGTCTTCTGATTGTCATTTTGTTTCCTCCTCAATATCTATAAAAAAAGTTTTAAAAGGATCTTAAACTCCATGCCATTATATCCTACATGAATCTTTATTACCATTAATAAATTGTTAACATGCGGCCAAATTTTGATGCTAAAAGCCGACAATATGTGTAACTTCCGAAATATAAATAAACAGCCCCCCATTATCGGAAGGCCGTTACTTATTGAGGAAGTATTTATTTATTATTCACCGGATTTAATCGGTTATTGGTTTATTTTATTCATAGCTTCATCCCACTTTGTATCCCTGGCGAATTTCAGGTCGGTATATCCGTTACCAACTTCGCCATATGTGGGGATTTCCGCTGTGAGGCCATGGGCGTTGGGATACTTTGAAGAATGCTGTTCTTTTATGACAGCATCCTTGATCGCCGCCATCATACCCTTAGCGGCATCTTTCAACTTTTCGTCGCTTATGTCATCACTTTTCGAGACCAACTCGGCGAAGTGATAGTGGTCTTTGAGTCCATAGAAGTCCTCGGTCTTGCAGGCGAGTGAATTCAATGTGTCGTTGGGGGTCTCGGTATTGATTATTGCCTTTGCAAATGTATCCGCCACTTTTGCAAAACTTTCCATCTTTGTGAGATCCGTCGCCGACAGTGTGGGAATTGAATACTGATCTCCCTCGGCATTTGTGATCATCTTCTTTGCAAAATCCTCGGGGGAGAGGTTTATCCTTTGGCGAAGGGCTCTTTGCACATTCTTAAGTGTCTCGGATGTAAGAAGCGGTGTGTAAGGCCATCCACTTCCTCCCTCGACCTCCTCCGATGCCACCATATAGTTAGCGTTGTCTTTCAATTCGTATCCCACTTCAGTGTTAGCCATAAGGCAGGCGTCAAATCCGAGGATGTCCATTTTCACCCCGGTCTCATCCTGTGCCATCTGAAGTCCATTTTGAATATCTGGAGTTGACATCCATCCGCTGTGAGTACCGTCACTGACAGCGCCTTTCCATCCTTCACCGTGATCGCCGATAATCAGCGCGTAGTGGTCTGCGGGATAGTTCTTCACGCCAAACTTGATGAAATCGGCCATAACCTTTGGATCTGCCATATTCGTTCTGCCCATGTCTTTGAGAACCGGAGAGTTGATCGCTCTCATATCGCCGTCCTGCTCAAGGTAATATCTCTTGCAATTGCTTCCTCCCCTGTCAAACTGCACGACAAGATTCATATCGTCGTTAGAGCCGACAACTTCCATCTCGTTGACATCCGAGAAAAGGTAATATGCCAGGTTGTTGTCGCCTGCAGTATAATGGAGGATTGTCCATTTCTTTTTATCGGGCTCGGGATATGGTCTTGGTTCTCCTGCGTCCTGAATCTTGTTAATTGCCTCGCCCCATTTTGTGTCGGCACGGAATTTTAATGCACCGTATCCTTCTCCGACACCGCCATAGTCCGGGATTTCTGCGGTGAGACCATGCGCGTTGATATGATATTCGGCGTGTTGTTCCGCTATAACCGCTGATTTGATAGCGGCCATCATTCCCTTTGCGGACTCTTTAAGCTTTTCGTCGGTAATCTCTTCATGGTTTGCAACCTGCTCGGCGAAATGGTATTGATCTTTGAAGCCTTGGAAGTCCTCGGTCTCTCTTATGATTGATTTCAACATATCGTTGGGAGTTTCGGTTTTTAATATGGCTTTTGCAAAGTTGTCCGCCGCTTTGCCCAGGTCTCTCATCTTCGAGAGGTCTGTGGCGGACATTGTGGGAAGATAGTACTGATCGCCTTCCGCGACATCAACAATTTTCTTTGCAAACTCTTTGGGTGAAATGTTTAGCTTTGAGCTAAGTGCCTTATCCAGATTTTTCAGAAGTTTGGGAGTGAGCAAAGGTGTGTATGGCCAGCCGTTCGCTCTCTCGGTCTGTTCTGATGCTACAAGGTAGCTTGCGGTGTCTTTCAGTTCGTATCCCACTTCGCTTGTAGCCATAAGGCAGGCGTCAAATCCGATCAGGTCGATTTTCTTTTCGGCAGCTTCTTCTCCCAGTTCAATGCCTTTTCTGATGTCAGGAGTTGTCATCCATCCGTGGTGACTTTCATCCTCGACGGCGCCCTTCCAACCATAACCGTGGTCAGATATAATTAGGGCATAATGCTCGGCGGGATATTTTTTCATCGTTTCGCCGATAAAGTTTCCCATTACTTTGGGATCCGCCATATTCGTGCTTCCAAGATCCTTGATTATGGGGGAAGTGATTTCATCCATATTTCCGTCGGGTTTCAGGTAATATCTCTTACAATCGTCTTTGCCTTTATCCAGTTGCACCACAATGTTCATATTTTGGGTGGAGCCGACTTTCTCCATCTCGTTAACATCTGTTTCCAGGTATGATGTCAAGTTATTGTCGGCGGCTGAATAATGCATGATTGTCCATTTTTTTTGAGGTGCTGCAGGCTCTTGATCCTCTTTCTGTCCAATACTTATGCTGTCTTTGAGCTGTGCGGGAGCCGATTCTTTTTTCTCTGATTTTTTAGGTGTAACTTTTGGCGCGGCGCCCATCGCAGCCTGATCAAGTCTTCCGATTGTCATTTTGTTTCCTCCTCAATATCTATAAAAACAGTCTTGAAAAATTCTTAAACTCTATGTCATTATATCTTACATGAATCATTATTACTGTTAAAAAAGTATTAACATATGGCCAAAAAAAACAAAAACATGCTAATATCCCCTCGTTTTCTCTATCATCTTCACCGCCCTTTCATGCATGGGCTTCTGACCTTTCCTTCTCAGGTAACTTCGATAATAAGAGACGGACTTCTTCCTGAATCCCTTTAGCCGATATATCTCGGCGCTTACAAATATTTTCTCATTATTCGGAGCTTTGGGGTAATATTTCCTCAATAGCTTTATTGCCTCGGTATTTCTTCCGAGCTCACAGTAAATATCCACCATATCTGCTATCACTTGTGTATCGGGCAATGAACGCTCGATAACATATTTGTGAGTGAGTGTATTGTAAAAATGAAGAGCATATCGGGTATTTCCAAGCCTCTTGAGATCGTGAATGAGCATTAATACAACATTCTTGTTGAAGCTATAGACATTCTCTTTTAAAAGAAGCTTCGCGGCCGACTTATATTTCTCAAGGGCGTCTTTTCTTTTTCCTGTCTTTTCGTATATTCTCGCCATGTTCCAAAAAACAATATATTTTTCAATTCCACCTTTTTGCCGGAGTGTCTTCTGATCAATCATCGTGAGATTTGCAAATTTTCTCAACGCCGCTTTATATTTACCCCCTTTGTCCAGTCGGTATGCTTCAAGGAGATTTTCAATGGGATTTGCAGCATAAGGCCCCGCCGGAGGCTTTGACAGGACCCCGTCGTATGTATTATAACGTGGATAATTCTTCGGCACCCTGCAATTCGAGTGATTGTGGCCGGAGCAATAAAACCTGCAATATTTGAATCCATAAAAATTATATGCCCTGTATGATTTTGAATATGTATCCTTCCCTGTCACCGGACATACGGGAATTTTCTTTATATTCCGGGGTACCAATTCAGACAGGGAATCGGGATGCCTTCCCCCGTGATCGGCGGCGTAGGCTTGAAGTGCATTGCCGATTTTCTTGCAGTTTTTCTCACACATAAAAAGCAATCCCATGACTATCAGGAGATAAGACGCGAGGGATAACAATACCAGGATGAACAGGGCGGAAATAACGATTTTCTTTCTTCGTCTTTTTATCTCAATCTGCTCCCGGTCCTCCAGTACCCGGTTATATACTTGAAATGTTCTTTTTCTTAGAGCGTCAAGATCCTTTATTATGCAACCTTGTAGCGAGAGGCAATCGGAGAGGAACTTCGACAGGGGTTTTGAAATGTTCGAATTCAATTTGTCTGCGGAGATGGTTTCACCCTTTTCTCCGGCCGGTTCTTCCCCGGTAACAAGAGTATAAAACAGCGCTCCGACCGCATAAATATCGGATTTTTCGTCGAATTTCAATTCCTTGAGGGATTCAGGGGGCAATAAACCGGCGAATCTGTCCTCCAAATTCTCCTGTGAGCAGAATAGATGTGCAATGCCATGATTGACCATCACGACTTTGCCGTCAGGAGCGAGGACAAAGCTATCCGGCCGCAAATCTCTGAAAGTCTTCCGGTTTTTGTCAATTGAATTTATATATTGAACGGTATATATTACTTGTCGAAAATAATCTGAAAGTGTCTCTTCCGATAGTTGTTTTACGCTGCGGTTCTTAATAAGATCCCCTAAACTTGTGCCGTTAATATAATCTTTTAAAATATAGAATCTCCCCGACTCCATAAATCCGTCATATACCCTTGCAACCCTGTCATACTTCAATCTTTTGAGTATTTCGATTTCTTTTTCAAAGACAAACTCCGCCACCTTACGCTCAGTAGAATTATGCTCAGTATCCATGATCTCTTTAAGAATATACTTTTTTCCGGGAACCTGAAGATCGTTAACCACATAAACGGACGAGGAACCACTCCTGGAGAGGAGCTTTTCCATCACATACCTGTTTTTTATTTTTCTTCCCAGGTGCAATTGAGAGAAACCTCCGGATTGTGTTTATGGCATTCCTGATATAACAATGCTGGATAATGCTCTTAAATTCACCGCAGAAATTGCGGAGGGCGCAGAGAATCTATTATATACGAGGGTTCACTGCCAATTAAGCGCATCAAATTTCAGGCATTCTCCGATATAATTTTATACCGGTGAAAAATGGACTTTTCCCCGGTAAGAAGCTACAACACGGTAATTTACAAGATTCCAAATGCATTTTTTGGGGATAATGCTGGAAATGATCGAAATATTTCTTTGACTTATAGACCTTCACAACCTAGTATGCTGGTTATTTGGGTAGAAATCCTTTTTTATAACAAAGTGTTTCTCCGTCACTCGCAGATTGCCTGATACCGCCTCAACTCCGGGTAATAGCAATCCTTGTAGCTGCATTCTTTCTCGAAGAACTCCAGGAACTCTTTCCTGCAAAACTTAAAATATTCGTCCCTGGAAATTTCGGGAGTATCGACCAGTAAATCCATACATTTCTTAACAAGCTTCAGGTCCTCTATCTTCTCATTGCTTGAGAACTCACGCCCTACAATTTTTAATGAAGTGAGCCCGTCAATTTTTATAAGATCATACAGTCCGCACAGTCCGCACCCGGTGAGGCTCTGCCTCGGCGACATGAGACGCTTTATCTCTCTTCTCCTGTCACTGTCGGGCGCTTCACCCTCGACAATTGTCTTTATCCTGAACTTGCATGCACACGCCAGGTCAACCCTCGGCTTCCTTCCAAGGGTCTCATTTACACCATGCTGAAACCTGCAGAAGCCGTCTATGTATGGGCAAAGACCCCGGAATATAAACACTTCGAATTCCATCATTTCTTCACGGGTAGATTTCGATATTATTGCTTTTATTTCCGATATTGAAAGGTGTCTTGGCAGGATCATTCTCCTGACACCAAGCCCCCTGTATAGCTCCACCGTTTGCGAATTGAAGATGGTGCCGCCGGTTCCCATAAATATTCTCACAGGAATGCCTGACTCCCTGACCGCCAGGAGTGAAGCGATGTCACCCAATATTATTGCATCCACTCCCATTTCATAAAAAGTCTCAACCTGTTTTATGAGAAAGTCAATCTGATCCCTGTTGTACACTTCGTTGAGGGCGGCATGAACCTTCACGCCGTATTTATGGGAATTGCGAATCACCCTGCCGAGTTCTCCGTAAGATGAAAGGTGGGCAAACGGGTTGTTACGCCTGCTGATGGATTCAACCATGCCGTAATTGTCCCGCCAATCCTTCGGGGTGACGCAACAATAAAACTCATCCGCTCCCGCCTTCGCGAGAGGAGCGACTTCCCTTGCTTTGCTGAGAGGTGATGCTATGTTTATCATAATATCTTTAATTTCTTTATAGTTCTTCGTCACCCTTCTACTTCAAGGGGGATTGACAGGGAAGTTTGGCGAATAAATAACAGGATTTGGCAGTTAAACTCCGGCAGTAAAACTCAGATGGAAGCGGATCATCGATAATGAATATAAAGGAAATTCTTGATATGCCTGCTTATGCGGTGTTTGAGAGAATGGAAAGCGGGAAGCGATAGATGAATAAAAAGATACTAATATTAATTATTATCATATTCACATCTCTTTTTATATCCTGCAATTCATCTTCGGTTAATTTGGGGAATAACAGGGTGAAAATAAGCTCAGGGCAAAATAATCCGTCAAGCCCGGAGCGGTTACCCCTTGCTACTCCTTCCAAAAGCAAACAAAAACCAAAATTACTCCTCTACAGTTTTATTCATCCTGATTATTTGAAAGATACGGCGGAATTCTGGGGTACGAAGACAGGGTTCAGTGGATTTATGATATCCTATGTGTATGACTGGCACATCTCACCTGAGAAGATGGAGACAAGAACACCGAAGCTAAAGGCGATGAATGATGAATGCCGGAAGTATGGGATAGATAAGAATTTCGTAAAAATATCAATGGCACATTTCAGGGATCTTGACTGGGCCAATGAAAAACAGTGGAAAGAAATACTTGATCATATGCGGTTCGCAGTTAAATATGCAAGAGAGGCCGGTTTTGTAGGAATCGCTCTGGACACGGAGCCATACTACAGGAAAGACAATTCAATATGGGACTGGAAAAATGAGAGATACGAGGGCATGAAAAAGAGCGATGTAAATGACCTTGTCTATAAAAGAGGCAAAGAGTTGATGTCCGTTATAAAAGAGGAGTTTCCCGAAAGTGAATTCATAATTTTTCCGGAGGGTCACTATTACTATAGCTATCCTGCTGAAAGCACCAGCGATACCAAAAGGATTTATAACCTGTGGGGATCGTTTTTCAGGGGATTGTGTGATGCCGGATTGGAATCGGGAATCGTCCTGGGAACCGAAAGAACATATCACGTTACAAACAAAGGATTGCTGGAGAAGAGATATTACCTTGTAAATAAGGTAATGAGCGATTTATGCAAGGAGTCGGATTACTGGAATGCCAAATGCTCGGTTGCGATAGGTTTGGCTCCCCTGGGGAAGAAATTCAAGGACAAGTCGGCGCGGTATTCATACAAGGGATTTGAAAACCAGCTTGAAGTTTCTGTGAAGCTATGCAAGAGGTATGTGTGGATTTACGGGCACGGCGCGGCATGGTGGAAGCTTGACGACGAAAACAAATACAGGAAAAGGGGCTTTGCATACTGGAGACCGTACTATCAGATTCTGGATTGCGATCCCCTTATAAATAAGTATTATAAAGCGACTCTGGATTTCTTCAGACCAGATGACGCCGTCAACGGAAATATCGAAAATTGACCATATATATTTTTTATGCTAATATTTCGAGAGAAGTTAATATTCACCGCAAAGATCGCAGAGGACGCAGAGACTCAACTATAGCACAGACCTTCAGGTCTGCCAAATAGCACGAAACACCTGTAGCTCAGACCTTCAGGTCTGCAAAACTCAAATCATTGAGATTGCTTCGTCGCAGGCTCCTCGCAATGACAAAATTAAGCGGAAATAGCTCAAACTAAAAGAACAGGACTAGCAATATGATTAAAAATGTTTTATTTATCAACAAGGATAAAGAAGTACAGGAAAAAGTGAAAGATATCCTTGCACAACAGGACGATTACTCTCTCATTATTACCGATACAACAGAAGAAGCTTATAAAATCATCGACAAGGGAAATGTGAATTTTGTGCTTTTTGATGTGGATGTCGCCCTTGGTGAGGGTGTAAACAAGTTATTGGAGATGAAGGAGAGGTATCCCGATCTTCCCATTGTGACGACAACTCCGGTGAAAAGCGGAGAGCCGCAGGACGCAATCGCCCCGGAATACAACCGAAAATAACTAAAAAACCCCCCATGACGTAGTGCGGGTTTTTAAACCCGCCAACAAATTGTGTTTGAATTTTGGGCAGGCACTATATATGGGGAGGTCTCCCGACTTCATCTGCGTTTTTGGACAACCCCAAATGTAAGATTTAAAAACCATTTTGCAAAAGTCAGCCACTTTATTGGCTTCCGGCATATTCATACCGAAGTTACTGTTATCAAGTCAAATTAAGACCAGATAGGGAGTAGTAAAATTGAAGATCGCATTCATCAGCCCAAGGGGTACTGAAAGAAACCAGCAAAACAATGTATTATACGAAGTCTATAAAAAATTGATCCCCGTTTTAAGTTTTATGATTGATGATATCGAATTCATTCCCAACCTGGGACTTCTCCAGGTGGCGGCGATGGTCGGCGATGAGCATGAGGTTCGATATATCGACGAGGATTATATTGATATAAGGGACTCCGAGCCTGTTATATTTGATGAGACATTCGACATTGTCGCCCTGTCCGCTTGCAACAACCAGGCCTTCCGGGCATACGAAATTGCCGACAGATTCCGCAAGAGAGGTGTAACCGTGGTAATAGGCGGATACCACCCCAGCGCCCTTCCCGAGGAGGCGAAGGAGCATGCCGACGCCGTGTTTATCGGGGAAGGAGAGGATACATTTCCACAGTTTATCGAGGATTATCAGAAAGGCGATTTCAAATCTTTTTATGTCTCGTCGGGTAATGTGGATTTAACGAAATTGCCTGCGCCCAGGTTCGATTGCATAGGAAATATTCTCCGCTTCAACAAACTGCCGGTCTTCGCCACAAGGGGATGCCCCCGTAATTGTGAGTATTGCTCGGTGAAAGTAATATACGGCCCGAAATACAGGAAAAAGAAAGTGGAGCAGGTCGTAAGGGAGATCGAGGATATAAAGAAATATTATCCCCGTCCGTATCCCTTCATCACATTTGGCGACGAGAATCTGCTGGTGGATAAGGAATGGTCAAAGGAGCTTGTGAAAGCCCTCATCCCCCTGAAAATAAGGTGGGAGTGTTATTGTGACGTCTCCGTGGCGTGGGATGACGAACTCCTGGATCTTCTCCGCGAGTCCAACTGCGTTGAGCTTCTCATAGGCTTCGAGACTGTTATTAAAGAAAACATGAGAATGGGCGATATGTGGAAATACAAGATGGTCGATAAGTATGCCGAGGCAATTGAGAGAATACAGTCAAAAGGCGTGGGGGTAATGGGGCTCTTCATATTCGGGTTTGACAATGATTACCCCGATGTGTTCAGGGAGACAGCCCGGTTTATTCACGACACCAACCTTTTTGATGTGGATTTTGCGGTGCTTTGTCCCATACCGGGAACCGATACGTTTTACCGTTTCAAAGACCGGGGGCGCATTATCACTCACGACTGGAACAAATACACATGGCTCCACGTCAATTACCAGCCTATGCATATGACACCCAACCAGCTTCAGGAAGGACTTCTCTATATGTTCAAGGAGTTCTCATCAATTGAATTCCTCCGGAAGAGAAGGAAATATTTCAAGGGAATATACGAGAGACTGGCGGGTGTTTCCCCATAGACAGGGAAAAGAGATTGCGGAGGATAGAAGACAGAGGGAACGGAGCTTTAAATTTTAAATTCTTCGTGAACTCCGTGGCTTCGTGGTGAAAACCTCCACCTCCGTCCTCCGCTCCTCATTATCCATATTACAGATCTCTCCTCTGGAACAGGATATCGGCAAGGAACATTACAATCAAAATATATATAATACCGTATGTAAACGTACCGAAAACATACTTGGGGTCAATTATATAACTGTGAACAACTGAATTCTTTATATGGAAATATTCAAAATTGGGGAGGATAAATTTCAGGATAATAGACAGCCCCGCTCCAAAGGATGTCAGTTTTTCCGCCGAGAGGTAGTTGATATAACCTTGCGATACATTTCCCGTAATATAGAGAAGCATTGTAAGAACAAGGTTGACCGGGTATGACATAAAAGGCGAGAAGAGAATTATAATCGAGCCGACAACACCGCATTCCACGAAAATGAGCGACGCCGTCCAGAAGATGGTATTTAGCTCAGTCATACGGTGTGCCATAGTCACATCGGCCGGTAAAAGCTTGTTTATCAGAAAAATAATTTCTATTGTCAGGACAAAAACGTTGATAAATACCATTGCCATATTGCCCAGGTATTTACCCCATAAGTAATCGCTGCGGTTTATGGGTTTTGATAAAAGCGGGTATATTGTCTTTTTCTCTATTTCATTGGGTATTGCCGTAAGGAATAATGCGAAAGTGAGAATAAGCCCAAAAAATCCGAGACCTGTAAGGCAAATATCCTTTACCACGGGAAGCTGCTGCCCCATATTGAAGGGATCGAACAGGAAAGCGGATACCATCAGCAGTCCGCTGAGGAACAGGAGAATATATAGAAATTTCTTCCGATAATTTTCTTCGAATGTGATTGAAGCTATTCTTATGATATTTCTTATGCTCATACCTCTTGCTTCTCCTTTATTTCAGATCCTTTTTGTTGTTTTTCATCCCTCTCTTTCACCAGCTTAAAGAAAGCATCCTCCAGAGAGAATCTTCGTGGTTTTATCTCAATGATATTGCCTTTTTCATTCCTGAGGGTGTCAATAATCTCACCCACATCATTATCGGGAACGACAACCGCAAAAATTCCGGTGCTGACATTATCTATTTCAAGTCCTTTTTCTTTGAAAGACTCTAAAAGCTTGTCCGGTTTGCCCCCGAACACAATCCTTGTAAACGCCCCGGACTCCTCCTTGAGAAAATCTTCCAGTCCGGCGGATTTTAACATGACACCCTGGTTGATTATTCCGATCTGATCACAAATTTTTTCAACCTCGGTCATGACGTGAGATGAGAAGAATATGGTTTTTCCCCGTTTTTTAAGATCCAGGATAATATCCTTGACCTCTTTCTGCGCTATCGGGTCAAGTCCCGATGTAAGCTCATCAAGGATTAAAAGGGGAGGATCCGCTATTATTGCCTGGGCGATGCCGAATCTCTGCATCATTCCCTTGGACAATTCACTCATCCTTGCGTTTGTCTTGTTTGAGAGCTTTACAAGACCAAGGACTTCCGTGATCTTTTTCTTTCTTTTCGCCCTGGGAATATTATAAAATGAGCAGTAAAAATCGAGAAGTTTGCCTACTTCCATAAAAGGGTAATAATAGGCAACCTCGGACAGGTAGCCAACTTTCTTCTTCGCCTCCACGGTCCCGGCGACCATGTCAAATATGAATGCCTTACCCGAGGTGGGTCTGATCAATCCCATGAGCGTTTTAATACAGGTAGTTTTACCTGCGCCATTGGGACCGATGAACCCGTAAATATCTCCCACCTTGACCTGGAGGTTCAGATCAACAAGAGCTTTTACGGGTTTACCCCTGCTCTTTCCCTTGCCGGGATAAATTTTCACAAGATTTTCCGTTTTAATAGCAATTTCCATCTTTTAATCTCCGATTGTTGGTTTTGGTGTTTTTTTCTACCCGGTTAAAGAACTCCTTTTAAACACAAAGAATAATGAAAATATTATTTCAATTACTTTAAAAGTCGATAAAAATATAATTTTATTCGGCTCAGACGATTCTCTTTTTCTTGAGCGCATTGATATTTATAGTTTCAGTGGGCTTATTATTATTCAACACGTTTGTCAAGGTATCAAATTTGCGATCCCCCAGAAGCCTGGAAACTTTGGAAAATGCCGACTTCAAACCGGCGTACTGTGAGAAATATCCATCCCAGCCAAGTTTGATCCTGGGAAATTCAGCTTCCATCTCCCAGGGAGAAATATGAACCATAACCTGATGTCCGTCCATATTGACTTTATCGAATCCCATTGAAAGCAGACTGTATGGGAGAAGCCTGAGGTAAGGGCCGCCGAACAGGGCGATATTTTTCCCGATAAACTGAAAAGTTGTGGGGGGAAATTCTATAATACCCTGTGGATTTATCGTATATGGAAACCTTGGCGCATGCTCAATGCCGTATAATGGAGCTTTCATCGGGTAAATACTTGAATCGTATTTTATTCCATATGTCTTTAGAATGTCCATCACCCAAAGAGTATTTCGCGTAACAGACCATCCGGGCGCTCTGTGAACGGTGATCTCTTGCCCCGTAAGCCCCTTTAGAAGTGAGATGGACATCTCCACTTCTTTTATATATTCTTTTGGTGGAATTGAATATAGCATGCGGCTATAATATCCACAGATCCCTATTTCATGCCCCTCCTGAGCAATCAACTTCACCATTTCCGGAAATTCCCTGGCGACAATTCCCAGAATGAAAAAAGTGGCTTTAGCGTCATGTTGCCTGAGAAGCGCAAGGATGAGATGAATACCTTTTTCCACTCTTCGCTCATATTTACCCCAGCGCGAGAACTTAATCACTTCGGAGCAAGCTGAAGTTTGAAACCATTCCTTGACATTAACCGTCAGCACGTTTACTACTGTGGATGGAATAATCCTTGGCTTTGGCGGAGGGGCTTCTTTCTCCGGAAGTATCGGAGCTTCGGGCTTCTTGCCCATCGCGACAGGAAGAACATCGGGAGACTTCTGCACATCCGATAATTTTGGGGGCGCCTTGGAGCGTCTGAAACGAGAACTTCGCCTGAATCTTGACGATTTTGGTTTCTCTTTCCCCGTTTTCTCTTCAGTTGGTTGCTCTTTAGTTGGTTTCTCTCCGTCTGCCATAGCCACTTATATTCTATTTTTTTTAACATATACCTGCAATACGGGAAATGGGAAGTGGGAAGTGGGAAGTGGGAAGTGGGAAACGGGAAATGGGAAGTGGGAAGTGGGAAATGGGAAGTGGGAAGTGGGAAATGGGAAG
>JAIORV010000110.1 GCA_021107945.1 Vulcanimicrobiota bacterium | reverse complement strand
TCAAAGGTTCAGGCGTAATCATTCAGTCTCCCAGGACTTCTTGTCCTTCTGAGCGTATCAAGAAAGACTTGAGCATGTCATTCTGAGCGGATCACGAGAGAAGAGCTTTACTTCTATGATTTTCTCAAAGACGGGATTACCTTGATCTACGAGGATTAACACAGCGAAGAATCTCAACCCCCGTGGTATGGAGGAGCGAATATTAATAAGAATGATTGTTGTGAGGAGAATCCGGGAGAGGAGATCCTTCGCTGATTTATACATCGGAAGTAAGTAAAATACATTCTTGCCGAGATTGATCGAATAAAGTAAGATGATCTTTTTCCGCTCAGAGCCTGTCCTTGAACCCTTCGCTCCGCTCGAGGGCAAGCTCCGTGAAGGAATGACAGCGTGGGCGACTCTCTTAATGGAGATCCTTCGCTCCGATCGAGGGAAAGCTTCGTGAAGAAATGACATGGTGGTGGAATCTGAATAGTAATAAATATTTTTGACAGGAAACATGTGCACCCGTATGAAATTTGAATTATCTGAAAGTTCTCCTCTTTTTCTTCTCTCCGCAATCTCTGCGCTCTCTGCGGTGATTACGAGACCTTAAATAATTAACAAAACTTAATAACTATTAATCCGAAATCGACAGCATGGATTATTCATTCATGGTATAATAATAATCAAGATGATTGAAGCAATACCACTGTTACAATTAAATATAAATCTGAATTTACCGGCTATTATTATACAACAGGGACTTCTCAAACCTCCCGGTACAATAGAAATTGTTTATGTTTGTTTTCTTTTTCTTCTTTCAATTTTTATTCTGAATGTTTTTTTCAATATCGATTTTGGGGATGTGAAATTTAATCTAAAATCTGCAGCGCTCTTGACACTTGGCTCATTCATAATGTTAATTGCTATCCTTTCCCCGGACATTTTTGTGTTTATAAAAAGCGGGATATTCAATCAACACATCAAGGAAGGTTTGTTACCCTTTTCAATACTGTTTATACTGCTCTTCTCAGGATACGCCTATATAGTAGCCCGCCACCTGGACAAATCAAATCACAGGTATATCAATACATTGTTTGTAGTTGTCAGTAATTACCTGTGGATAGTCCCTCTTGTAATCATCGGCAGGACCTGGTATTGGAACCCACAGTCTCAGGGATACTTCGGAGGATTTTACTCCACGATTCTCTTTTTCTATTTCCCCCTTATAACCGTTTTGATACTTCTCAAGCTATTGAGCATCAAACTTACAAAGAAAATTACAAATGGAGTGCTTGCCAGAGATATAAAACTCCCGCGGATAAAGGCTGAGAAGCGAACCGGTTAATTTACATGTCTTTTCATATGTGTAATCTTGCTTGAGGGAAAGGGTACGGGGTCTTTCATTTCTTCCATTATCTTGTCGGGGTATTCGATTCTTTGGTGATATATTCCCGTAAGGATCCTGGAGAATGCCTGTATCATCGTATTTATATCCCGCAGGCTCAAGGGAGATTCGTCTAACTGGCCATCTTCAAGGATATTGTGAACAATCTGCTTTACAAGGTTCTCTATTTTATTTGGTGTCGGCTTGTCGAGGGTTCTTGCCGCCGCCTCGACGGAGTCCGATAGCAAGACAATTGCCGCCGCCTTTGATTGCGGTTTGGGACCCGGATAACGGAAATCTTCTTCTATCGGGAAATCCTTGTCCGATTGTTTTGCCTGATGATAAAAATATGCAATGATTGAAGAGCCATGATGCTGTTCGATGATATCTTTTATAGGCTCCGGCAGTTTGTATTTCTTCGCCATGTCGATTCCGTCTTTGACATGGGATAAAATAATTAATGCACTGAGGTTAGGCGAAAGCTTGTCATGAGGATTCTCGGAGCCAAGTTGATTCTCTATAAAGAAATATGGACGCCTCAATTTTCCGACATCATGATAATACGCCCCCACCCGACATAGCAGGAGATCCTCCCCCACAGCCTCGGCGGCGGCTTCCGCAAGGTTGCCCACAATAACACTGTGATGATAAGTACCCGGCGCTTCCAGTAAAAGCTTCTTTAACAAAGGCTCCGATTGATTTGAAATTTCCAGCAGTTTCATGGAAGTCGTGATCCCAAACAGATATTCCAGGATGGGCAGTAGTCCCACGGCGATAATACCGGAACCGAATCCGTTTATTCCGCCAAAAACCAGGTTTTCCACCATTATCCTGGGTCCCTCACCGTTTATAAGAGAAAACATAAAAACAAGGGACTCATTAACAAAAAATATGATTATTGAGGCAACAACAAGGTTATAACGCCTGTGAACCCTTGAAACGCAGAGAATTGACGCCATACCTGTCATGAGGGCGACAGTGACAAACTGTATATTGCCGGTAAAAAATCCAATTGCAATCGACAGGTAGGCGGTTACAAGCAAGGCAATCTTGGGATTCAGAAGAATGGTCAGAAGTATCGCCGCAACAGGGATAGGAGCCCAATAAGGATTTCTTTCCACAAACAGCCTGCACATCAACAATGTTGATATTGTTATCAGGGATAAAAGAAGTATCGCTTTGGGATCCTCCGCAATATGAGGCATAAATTGACGGACATAAATCCAGACTATCAGCATTGATATCAAAACGAATAAAATTGTCCCGATCAGGGCGGACAGGTTTATAGTGGAACGGTGCATTCCCATTGCTTCAAGCACCCTTATCTGCTGGGGAGTTACAATCTTCCCTTTTTCTACAATAACCTGACCCTTTTTGATAGTAAGCATTACCGGGCTTACCTGATCTTTCTTCAACTGACGAAGTCGTCCCGTCTCGTCCCAATCAACCCGGGCGTTGGCTATGAGAGCTTCGGAGGCAAGATCGGCAACGGCATTCCTGTAATTTTTTCTGAGTGTAAAACTACGAGCTTTTTCCCGTGCTTTCTTTCGGGCATTTTTTAACTCCTCCTCATCACTCTCTTTGATGGGATTCTTCATTATGCCCGCAATGACATCAAGACTCATTACCTTGAGCTGATCAAGATTTTGCTTGTTGAGATTGGTAAAAGTGTGAAGAGAATCATCGGAAATTGATATGGGAAGCTGACCCTTTAACTCCTTCGAGTGGAAATGCTTGTTGTTTTTCTTTGAAAGATTAATCCTGGAAAACAGGTTGAATTGTTTCTCTATCTGACCTTCAACCTGATTAAGCATAAAAGGATCTATGGAATAAACAGGCTTCACCGAGTTCATGGCTTTATTCTGGGCTTCAATCGTCGCCTGCCTGTCCTCAACCTGGAAAGTATTAGTCGCTATGACCTCCCTGTTGGCAATAACTCCCTCGCTATACTCATGAGTCGGCATGTATTTCCATGAGAGGATCAGACTCAACGATATAAATACAAGCAAAAACAGACCCGGATAAACCAGCTTTTTCAGGTTAAGCTTGTCTATAGGCTTGAACTTCAATAATTCAAATCCTACTTTACCTGCCATCAAATCTCCTTTTTTGTTATTTTTTTAAATTAAATCAAAATATAACCCTAATCAGTCGAGGGCAAAAAAAACATCAATAATCTCATGTGTTTTTCACAAAACCCCTGAAAACCCTTTTTAAGACCCGTTTTACATGATTTTTGAGTCTTCTTCGTTACCTTGCTTTTTCCTCATGTTGGATTTTATCTCCCTATCGGAGATTCATCTTTTATATACGTTTGCTTTATCATAATTCGATATAAGCTTTTTTTAGTTATTTAAACTTCTCAAAATATCTATCTATTTCCGGTCTTAATTCAATGCCTACCCTTTCAAAACAATCAAGCAAACTTGTATATGCATTATTACCACCCAGAAAATCCCAGAATTTCTCTGCAACTTTCAATTCATTGTCCAAATCGAGCATACCTTTTAATGTCCATCTTTCATAAGGCTTTGGCTCATAAGGATTATATGGAATTGCGATATAGGAATTAATTTTGGCATCCGGTGATTTGCGTAAATAAATCGCAATCCATTCCAGCAATGTTCTTTTGAAATCCTTAAAATTACTTATATTAGGTTTTGCCGTTTTTAAGTCAAGTATTATTAAATCACCATTGTATATTTCTAACCTAATATCTACTTATGTTAGTTCCACTTTAATCACTTGTTCTGATTATGGGATTATTCCTAATTCTCTCTCAATATCATAAATATTACGTTTAGCTTGATGCAAACTCTGAATCTTTTCTATTTCAATGAACTTGAGAATGGGCTGTATTTCATGGAATGTCCCTGCTAATAATTGATTGACCGCAGCGAGGTTATTCTCTGTCGCCACAAGGAAAATACGGCTATTCCAAAGGTCATAAGCATGTTTTAGTTTTCCTAATGCGTGATATAAATCACCACTTACCTGTACCTCAAAAACATATGTCGGAACAGATTCTGGAAGTCTCCTCCATACAACATCTAATCTTTTTAATCCCATTGGATATTCAGCATTAGCAACATACGCTTGTAATTTTCCAATTTCCAGTAATAAGTTTTTAATATCTTCGTGTTTTGGGGAAACTATCTCTGCTTTGACAGGCATTTCCGGGATAGAAATCTCATATAAAGAATCCACCGAAATGTTGGGATTCAAAGCTTGAATTAATGGTTTTACATCTTCCCAATTTTTCAATATCAACGGTTGTCTGAAACTTCCTCCTCCAGGTATTGAAATATTTTCATCATCCCATGTGTTTTGAGGCAAAATAAAATCTATATCAAATTCAAACCTAAGAGGCCACTTTACACGCCTTTCTCGTATTTCATCATCCCATAAAGGAATATCTTGGTAGAATGTACTCCTGACAATTCCATATCCAACTATGCCTTTAACTTTACCAGTCACATAAAACAGTATTATATCATTTGGTTTAATCGCTAACCAATGAAGTTTTTTAAACAGGGTATCTTCAAGACCCCATATTCCCTTCGAGGTAAGTGATTGTCTCCAATTTTTTTCTGAACCCGGTACAATCCAAAAGTTTCTCATTTTTATTAACCTCAAATTATTTCTTTTAATTCAAATGCCTCATTAATAGTCATTTCTATTTCTTTAATTTTGAATTTTTGCTCCCTCCTATCCTTAGGTTTCGACAAATCAGGACAATCACCAAGATAAAATTCAGTATATCGAAGTGCTTGGTCTTCATTTTCTGCTTGAATTGCAACTATATATGACCGTGTAAGCAATACTTCATAATTCTTCATATTCTCACCTCGTACTTATAGATCTTGGCATTTGAAATTAGCACATTAAACGCAGAAATGTCTATATCAAGCATGCCGTTACTTCCATGCCTTTTTATACGCCCATATTGAATCAAATACGATATATTTGAAGTCGTAACAGTGCGTCCCAAATATTTAGATGCCCATTTGGTTGCTTCTCTTAAATTGACTAAATTTATATTTTTCTCGTAAAACATAGCCAATTGCATTGTATCGGGCTTTTCTTTTTTTCTTTTATTTGTGAATTCCATAACTGTTTATAAAAAGTCTTTTAGATCCTCTGATAGAATTGAGATTTTTTGGATGAATAAGCTTCAGGTCAAAACCAACAATTATTTTTCTAATTTTCACAAAACCCTTAAAAACCCTTTTTAAGACCCATTTTGCATGATTTTTGAGTCTTCCCCATCGCTTTTTTCTATCCTCATGTTGGATTTGATCTCCCTGCCGGTGATCTTCCTGTAAATTATCTCAATCGCAAAAGATATTCCCACCATGACCACGAGTACAAGGACATTCCACGGAGATGTTATCCAGGTTTGCCATAAAAGCGCTCCCAGGGCAAAAAGGCAGACCGCAACACCGAGCAGGGGGATCCATTTCACACTGCCTGTTTTATCGCTCAACTTGAAGTTGCAATAATTCACTGCGGCGAAAATAAGAAGGAAGCCTGAGCTTCCCATTGTTGAAATGCTGTGCAGGTTGAAAAGATTCGCCATCAGCAATGTCAGGATTGTCGTAATAATCAAGCCCTCCACAGGTCGTTTCCAGACATTATGCTCCAACGCTTTCGGCAATTCACCGTCCCTGGCGATTATATAACTTATTCGGGATGCGCCATATAGCGTAGCATTTATGGCGGATCCTGTTGACAAGAGCGCGGCGATTGAAATCAGAATGAAGCCAAAATTCCCCATGAATGGCTTTGCGGCTGCGGCAAGTGCGTAGTCCCTGGCGTGTATTAATTGACTCACAGGCAGATTTCCTACTGTTACTATTGCAACTAAAATATACAGAAATATAACAAATCCGACAGCGGAATAATATGCACGGGGAAGTGTCTTTTCCGGGTTCACGATATCCTCGGCGGTATTCGCTATAAGTTCAAATCCCTCGTAGGCGACGAAAATAATCATCCCTCCCGCCACCAGCGGAATAATATTCACCCAGGTGGACGGGGCGAGTCTTTGTGAATCAACATAAAATAATCCCACGCCGACAAAAACAAGCAATATTGCCAGTTTGAAACCCACTATCCATTTCTCGAGCTTTCCCACGGCCTTTGCCCCTATTACGTTCAATCCCGTCAGGAGAATAACAATTGCGCTTAAAAGGATATGTTTCCATATATGCTGAGTTTCAGCGGGGAAAAATGTGGATCCATAACAGCCGAATGCATAAGAGTAAAGGGATAACATCACAACATAGCTCAACCATAAAAGGATATTGGATCCGCCGGCAAACAATCCCGTCCCGAAAGCCTGGTTCAGAAATTCAACCGTGCCTCCCCTACTGGGGAATTTCACAGAGAGCTTTGCATAGGAATATGAAGTTATGAGAGCAACGATACCCGCGAGAAAAAACGCCACAAATGTCCCGCCGTGCGCAAGTTGGACGGCTAAACCCAGCACGGCGAAGATACCGCCTCCAACCATGCCGCCAACGCCGATAGCCACCGCCGACCAATACCCGATGGATCTTTTTCCCGACTCCGGTTCCGCCATGAAATCCACTCCATTTCTATATAATAATTTCAGCAGAAAATAAAAGAGAGAGTGAGGAAAGATGGACATATCCAGGTGGCGGACATATCCGAATGATGCCTCCCACCTCCCACTTCTCACTTCTCACTTCTCATCTCTCACTTCTCACCTCCCGTTTCTCATATTGTAAATCTCCATAATAACATCTTTTAACAATTTTATGCTCTCTATCGGTTTTTCGTTATATTCCAAAGGCTTTTCCCTGACAACATTCAGTAAATTCGAGGGGAATCGCTCATTATCTTGGGGAGTTCTGAACCGACAGAAATATACCGTCCCCGCTTCAACTTTATTGATGTCGATGCCCTCAAACCTGTCCTTGATGTTGATACTCCTTCCCACATCCTTTTCCTGCCCCTTCGAATCCTTGTGAATATCCTTCAGGTAAAACATCCTGTCAGACTCGCTCTCGTCAGGCTCTTCTTCCATCTGTGTTATGAAAAATCCCCAGGGTTCTTCCCTGCAGGGAAATACCGGATCCGCTCCCTTGTATATCAATATCACTTGCTCATCCATTTTCTTCATTTTTCTCAGGTAATATAATAACAGCAGAGGTGTGATCTCCCTCCCCGGGCTGTCGTCCTTCACAACAATCAGCATGCCTTTTTGCGGTCTGTCATTTCTATACAAATTAAGAAGGGCATTCGCTGACTCGTCCATCCTGTTTTCAGTTGCATCAGGTGCATGGGTGAGCATACCCATTCTGATTCCCACCGCCTTTACGGGATCCGGCACAAATATCCATCCGAATATATAAAACGCGCAAAGTAATACCACGAGGGCAATTAGCGGAATTTTTACATACCGTTTTTTCAGATCCAATATCCAGAAAACTATAAAAAGCGCGGCTATTCCGTTTAAGGGTATGAAATAACGGGAATCATATATGGGCTGTATATAAAGAAAAACGATACAAAACGCCATTGAGGCAAGAAGAAGACTTTTTTCAAATGTCCTTGCTTTTCTGATGAAATACATGATAATGCCGATAATAAGCAGAATAAATAATATCAAACCGAAGTTGTGATAGACGAGGAATTTTACAAAGAAATGATATGGCGTTCTCAGGGGAAGAAGCAGTTTATACTGGATATTCCAGAACCTCACCCTATAGATTTCCCTCATCGGGATCAGGTGCATTATTGTAAAATGAGCGGTAAGTCCCAGGAAAAGCACAATTCCCCGTGAGATATTTTTAATTTTGTCGGATTTGAATTTTATAAGATAAGTCATTAACGCAAAAACAACAAACATCAATCCGATAAATATAAAATATACCGCTTCCATAACTCCTGCGCTGTATTTGAGAGCGGAGCCTTTATGTAAGAGTATGAGTCCGAATATGAATGCGGCCATAAAAACAGGTGTTAAAACGATAAACAGGACAGCTTCTTTTCGCGTCCCCGGATTTTGGAACTCATTTTTTACAGCGATAAATAGAAAAGCAAGCATCGGTATGAATATGAAAACAACAAAGACCCACTTTAATAGCATTCCAACCGCAAAAGCGATGAAAAAGAAAAGTGTCCATTGAAAATTCTTAAATTTATCTGATTTAAAAAGGCAGAAAATAGTAAGGGGAACCATTGCGGCGATAGGTATATCCTCTCCCAACCCCCTGGAATAAAATGCACTCTGGGGAATTGCAATTGAAACCAATGCGGCGAGAAATCCCACATCTTCATTCCACAAATAAGTTCCAAGGTAGAATGTCGAGAATATGAGGATCAGCCAGAACATCGCCTGGCTCATCACGGCCTGAATATATCCCACCCCTGATATCACATAAAAAATCGAAGTGATCTGGAAAGGCAATGGAGGATAAAAATTCCCCCGGTTGATGAGGAATGAGAAGCAATCCCCGTCTGTCAGGTTTGTATGGTATTCCTGACTCATTATAAGATAGACGAGGTTGTTTAATATAGGGACTTTCCTGTCGAGGCTTATCCAGGCATAGTTAACAAGAATAAAGAAAATGGAAAATATCAGCAGGATTAACAAGTAAAGTTTAAGACGTTTCATATTTATTAAAAAGAAATAACTTTGTCGCTCTCAACCGTCCAATCTGCTAAATCTTTCATTGTTGCTTTTATCCCATCCATAAAGTATGGCTTATTTTTGTGAATGCCACAGCGAGCCATACAGGTTCCGCAAACCCTTAGTTTTAAACCTTTATCCACCAATGCTTTCAAAATTTGGACCAAATCCTTATCGTAGCCTTCGGGTTTTATTGTTTCATTGCGCGCTAAATCTACGGCATCGTTCATCAAGAAAATTCTGACATCGTGTTCGCTATTAAGTAATGTTTCTGCAAGCCTTAAAGAGTTCCAGGCGATATCTGAACCATCATAGGGATAATGATTAAAAATTAAAAGTATGCGCATTAAATCACCTCAATGTTATTTTCATTATTGCAGGCATCTCCGATTATGGTTATAATCCAGTGGAGTTGAATTCGTCTCCCCTGTTATTGCTCTTCTCTCGACTTCTTTCCGGGAATCAGCCCACCTCTTTTGCGGAAAGGTGATGCGGACTTTTTACCGGAGACAAGTGTCTTCTCTTTCGCTTCAAACTCGGCCTTGGTAAGCACACCAAGGTCTTTGAGAATGCTGAGAAGCCCGAGGGATACCCTGGTATAGACATCGGATGATGCGGACAGTTTTAGTCCTGTAAGAGCTTCAACTGCCGGAGCCTCTTTCGGGTGGCTCAATTCCCGCAGAGCAATCATAAACGCCTTCATTTCATGCCTGTTTGGACTGTAAAACCTGTATTCACTGTCGGCCGTATCTATTACTAATGTGCATTTCTGAATTCCCTTGATAATACTGCAATCTCTTATGTCTTCCATTTTATACTCAACCCATTTCGCCTCTCCGCTATAAACCCTTGAGCTTTTATAGTATATAATTAATCTTTTGGTGGTTATGACAAGAAGCGTGCTTATATTGTGTTGTCTGCTCTCGAAAAACACCCGCATTATCCCGAGAAATGTATTCAAAACATCCTCACCCATCGAAAGTTTTTCCTGTACTTCATTTAAAAGATTACTTCTGAGGTAATCCGAGACATTGCTTCCAATTTTTTCACGAAGTTTGCTCAGGTTATCTTTTATAATCTTGTATTGATCATCAAAAACCATGCCGTGGTGAAAATATAGCTCAAGAGCCCTTACAAAGTAATTTTCAGCTTCCTCGTGCTCTTTTTCCTGAAAATACAAAATCCCCAGGTTGTTATATATTTTTACATTCGTGGGATCAAGTTCAAGAATCTGTTTTGAAACTTCGATTGCCTCATCGAGGTCTTTTACCTGGATTAACTCCTTGCTCCTTGCCTCAAGATTCTCTATTTCGTTTTTTATTTCTGTATGAGTCTTTCTCTTCTTGAGCTTCGTGATAGATTTTAAATTCTCGTGGGCATCAGTTAAAGTGTGATCAAGTTCAATCGCCTTATGGAAATATCTCTCGGCGCGGGCAAGTCGGCCTCGTATTAAATATATGGAACCCAGGTTGTTATATGCCGCCGCGTTTCCCGAATCCTTCTTCAGGATATCCTGAAGAATTTTTTTCGCCTCCAGGTATTTTTGTTGACGAAACAGTATCTGTGTTTTCTTAAGTAAAGATTCAACCGTGTCTTTATCGGAGATTGCCTTAAGATTCAGAGAATCATCCATGAGTTCTCCCCCCGTGACTGCTTTGATGTAGAATTCTTCTTGAGAAGTAATTTTTCCTTTATTATAATGTATTCAATATTTATTCCGATCTCTCACCTGTTTCTTGATCTTTTTAAGACGCCCGATAGTGCCGGGAGCATCGTCTTTCTTTATGTCCTGCTCTTCTTTTTCATCAATGGAGGCTGACGAAGGCGCGCCGGTTTTGGGCACTGAAGGAATTGTAAAGCCCGGACTTCTCCTGTCACCGGCGGCTTGCCTGTGGTCTTTGATTTTCTCTTTTTCTTTCATATCGGTTTTTATAGGGCGTGCCTTTTTCTTGTCAATTGTTTTCTCTTTTATTATTCCAACTTCACCGCCGTCGGTAAGAGTCTCTCTCAACTCGGCCTTTTTCGCTTTCAACACGCTCACGCTGCCCATCGCAGGTACAAATTTCTTCCTCTCCCTGCCCCTGAATAACTTTTGAATATTTTCATAGAAATCCTCCGGTAAATATACTCTTCGAAGGGCGACATCAAGGGGAAAGAGCAAAAGGGCAATCAATAACAACTCCATCCAGGCGGGACTGGGGTAATGGACAATCCTGGATCCCTTGCGGAATATGTCGTCAACGGGAGAAATCAATTTTCCGCCGGTAGTTGAGGCAATTCTTTCAAGAAGGTATTTCTTTGTCTTGAAGCTTCTGTATTCGGGGGAATATGGTATTGTAAAAGCCTGAATCCTGCCTGTCCGGGGCTGTCCGTCTATTTGCTCAACTACGTTTACAAAGTATGTGCCCACTTCCCCCGCCTCCAGGCTTCCCTCATATCTACCCGACGCAGCCTGGTTCAATGGTATGCTGTCGGTCTCACCGGAAGGCGATATCACCCTTGCCGATAAAGGGAGAAAATTGAGGGGCTTCCCCTCATCATCCATCGCTTCAACTATGATCTTTCCCCTGCCTCCTTCTATTTTCATATCCACCTGGAATCTTTCAGACCTGATCTGAGGAAGCGTCCATCTCACCATCTGTGTCCAGAAAGGCGAGAATTCCTTCCAGCCAACCCATTTCTTCGCCCATCTGAGACCGTCGTCCGATGTAAAGGCAATCGACTTCCCCAGTCCAATCCTCCAGTATGCTAATAGCGGATCGTCCTGGTGAGTATTCAGAATCAACTGCGCTCTGTTTTTGGGCGTTGTCATGACATACCCGTAAAGAGGGGGTAATTTATCCAGGTTAACTCCCTTGAGGAACTCGCCGGGTCCAACTTTTTTTGGCGTGAATTTCTCCTCCACAAGGGCGGATCTCCCCGCAAGGATTGACTCTCTTACAAATATCCGGGGCAGCAGTCGTGCCTCGTCCGTGTAATAGAATCTCCCCTGCCCCCATTTCGCAAGATCCCTGAGAAACTCCATGTCCGCATCATTCCCAACCCCCACTGTGGATATCGTGATATTGTCCTTTGCCATGGCTTTTGCTATTCCCTCGAAATTGCCGGGAGCCGAGCGGCCGTCGGTAAGGACAATGACATGCTTTAACATTGCCCGGGTTCCTTTCAAAACCCTGTACGAGCTGTTGAGAGCGGGGTATATTGATGTGCCTCCACCGGCGCGAATCGAGGCGATTTCGTTGACTATCTTCTGCTTGTTCCTGACATACTGAAGAGGCGAGACCCATTTCGAAGCATAATCAAAGCCAATAATGCCAAGGCTGTCGGCAGGGCCGAGAAGCTCGGCGGTTGCTATCGCCGCCTCCCGCGCAAGTCGCATCTTCTCCACACCGCCTGTCATACCCCCCATACTGCCTGATTTGTCGATACACAGAACCATTGCAAGCGAAGGCAGGTTCTTGCTTTTCTTTATATCAAGGTCAACGGGAAGTATTCGCTCGACCGGGCTCTTGAAATATCCGCCCGCACCGAAGCTGTTGTCACCGCCAATCATGATAAAGCCTCCGCCCAGGTCTTTTACATAGTTCTCTATCATCTTCATCTGCCGTGGTGAAAGAGCAAGTCCGCTGACATTGTCAAATATCACAGATTGATATCCCGACATTTCCTGCAGGTTTGTCGGGAGTCCCGTAAGATCACTAAGTACAAGCTTGAATTTCTTGTCGGCAAGAAAATCAGGAATCAACTTTTTCTGCCGGGGATCAGAATACAGGTACAGCACCCGGGGATGACCCTGTACCACTGTGAGCGTCTCGGAAGTGTTATTATGGGGAAAGCGATCGTCCCCAACTTCAAGAGAAGCTTTATACCGGTAATTCCCGGGCTGATCAACATTCTGGGCGATGGTGAACAGGTTTTTACCCGGAGAGATTTCCACCTTTTCTCGTGCAATCTCCTGATTGTTGCGGGATATTTTTACAACACCCCTGACCTTTCTTGTGCTGTCAACTTCAAGCTTCAGGGCGAAAGGCTCCCCGCGGGTAACATTCGCCTGTGAATCAAATGAACTGATGAGAACCTCGGAAAAATCCCGGGGAGGATATGCAAGGCTATCTATCTCCACCCCTCTTGCCGCCGCCAGCGAAGCTTGATGTTCGGAGTTGCCCAGGTTCTCATTCCCGTCGGAAATAAGCACGATTCTCTTGAGCGCGCTTTCGGGAAAAACCGCCGTTGCAAGCTGGATTGCCCTTGAAATGTCCGTGTATTGGGGTGATATGATGCTTGTGAATTGAGCGACGGCGGGATCCCTGCTCAGACTTTCCTCCAGCATTGCATCCTTGCCGAACACGACAACTCCCACCTTATCTCCCTTCGGCAATTTCTTAATCTGTTTCTTTATATAATCTCCAGCCCATTCCAGGTTATCGGGAGAAATTGAAAGCGATGAATCCACAACAAAAAGAACCGACAGCTCGTTTCGGGGAAGTTTGATCCTGAAACCGGCAAGGGCGAAAACAATCAGGATAATTATTGTTATACGGATTACAAAAACCACTTTTCTCCTGAGTGCCGGCATATCGGGAATGCCGGTCTTGTACCAGCGCACAACCGGTATCAGGAGTAAAAGAAGAAAAAGCGCCCAGGGTTTTGTAAAGTCGAATAAGATCAAGCAATTAACTCCGCGTTATTATTCCACCACCAAGCAGAACATCACCGTCGGGATATGTATATATCACAGCAGACTGTCCCGGCGTTATCGCCCTTTTTGGCTCGTCAAAAATAATTTTCAACTGCGATGATCTCCCCTTTTCCTCACCAGGGAGGATCTCAAACAAAGCGGGAGACACTCTGTCCCCATATCTTATTTTGGCACAAATTCTGTTGTTGACAGGAGGACAACCGGATATCCAGCGCACATCCTCCAGAACGGCCTCTCTTTTGAATTGGTCCTCGAAATATCCCACTATCAGGGTATTGTTCCCGGCATCAATATCAATAACAAACAGGGGCTTATGATGGGAGATACCCAGCCTCTTTCTCTGGCCCACGGTGTAAGATATCAACCCCCTGTGCTGCCCCAGAATCTCGCCGTTCTTGTGGATTATGGGACCCGGCTTGATCGCCAGGTCACAATTTCGTTTTAGAAATCCCTGGTAATCATTGTCGGGTATAAAACATATCTCCTGGCTCTCCGGTTTATCAGTAACGGAAAGATCAATCTTCTGGGCATAGTCCTTCATATCAACCTTTTTCATGCCTCCCATCGGAAATACAATATGGGACAGTTGAGCCTGATTCAGTCGATACAACACGTATGACTGATCTTTACTCTTGTCAATTCCCCTATGAATCTCGAAAAGACCTGTTTCACTATTTTTAACCACTCTTGAATAATGCCCGGTAGCTAAAAGATCCGCTCCAAGATCAAGGACGAAATTTAATAAGAGTCCAAATTTTATCTTCGGGTTACATTTAACACATGGATTCGGAGTTCGTCCGTAAAAATACTCCCTTATGAAATAGTCGATAACGGTTTTTTTAAATTCCTTCCTTAAATCAAGAATATGATGCTCGATTCCAAGCTGATCGCATACACACTTTGCGTCAACAGAAGGCTCCGCTTTTTCCGTCTCACCCTCTCCTCCGCAAGAAAGGGGACATACCAGCATCGTTATGCCGATAACATTATATCCTTTTTCTATTAAAATCGCCGCCGTAACAGATGAGTCAATTCCGCCGGACATTGCGACCGCTATAGTTTTTTTAGTTTTCAATTTTTCACCTCGGACTTTTACCGGTATTTAATCTGTTTCAAATGCATTGAAGGCAATTTAGTTATCGACCTCCCCCGCAAATCTAATCTTTCATAACATTTTTAGGACAACACCCGATTTTAATCGGGTGGCAGGACGAAGTCCCACACATTGGGTATTCAACCGTTTTTAACGGTTTCCTATCTCTTTCTTACCAGATGTTTTTTATGCCACCTGTCCCATAAATGGGAGGTGAGAAGTGGGATCCGGCCTCCATTTTTTTCCTCATCCTCCGGCTTAGAGGTTTTTCAAATATATGGAAGGGGGAAATGTGAAGCGAGAAATGAGAAAAGAATTTCTCACCTCTCGTCTCCCGATTCTTGTTTCTAATTTTCGCCACCCCATTAACCTTCAGAATCCAGAAGCCTCTGAAGAGGCTGAGACGGCATGGTTAAGCCGTTCTACCTCCCACCACAATAAATTGTGGTGTTGTTCTAAAAATCAATTGTTGCATTATTGACAATACACCCCAAATATTACATTCATCTACATAGAAATATATAAAGATCAGCCTCAAGCAGAATGAGGTTGATGATAAAGTTGACTTCAATAATTATAAAAGCTTAAGCTGAAGCCTGTTGTTTAACATTTCTACACAACCTGTAAATCCCATTTTATTTGGATTTGAAATCTCATTTCCAATTAATGCAGGATCTTTGACCTTTGGGAATAAATTTTGTAAATCAGGTACTATATTTTTAAAGGAGGCTATTTTGGACGTTAAAAAATATTTCACCACCCACAATATAATAATGGCGGTTGTTGTAATTATCCTGGGCCTCTTTTTCTGGTTCTACCCCATCAGGATTAAAAACGAAATAATCAATGCCTATAGGAAAGGGCTTAAAAAGGCCAGTGTGGATCTTGACAAGCACGAAAGAAAAGCTGCCGATGATGCAATGACTCACATTGAAAAGGGCGAGCTTTTCGAGTCGCATGAGCATGACACAGGCGACTTTATGCATCAGGATTACTTTGGCGAACCCTGGAGGGAATGGGCAAGCACGTTTATAGTATGGGAGAAAGCCCGGTGGTTATTTTATTTATTTATCATACTCCTGTTGTTGAGACCTTTCCTTAACAAGATAGTTGACAGGATAAATATCATCAACCTGAAATTGAAAGGCGTGGATGCCTCCGCGGATCAAGCTGTCCAAAAAGGTAGCGGAGATCTTTAGATCTCCCCATATTGGCGGGTCTGAAGACCCGCGCTACGTGCAATAAGCATAAGGGGATTGAGAGAATGAAAAAATTTGTTAGCTTCCTCAAGCAATATCATAAGCATATACTTATTCTTATTTTATTTGCGATTGCAGTTCCTCTTACCAATTACCTGACGGTTCTCAGAAGCGAGAAATTCCCCGTCAATCTTGATCGCTCCGTGGGAGTCCAGATTTTCACCCAAATGATAGGCGAGGTAAGAACCATAATCGCATCGTATATATATATAAGGGCGGATATGTACCATCATGAACGGGATGATAAAATCGACTGGAGAAAAGATGCCGTAACACTTCCTCTACACCGTATTGTTACCGCCCTTGATCCGAAATTCGAGCAAGCATACGACTTCGGAGCGTATCAACTTGCCGTGAATTTCAAGAAGTACCCGGAAGCAATAAAATTCTTAAGAGAAGGACTAGACTACAATCCCGGCAGCTTCAAGCTGACATTTACCATGGGAGATATATTCTACTACAAGAAAGATTACGAGACGGCGGCAAAATGGCACAAGAAGGCTCTAAAGATTGCCCTCAAAAAGAATAACAGGATAGACATTATGAACTCATTACGCCGTCTTTACTGGGAATATAGGAAAATGAAGAATTATGACGAGGCGGAGAAATATATAAAGGCGGAAAAAGCTGTCGCTCCCGATCACCCCACCATAAAAAGGATGACGGAAGACCTGGAGAAACTCAGGAGAGGTGAAGAGGTAAAATCACCAAAAGTAGATCCGTCCAAAGCCCCCGGGCACCTTATGCGCCACCACCATCACAAGAATGGATCTCATTCCCACCCCAAAGGAGTCGAAGATTCACATAAAGATCCCGGGCACGGGGAGCATAAAACAGACACCACCACCCCCGGTGAATATGACTATGAAAAGATGAAAATTGAATGATTGATTTTTTTACCGCAGAGATCGCGAAGTCCGCCGGTGAAAAAAGGGATCGATACCCTCAAGTGTTAACCTCATAAAATCTCTGCCCTCTCTGCGTTGAATTAAAAAGCATTATCCGGGTTCAGATACTATTAATTTATCAGCAAGGTGATGAGATTGAACGAAAAATCAACTCCGGAAAAAATATCGGACAAGAGGATCAGGAAGGAGCGCGCCCTTCTCCTTTTCTTTCTATTCCTATTGCCGGGCTTTATGATCTTTTTTAACGGGTGTGGTGAAGAAAAGGACACATTGCTTCTACCGTTGGAAAAGGGAGACACATTTACATATTCAGGTGAGTTGATTTCAAAAAGCGGTAGTGGGAAAAAAATCAAGATGACCGCTCCCAAACACAGGATTGTGGTGAAGAGAGAATATGAAAGGGATGGCAGGAAATTCTTCATTATCGACATTTATCAGGGAGATTACTGGATTATGGCGATGAGCATGAGCCAGGAAGAAGAGGGACTCTGCTGGATGATGGGAAAGAAAAGCAAATTCCTTATGATACCCCGCAATGTCAAAAAGGGACAGAAATGGGAATGTAAAATAGGCTCACGAGAGATAAAGGCAACTGTGGGAGGCACGAGGAAATTCAAGACAGGCCTGGGGGAACTTGTGGGCAGAGAGATATTTTACAATAGTGGAGGCAAGAGTTTCCTCAAAATATGGATTAATAACGATGTGGGGATTATTGCAATAGAATTCAGTCGTATCTCGGATAGCGCCAACCGCCAGGAAGCAAAGCTCATCTTGCAAAAGTGTGAGAATAATAATAAAGAATAAATAAAGGTTATATATATTTAATCAGATAAATAGGGCGCTGTCCCTGGTTTTTTATAAAAAATGCTCCCATCACGTAGTGCGGGTTTTTAAACCCGCCATGCGGGATGTCCCAGTTTTATTTTTTGGAGTGATATATATTGTCTCTATGGATAAAAGAAACAAAAGGCGGAATCCTCATAAAAATACACGTCAGCCCCCGATCTTCAACAAACAAGATAACCGGACTTCACGGCGATGCGTTGAATGTGAAATTAACCTCCCCCGCAGTTGAAGGCAAGGCCAATAAAGCTCTTATCTCGTTTTTATCCGACTTCTTTAAAATAAAAAAAAGACAAGTCTCAATCAAATCAGGTGAAAAATCAAGACAGAAAACAGTATTATTAAACAAAATCTCCGTTGATGAAATAAGGAATTTTACCTCTAAGGAAATTAGGAAATAAGGAAAACGGAGGACGGATAACGAAGGACGAAGGACGGTTTTCTTACCACGAAGACACGGAGGTCACGGAGCTTATTTTATATATATTCTTCGTGAACTCCGTGCCTCTGCGGTCCAGTAAAATGTCTAATCTCCCACTTCCCACCTCCCACCTCTCACCTCTCACCTCTCACCTCTCACCTCTCACCTCCCACCTCTCACCTCCCTTTGTGGTTGGCGGAGGTTTTTAAACCTCCATGAGACTATCCCTCGGATTTATCCGGGGGAATAAAAGGTGCCCACCCTCCTTACTACTTCAGCCGCTTCAGCGGCTTCCCTATATGGAAATGAGTAAGGTCGGTTTTTGTATATAGATTCAATTTATAAAAAGGAATAATACCATATAAAGAGTAACAATTGCTTTCATGTGAATAAGAACAACAGGTGTTAGTATTTATTCAGACCACCCCAGGATTTGGGTGGGGGCTAGTCTCCCGACCAGCCTGGGAATGGTATGAAATCGAGGCTGGAAGCCTCTCCTACAGTGAGAGGTCTGAATAGTTACAGGTGTTATTATGGCGTTAGATAAGATAATTATAAGGGGTGCGAGAGAGCATAACCTTAAAAATATTAGTCTGGAGTTTCCTCGGGAGAAAATTATTGTGATTACCGGGATCTCAGGATCCGGGAAGTCTTCACTTGCATTTGATACAATTTTCGCCGAGGGACAGAGGCGTTATATGGAGTCGCTTTCCTCGTATGCAAGGCAATTCCTGGGGCAGATGGAGAAGCCTGACGTTGATTATATCGAGGGTCTTTCTCCGGCGATATCCATTGATCAAAAAAGCGTCTCTCACAATCCCCGCTCGACAGTGGGAACCGTGACAGAGATTTACGATTACCTCAGGCTTCTTTTCGCGCGGGTAGGGAAACCCCACTGTTACAAATGCGGCAGGCCCATAGAGTCTCAGACAATTGACCAGATGGTTGACAGGATCCTTTCTTTACCTGAGAAGACAAAAATTATGATAATGTCGCCTTTGGTCAGGGGCAGGAAAGGTGAATACAAAAAGCTCTTCGAGGACTACAGGGAGAGGGGCTACCTGCGCATGCGGGTTAACGGTGAGGTGATGGATCTTGACGAGGAAATCAAGCTTGATCGTTATAAGAAGCATAATATTGAGCTTATCATTGACCGTGTTGTGATAAAACCCGGAGTGAACGGCAGGGTTGCCGACTCGATGGAAACCGCATTAAAAATCGGGGATAATACCGCCGTCGTTCAGGTTATAGATGGAGAGGATATGCTTTTCTCCGGCAAGATGTCGTGCATTCATTGCGGCATCTCGTTCGAAGACCAGGAGCCTAGGATGTTCTCGTTCAACACCCCGTATGGAGCATGCCCCCGTTGTACCGGAATAGGGTTCAAGCTGGAGCTTGCCCCGGAGCTTGTCGTGCCGGATTTATCAAAGTCGATATCACAAGGCGCTCTTGTACCGTTCGGAAAGCCTAACCGGAATTTCAGGCATAACAAATCGGAAAGCTGGTTCTGGGAGCGGTTCAGGAATTTCGCAGTCGAGCATGACATTGATATGGATGCTCCATTATCTCAGCTTGATGATCATCATAGACAGATTGTTCTTTATGGGACTGCGGGAGACAGGACAGACGTAAGGTTCTTCAGGGGACTTGTGTTCGAGGGAGTAATTCCCAACCTGGAAAGAAGATATAAACAGACCGATTCAGATTATATTCGCAGGGAGATAGAGAAATATATGGCGGATCTTGCCTGTCCCGATTGCGGGGGAGCAAGATTGAAACCACAGTCCCTTGCGGTAACAATCGGCGGCAAGAATATCGCCCAGATATCCGCCTTTTCAATTAAAGATTGCCTCAATTTTTTTGACGGCCTTGAGTTCACAGGCCGAGAGTATATAATTGCAAGGCGAATTGTCAAGGAAATCAGGGAAAGACTACAGTTTATGGTTGATGTAGGATTGGAATACCTGACCCTGAGCAGAACCGCCGGGACACTTGCAGGAGGAGAGGCACAGCGAATCAGGCTTGCAACCCAGATAGGATCCTCGCTTGTGGGTGTTTTGTACATAATGGACGAGCCCAGCATCGGGCTTCACCAGCGAGACAACCGCAGGCTTCTTGACACACTGGTGAAATTGCAGAAATTGGGGAATACTCTCATTGTAGTGGAGCATGACGAAGAGACAATACTCACAGCGGATCACGTTATTGATATCGGGCCAGGAGCGGGTGTGCATGGCGGCGAAATTGTATTCCAGGGAACGCCTGAAGAAATATTAGAATGCGAAGAATCGTGTACGGGAAAATACTTATCAGGCAAATTGAGCGTGACTTCCCCCCGGAATGCGCGTACCTCAAACGGAAATAGTTTGTGGGTTCGCGGAGCGCGTCATCACAACCTGAAAAATATTGATGTGGAATTCCCCCTGGGGCTTTTTATATGTGTCACAGGAGTTTCAGGATCCGGGAAATCAAGCCTTGTAAATGATATACTTTATCGCGCTCTTGCTCGTAGATTTCATTCTTCCCTGGCAAGACCGGGCGAGCATGACAGCACGGAAGGATGGAGGAATCTTGATAAGGTCATAATTATTGACCAGTCCCCCATCGGCAGGACTCCGAGATCAAATCCCGCCACATACACGGGAGTTTTTACGCCAATCCGGCAGTTGTTCACCGCCACAAGAGAAGCAAGAAAACGAGGATACCAACAGGGAAGGTTTTCATTCAACATCAGGGGCGGAAGATGTGAGGCGTGCCAGGGCGCGGGGATATTGAAAATCGAGATGCACTTCCTTCCCGATGTATATGTGCCATGCGAAGTTTGCAAGGGGAAGCGGTATAACAGGGAAACCCTGCAGGTGCTGTATAAGGGGAAGAGCATATCCGACGTGTTGAAAATGACTGTCGAAGAGGCGATGGAGTTCTTCGCCAATATTCCCAAGATACACAACAAACTCAAAACCATATATGATGTGGGCTTGGGTTATATTGAGCTTGGACAACCCGCCACCACACTATCCGGCGGAGAGGCGCAAAGAGTGAAGCTGTCAACGGAACTTTCAAAGCGAGCAACCGGGAAGACGTTGTATATGCTTGACGAGCCTACAACAGGGCTTCACTTTCACGATGTAGCAAGGCTTTTAAAAGTGCTTCACAGGCTTGTGGAGTCTGGAAATACCATTATTGTAATCGAGCATCATCTTGATGTGATAAAGAGTGCGGATTATATAGTCGATCTGGGCCCCGAGGGAGGCGACGGCGGCGGACAGGTTGTATGCTGTGGTTCGCCGGAGGACGTGGCAAATTGTGAGGAGTCATACACGGGTCATTATTTGAAGAAGATAATTACAATTTGATGGCGAATTGGTACTAACAGGGTTTGCATGCTTTTTCAGTTGATCATGAGATTAACCCCCGGTTTCAACCGGGGGAATAAGAGAGACCACCCTTTCCCCTATATATCAGCCACTTCAGTGGCTTCCGGCAAATGAGCTAAGAAACGGGCATACATCATATCACAGGAGATGAATGGATGGAAAAAAACAACAAATCAATCAAGAAAAAAATCCTCATTATCGACAACGGCGGAACGGTCTCGATGAAACGCTCCGGGGGAGTGCTGAAACCGGTTGACGGCAAGGAAGATATTCGCCGCCTCATATATCAGATAACAAGACCCGTGGAGTTATATTACACGAGGGCGGACCAGATTGACAGCGCAAATAGCTATCCGCCCCTGATGAAGAAAATATTCGATACCATTGTTGAAAATTACAGCGAATATGACGGCTTTATTGTGCTGTCGGGAACCGATACCCTCGCTTACCTTTCATCATTCCTTTCATTCTGGCTTTTTGAGATACACAAACCCGTTGTGATAACAGGCTCCCAAAAGCCCCTCAACGAGCTTGGCTCCGACGCACCGGGAAATATATATTACTCGATAATGTTTGCATGCGAAGATATTCCGGAAGTTACCGTTTTCTTCGGGAAACACCTATATAGAGGAAACAGGGCAACGAAGCTTGATTCGCAGGGGTTTGACGCTTTCGACTCCCCAAACTTTCTTCCCCTTGGGCATGTCGATGCGCTTCATCACCGAATTCACAGCCCCCTTGAAAGTCTTCTCAGACCGGCGCAAAAAGAGACTTTCCAATATGCCTGGAGTGATAGAGTTGCTATTGTTGCATTATATCCGGGACTAAAACCCGATATTTTGGAATGGATGCTGTCGTCCGATTATCGGGGGATAATAATGGAAGCATACGGAATGGGAAATATGCCCTTTGAAGGACCGTTCTCTCTGGAAAAGACTACAAAGAAACTTGTCGATTCCGGGGTCGTTGCATGTGTAAAATCCAGTTGTCTCAAGGGCGGTGTGCATGTCGAATATGAAACCGCAAAGAGATTTGCCGATGTGGGAGCGATATATCTCCGCGACATAACAAGAGAGGCGGCATATGCCAAGCTCTCCTGGCTGACAGGAAAGACGGATGATATTGAGAGGATCAGGTCTGAAATGTTCCGGTCTATGTGCGGTGAGATGTTGCCGGTGGAGCAGGAAGATAAATGGAAGATTTGTCACTAGTGGGAAGGGAGAAGGGAGAGACGGGAAGCGGGAAACGGACTGTAGGAGGGATGTCCCCATCCCGATAAATGGATAAATGGATAATGGAAAATGGAAAATGGAAAAAGGATAATGGAAAAAGGATAATGGATGACGGATGACGGATGACGGATCTCGCTTCCCACGTCCCATTTCCCACATCCATGTAGCGGTAGCGGAGGTTTTTAAACCTCCCATGAGATTAACCCCCGGATTTATCCGGGGGAAGAAGGGAATACACACAACCCCAACTGCTTCAGACGCTTCAGCGTCTTCCCGGGCAGGAAAACGGATAGCCGGGTTATTATCACAATTCATATTAGCAAAAGGGTTTTCTATAAGCTATAAATAATCTAATCGGGACGGAATAATTCAGGAGGGGGATGTTAATTATATGAAAAAAAGATTTTGTTTATACCTTTTTCTACTACTATTTTTGTCTTTCTTTTCAACCGGCTTGGTTTTTGGGAGCAAATTAAAGACAATAATTTTCCCATATTCTTCTATAGAGAAGTTGGATCGTAAAGAAAAGATAGAAGAGCCTTCCGGGATTGCATATCACCCGATGAGAAAAACATTATTTGTCGTGAGTGATGACGGGGATATATATGAGATTGATTTAAACGGGAAAATACTTGCAAAAAAACATATATCGGCGCAAGATAACGACGAATTAGATCCGGAAGGAGTGGCAATTAACACGAGAACCGGAGAGGTATACGTTGCCGCCGAGGAGATAGACGGCATCCTGGTAATAGACCCCGCAACGCTTAAAATTACAGGAATATTCAAGATCATCAACAAGGATGAAAAGGGAAAGCCTCTCTTCAGGGAAGGTGGAAACGGCTTTGAGGGAATAGCATTTGTCCCTGGAAAGAAGGCCGGGTATGACAGGATTTATATATGCAACCAGCATGATCCGCCTATCGTGATGAAAGTGCCCGCCCCCTCGGTTATTAAGAAGAGGTTTGCGGGCAAGAAATCTTTAAAGGTGCTTGGATGGTTCAGGATGCCATGCACTGACCTCAGCGGAATGACATATCACAATTCCCGTAAAACTCTTTTCATATTGAGCGATTTCAATAATACTCTTTTTGAGGTTTCAACTGACGGCAAGATTTTGAACCAGTGGTCGGTTCCAGGGCAGGATCAGGAAGGAATTGCATTTGCAGGAAATTATGTTTATATTGCCCAGGATTCGGGAAAAATTATCAAGGCGAAGATCCAAAAAAGCTTCGCATCTCGTTGTGACAAAAAATAATCCAAGTGAGGGATAAAATGTTAAGTGATGATGACTTAAAATTCATTGAAAAGAGAAAGAAAATAAACAAATACTGGCCTATTATCGGAATCACACTGCCCCTTATGCTTATTTCCGTTTTCCTTTACCTGTTTCTTAGAACTCCGAAGCTTGCGAACCCATATCATGTCGTTGATCTACTGAACACAAACAAACTTGATCCCACCTCGATGAGTATTCTATCGGTAATATGTCCCCTGACAATAGACTTTCTCTTTATAACAATGGGAATCTTAATAATATACGTTTGGCTTGCGGTGAAGATGGAGAGAAAGTATATCAGGATGATTGATGAATTAAAGGCTGATAAATGAAATCCAATGTTTACATGGTTTTAATTCCGCTTTAAAAATTTCACAAGAGTTAAGCATTTTTGGGATAGAACATCTCGAATTGGTCATCCTGAATCAATTATCCTGAAAAACAGAATACACACCCTTTACTTTTTCTTTATAAGCGTGATAACATGAGTGAAAGCTATAGGTACGTTCTTTTTTGATTTTCCCGGAGGGGGTATTTACATGATTGAAAGAGTTGGCGATACAACGTCAAAGAAGGTTTCAGCAAAGGCAAAAATCAAGTTGCGTGGGTCAAGTTTAAGACGTTTCGCCCGGAAAAAAGAAAAGTCCGGTACAAGTAATACTTCAAGTTCAAGCAGTTCTACCAATACATCAAGTTCGGCTAGTTCTTCATCATCCGGAAGCGGTACCCAGGCTTCAAATACTCAAGCTGTCGCCCGCAGAGATCGTGACGGAGTACGGCTGTCCCGCAGAGCTTCAAGAATTATGGAAGAGGAAGAAAGAATTAACAACAACGTTGATGCCGGGAATGAAGTGAATGGGGCGAGTCCTCCCGATTTCAATAAAATGACCACTCAGGAACAATATGACTACCTGCAGGATGTCGTTGTCCAACAAGCCGATGGTGATGAATCGGCCTGGAAAACGGGAGAAGGCGAAGTCAATCTAGTTGGTATAAGAAGCTGGGAAGACGGTCAACCGGGAGGCCGGGAAGGCGATGCTTATAATGACACTATTTATGCGGCTCGAATGGTAAATGGTGAGCCCCGGATAGATTCATTCAACGCTTCCGTTGATGGAGGTGTATGGAATCCATCCACGGCACAAAACAGAGGATTCGGATACCGTGAAAACGGTGAATGGAAAGGAATCTCACATATTGCCGATGGTTTTTATAGAGATAACTGGGTCAAGGGCGGTGTTCCGGGCAGCGATCTGGGACTGCGACAAGCCGGCGATATCCGCATTCACGCTGATTCAAACAGTGACGGTGTTATCCAGAACAATGAAAGACTTGGAGCCGACATAAACGGCGATGGAATAGGAGATGGGGTAACCGTCGGTTCAAGTTGGGGTATTCAATTCCATCCGGGCGGGAACGGCACAAATGTGGGTCAGGCTTCTGCCGGGTGTCAGGTAATACATGGCAGTGAATATGATAAATTCAAACAGATTATCTCGGATGCTCCAAATTCCAGGTTCTCATATACATTAATCGACAGTGCCAACCTACCTCCTGTAGGTGCTCAACATGCCTTTGACGGCACACCTCCTGCACAGCCTGTGGATGTTCCTCCAGCTCCTGTGGGAGATACCAATCCACCCGCAAATGTCCCACCTACAAATGTCCCACCCGCCGAAGGAAATGCACCTGTCGCAACTCCTCCCTATACTCCTTATACTCCCAGTACTCCCAGTACTCCCACAGCACCTGATTCAACGGGAGGAGTTAGCCAACAGCCTGCCGGGGATGTAAGCGGAACAAGTAATACACAAAATATGTCCGATACATCCAACCCATATAATGCAAGTGGAATACCCGGATACGAACAAATGATGATGGGTATGGGAGCGATGGGTCAACAGGTCATGATGATGTGCCTGACCGCCTTGCAGGAGATTGAACAGGGAGTTAATAACGGTCCTGCGGTCAAGTCTCTTGCACAATGGTACCAGATGGCAGGAAAGGGTAATATGCCTTTACCACCCCAGATACGAAAGCTTGTTGAGAATGTTCTTATGAAAGCGGGAATAAAAACCGGAGGGAATGCCCAGAGAACAGGGAATACGGCGCAAACCAGATACAATGGAGGTCATGGTGGAATGTGGGGAGCATCTCCCCTGCAATTCTATAGATAAACATGTTTTTGTTTTTATATAATAACCGATAACGGGAGGCAAAGTCCTCCCGTTATTAATTTTCAACCACAAGAGTATATTATCGGTCATATGTTCCCTGATAATAGACTTTCTCTTTGTGAGAATGGAGAGAGGGTATCTCAGGATGATTTTAAGATCTGCTAATCTAACAATGTCATTATTAGATTCCGAAACAGGTTTAGGAATGACTTATGCGGAAGTACTATGATAATATAATCTCCAAAACCCAATCCCAAATCAATCTTTTTAAAGAATATCGTATTGCTCTGATTACAAACGTGGTAACGGGAAAATAGATATACGTGAGGAGGTAAATAGATTTGAAACCTTGGATTCCTGATATATTACCCTTGAAAGAAATAAACTGGAGTCGTTTTATCAGATTAATTGGTAGTTCAAATGCCGAACTTGCCAGATATGATGGAATACTACAGGGAATTATCAATCCTGTCGTTTTACTTTCTCCGTTGACTCTACAAGAAGCTGTCTTATCTTCCCGTATTGAAGGTACGCAGGCAACACTTGGGGAAGTTCTTGAATTTGAAGCTTCTCCTGATGAAAAACATAAAAAATACAATGATATAAGAGAAATTATTAATTACAGGCGAGCAATGTGGCATGCAATAAAATGGCTTGAGAAAAAACCTGTCACCTTAAATATGTTACTTGAGATTCACTCGATTTTATTGGACAGTGTCAGGGGGAAAAACAAAAGAAGGGGTGAATTCAGGAGACTGCAAAACTGGATTGGAAAACCGGGAACCACAATAGAAGAAGCAAGGTTTGTTCCTCCAGATTATGCCCACTTAAAAGATGGATTGGGCAATCTCGAAAAATATATTCATTATGATGAACAGGATAGATTAGTTCAGTTGGCTATAATACATGGGCAATTTAAAATACTTCATCCCTTTCTTGATGGAAATGGAAGGATTGGAAGAACTCTCATCCCATTATTTTTGTATGAGAAAAAAATGATCAATTCACCAATGTTTTATATAAGTAAATATCTGGAAGAAAATCGAGATGAATACAGTGAGAGATTATACAATATTACAAATAAAAGAGACTGGGAAAGCTGGATAGAATTTTTTCTAACTGCTATTTTCAAGCAGGCAATTGATAATAGCAAAAAGGCTAAAGAGATATTGGGATTGTATGAATTAATGAAAAAGAAGATATCTAATATTATTCAATCAAAACATGCAATTCAGGCTATTGACACTTTATTTTTTAAGCCGGTATTTAGCACTACAGAGTTTTTAAATATTTCTAAAATCCCACAAAGAACAACTTCTCGAATTCTGAAAGCATTAAAAGAAGAAAAAATTATTAAAAAAATAAGAGAAGCAAAGGGAAGAAGCCCTGCTTTAATGGTCTTTCCAAAATTAATAGAAATTGCTGAGGATTAATTTGTATATCATTTATGACTGACAAATATTTTTGTTAGTCATAATATTGCTGACATGTCTGACAAGTTAATTTGTCAGACATATTTGACCTGCAAAACGGAGGTTACACCAAGAGTAATCCATCCGACTTTGTCCGATAAATAATCCTTGATAAGAAAACTATTTTTACTTTCCTGAAAGAAAGTCAGCAAGAAAAACACCGTATAGAGTTTATTTTTGAATTTTTTATATATTGATGAAGCTGATTGAATATATTGTCAATGAATTTTACGGGGTATTTCAATGAACTATAAAGGGAAAATTTTGCCATGACACGAAGTTAACACATAATTAGCCGGAGGTAGCCTCCGGCTGGTTGATAATGTTTAATTATTATGTTTATAAAGCTTAATTTCAAAGATGGGGTGATTTTGTGGATCTGGAAAATCTTGTAGAGAAAATAACACGTGAAGTAATGGATTCGCTCAAAGAAAAAGGGTCGTCAAGCGGGTTCAGCTCACCGTCATATAAATCAACTGCGGCGTCATCCTCGCCTACAGTTTCCCCGCCGGCGGGAGACACGGCTGTTCTGTTGTGTGGATCTTCAACTATAGATCCCGCTGTAATAAGGTCTGCTGTATCATTCCTGAGAAAGAAAAATTTCGATGTAACCGTGGCGGTCGCTCCGGGAATTCCGCCAATTACAACCGACGGCATAAAGGTTGTCAGATGCAGCTCCACTAACGATTGCTCCGTTGTTGCAAGGGCCGCAAGCACTATGGTCATTCTTTTACCGGACATAGCTACCATATCAAGACTTGCAAACCTTGTTTGCGACAGGTTCGATATAGAATCCGTCATTTCCGCTCTTGAGGCCGGGAAGCAGGTGTGGGGATTGAACACCCTGGCCAGCCTTTCCGGGAAGCTCAGGGACAAGGTTAACGGGTTCCTTTGCGAGATAGAGGGTTTTGGGGTCACGGCAATCAGTGGAGACGGCATACCGTCGTCGGCGTCCCCATCATTATCAATTTCAGCGAAATCACAACCCGAGCCTACACCGCAGAATTGTTCATTGATGACAAACGGTGATTGCGCCGGATGCGGTCTGTGCTCACAATTCATCGACGATAAGGTCCAGACCGTTATGAATCAGGGAGCCGACAGGGTATCAGCTTCTCTCGGCGTGCAATCTATCAACAGGGAAGTTGCAAAGATGATAGACCACACCATGTTGAAAGCCGACACTACAAGGGATCAGATAATCAAGTTATGTGAAGAGGCAAAAAAATACGGATTCGCTTCATGCTGCATAAATCCCGGATATGTGGCGCTGGTATCGGAATGCCTGAAAGGCTCTCCCGTAAAAACCTGCACCGTCATAGGATTCCCTCTGGGCGCCACCACTTCAATGGTCAAGTCGATGGAGACAAGGGATGCAATAGCCGACGGAGCGGACGAGATAGATATGGTTATTAATGTGGGCGCCTTGAAGGTGGGAGATTATGACCTTGTCAGAAGAGACATAGAAGCGGTTGTAAATGCCGCCAGCGGCAAGATTGTGAAAGTGATCATCGAAGCCGCCCTTTTGACTGATGAAGAGAAGATAAAAGCTTGTCAACTGGCAAAGCAAGCTGGAGTCGATTTTGTCAAAACTTCCACGGGATTCGGTCCCGGTGGGGCAACTGCGCATGATGTAGCTTTAATGAGGCAAACCGTGGGCAAATATATAGGCGTAAAAGCTTCCGGCGGAATTCGTGATTTTGAAAAGGCGCAGGAGATGATAAAAGCCGGTGCTACAAGGATTGGTGCATCCGCAAGCGTAGCGATAGTCAAAGGCGATAAAGCGAAAGCGGGGACAGGGTATTAAACCCGGACAATCATAATTTACATTAGAAGGACACAATAACAGGTTGGCGAATTTTAAAACAAAGACAGTGAGTCAATAATTTTAATGTAGAGGTAAGGAAGAATGGATCATAATCTTATTAATATGTTGTTATGGTATGGTGGGATAGGATCTGCTATTATCGGACTAATAATCATGATCCTGAGTATCCGGGGAAAAGGCGAAACACCGCCTGATACAACAAGAGAAAACGCCAGTCAGAAACAATTTCTCTTGTTTTGCTGGATAGTGTTTATTGCACTTGCGGTCATTATGACTATTATTATAGGATTTATGCCGGGAAAGAAAGGAATCCGTGGGATTCTCGCTTCCGGCGTTATGGGATTTTTCATACCTGTTTTTCTTGCCTCCATGGACTCGCTGGGATTGAGAAAATTGAAAGAAAAAGCTGAAGGCTCCCTTTTCCTGTTCTCATCTCTTCCCATGGGCGGAATAGGCTTGAGTCTTCTTTATGCAGGTTTTGTAACGGTTTTTTATGGAATTCGAGCGGTTAACCTTTGGGTTGCCTTTATTATCGGCGCCGCACTGGGACTTTACCTTTTGAGAATAGCGGCAAATCAGGTTCAATTCTCCAGATACCTGTCGGTTGCAACAAAGGTTGAATCCGTGATGTACATCGTGATGGCGGTCTTGATAAGCACAATCATGGCAGGTTATCATTTCACTACCCATCTCTCAAAAGTTTATGTCCCTCTTCTGCTCCTTATGGCTGTCTATATCATTACCCTCATATGCTGTGCTCCTTGCTCTTACAAGAAAAACATCAAAACCATGAATATCATACCGGCTCAGTCGGCAATTTTTCTTATTCTCTTCCTGGGAGTTGTTGTTTTTATAATTAATAAGTTCAATGTGAAAGTTGACTATAGCTACCCGATTATTTGCGGAGCTGTTACATCGGCGCTATTCATCATCCTTCTGCACAACTCTTCTTCCTCGGTGAAGGGAGTTGATCTTTCAACAGGAGCGCTGGCGGCCTTGTTGCTTATCGGTGGTTTGTGGTTTTCATATAAATGGGCACTGGGTTTTGGAATGACACTCTACTCGGTAGGTCTTCTTTCCATTGCAGCCATCATAGTACCCCATAGAAGCTTTGAGACCCGCATCATCAGCAAGGAGAGGCTGGAGGCGATCATCAAACCGGTAGCTTCTCAAGAGGGCGAGCCTTTTCAACCCGATAAAAAGGATACTCTGCTACAGGGAGAAACTGAAGAGATAAAAGAAGGCAACAAAGATGAGGACGAACAGGAGAAAACTGAAGCCAAAAACAACCCGGGGGTTCATGACGCCGATGTTGACAGCGTGATGACCTGGGCAAAGCTCTTCAACCGGGGGATATGCCTGGCAGGTCTTGTTACAATTATAATCGGGCTTTTCAGGATACTCATGCAATCAACTAATCTGTTAACCCTTGGCATAGATATTTCATTTGGCGATGTCATGATCGCTCTTTTGCTCGGAGTCCTTTTGCCTCTTGTATTCGAGGGATTTAACCTGGCGGGACCCAATATTTTCTTCAAGGATAAGTATGACGGGTTGTCAAAAGGAATCTTGAGATACTTCTCGGCGATTGTAATTCTTGCGATATCAATTGCCGCAGTGGGGCTCCTGTTCAAGTTAGACGGACTGGGAGCCTTTATTGTCGGCATGTCTATAACATCGCTAATCGGAGTTTTCGCATTCTTTTCACAGAAAAATGATATGGGAATTTACCGTGCAGCCAACTCCTCCCTGTGGATAGCAGGCGCGGCGACGGCATTATTCCTCACGAAATTCCACGATCTCCCAGATAAAATGACACGCGCAAACAAGCAGCAAATTGTTGTATTTATAATGGTGCTTGTAATGATTGCCTATCTTGTGTCATATTTGTTTAACAAGAAGAGGAAGGCCGCCTGAGGAGTATTCTATCTATATTAAATTGTTGCATTTATACAAGCCCCGAGACTTTTTATCATTCAAGGTGTTAGTCAAGCTGTCATTCTGAGCGGACTAAGAATGAGTTGCTTTAGTCCGACGACTTTCTCAAAGGCCAAATTTTCTTGTGTACGGAGATTATCACAGCGAAGAATCTCATGAATATTTGCCTGATGGAGATCCTTCGCTGTGAAAAACATCGGAGGAATGTAAAACCCGCTCTTGCCAAGGTTTATTGAGGAAAGGTAAAGATCGTATTCCGCTCAGAGCCTGTCCTCGAACGAAGTGAAGGAATGACAGTTTCATGCATTTCTTTCTTGAAAAAGCGTTAGTCCTGTTTTATATATTTACTTCTTAGATTTCGCACACCTGATATCTTTTAATTAAATCACTCAATTTATCAAAAATGCGATTGAGAAATATTCTTTAATAGCCTTATAGCCATATTTCATAATATTCATAAACTTATCGAGTTTTTAAGACAACACCCGCATTTTAATCGGGTGGTTAGAAGCCTATGTAATTTACCTCCCACCTCAATTTAACCGTTTCAACGGTTTATTGATGATATAAACCACTGAAGTGGTTAGAACGCTGTAGTGGTGGGGTTTACACTCAATTCACCACAATAAATTGTGGTGCTGTCTTAAACCCCTTATAACGCCTGTTATTCAAGCCAGTCTTTTGGCGGTGGAATGTCGCCTTTGATGACCGCTCTCTCCTCGTCGGTGAGGGATTCATCTATATCTTTTGCCCATTCGTCCATCAAATCTTCGGGAACGGACTCGATTATCGCGGCACCGCATTTTTCACATGGAATCTTAAAAGGAGCGGGCGGTAACTCAAAGGAATCTCCAAAATCTCGGGGCTCCCCACATGCCGGGCAGTTATAAACTCCTGATATAACCAAAATACACACCTCCGATAAAATTATACTTCCATGAAAAATTCTTTCTAAAACAATAAAAACCTTCAAAAATAAAATAATGTCCCCGGGGATTGTTTGTGAACATTAATGACCAACAATAGTAATTGTCAAGATAGTTACGTCCTTCTATACATGATATGGTGGTAGGATTTAAAAAAAAATAAGTCGGCTAAACTAGCCGCATGAAGAACCTGCTCAGGTAAAGCCCTGGCCAATTCCTGAAGTTGAGGAACCGGGCGCGCTCGATTTGCTTGAGAAAAGCGATATTTTCCTTTTACAGTTATTGCCCTTGCAATTGGGACAGTCTATCTCTTCGTCTTTTGTGTCTGATATACATATCTTGTCAAACCTGTTTCCACATTTACGACATTCATATTCATAAATCGGCATTAAATTTTACTCCTGTTTTTGATATTGATAAGTAATTAACCACAGCTTGAACAGTTTGAAGAACTGCAAGATGCGCAATTTCCTTTGGACGCCGGGGATAGCTTTAAATCTCCTGATGAATTTCTTGTACCGAACGAGAAAACCGATAATTTCCTCCTGTTTTCATGCTTGCCACATTTGGGGCATGCTATATCCTTATCTATTGTGCCCGCTTTGCATATTTTGTCAAAGTTATTTCCGCAGGCATCACAATAATATTCATATAAGGGCATGTAAATCAATCCTATCTTATCTTAGAGTTTGCCAATTATCCTCGGCAAAAAATCTCATAGAAAAATTTGGCTTTTGCACCTGTTATTTAGATGTATTATGTTCTATTTGGATTCAATATTTTATGTGTTTTCCTGCAAATCGAAAGGCGGGAGATGAGAATCGGGAAGTCACTGAAGCGGCTGGAGTATAAAAAGTTTTGTATATTCCTTTCTTCCTCGGATAAATCCGGGGGTTAATCTCATGGGAGGTTTAAAAACCTCCGCTACCGTTTAGGGGGAAACGGGAAAGGGGAAGTGGATTCGCTCTCCACAATTCGTCCTCTGCCCTCCGTTATCCAATTTTTATTCTCGTTCCTTTTCTTCGTGCACTCCGTGGCTCCGTGGTGAAAAAACGCCTTTCGGCCTCCATCTTCCGTCATCCGTCATCCGGCTTCCGTCATCATTATCGCTTCCAATCCGTGCATATATGGTCTTAGAACTTCAGGAACGGTAACTGATCCATCTTCATTCTGGTAATTTTCCAGAACTGCGGCGAGGGTTCTTCCCACGGCAAGTCCTGAGCCGTTAAGTGTATGGACGTAATCGGGTTTTCCTCCCTTTCTGGATTTGAACCTGATATTTGCCCTTCTTGCCTGGAAATCCGTACAATTCGAACAGGAGGATACCTCTACCCAGCGGTTTTGTCCCGGTGCCCAGAATTCCAGGTCATACTTAAATACCGGTGTAAATCCCAGGTCGCCCAGGCAAATAATCATAACACGATATGGAATCTTCAGGCGTTTCAATATTTCCTCGGCGTCATTCAACATTTTTTCAAGCTCATCGTATGAGTTGTCTGGATGAGTAAATTTCACAAGCTCAACTTTATCAAACTGGTGGTTTCTCGTAAGTCCCCTTGTGTCCTTGCCTGCGGAACCCGCCTCGGAGCGGAAGCAAGCGGAGTAACCGGAATAATAAAGAGGGAGATCCTCCTCGTCAATTATCTCATTTGCATGATAATTGGTAAGAGGAACCTCTGCCGTCGGAATAAGATAAAGATTGTATTTTTCGCATTTGAATAAATCTTCCTCGAACTTGGGAAGCTGTCCCGATCCAAGCATACTCTCCGGATTTACTAAAAACGGCGGAAGTATCTCGGTATATCCACGCTCTCTGGTTTGCACATCAAGCATGAATGAAGTAAGCGCACGCTCAAGAGCCGCCCCCATTCCCTTGAGCAAGGTAAACCTTGTCTTTGACAATTTAACCGCTCGCGGAATATCCAGTATATCCAGTTTCTCGCCGATATCCCAATGGGGTAGGGGAGTGAAGCTGAATTCCGGAATTTCGCCCCATCGCCTTACTTCCACATTTTCCGAGTCATCCTTTCCCGGGGGTACCTTCTCCGAAGGGATATTCGGTATGACGGACATTATTTCATATATCTCCACATCCAGGCTTCTTATTTCATCATTCAGTCTCTTGATTTCGTCACCGATTTCACGTACTTTTTTTGCCTGGGGTTGAATATCCTTGCCCTCTTTTTTCATCTTGCCGATCTTTTTCGATTCAACATTTCTGGTATTTTTTAGTTCATCAGCTTTGCCTATATTATCTCTTCTTTGTTCATCTATATCAAGCAATCTGTCGATTAGCGACGGATCCGATTTGCGTTTCCTTAGAGATTCTTTAACCATTTCAGGTTCTTTTCTTATCAGTTTTATGTCCAGCATAACAGTGCCTCCTGTATCATGAATACTTATTTTGGGATGTGTTTTCAATGAGTTACTTCATTTCCCTTCCATTAATATATTGATTAATATATTGATGAATCTTTTAGAATGATTGATTGAGAAGGAAAACACAATGATTTCAAAGAACTTAGGTTCTTTATCAGAGTTTTTGATTTTCATATCCCTGCACTATCTATGGCGAATAGTAGCGATTGATGTATGAAGTATTGTTTATTTCAGGTGATTTAAATAGAAAAAGGAACTTATTAATTGAAAGATATAAGAATCGGCAATAAAAATTATGAAGTGATAATTGATAATATTGTAAACTGGATGAATGAGAAGGTTGGTGGCGCAGGATGTGCCGGTGGAGTTGTAGGTCTCAGCGGAGGTATTGACTCATCCGTTGTGGCGGTTCTTTGTAAGAAAGCATTTGGCGATAATTGCATGGGGTTAATAATGCCATGCCATAGCTCTGAATCGGATTTCGAGGATGCGAAGTTAGTTGCGGAGCATCTTGGAATGAAATATGAATTGGTTGACCTTACATCCACTTTTGATGCAATGACAAAAGTATTGGATAAAGACTTTGACTTGAATAAGCAGAAAACCCTTGAGATAATGAACCTGAAACCAAGGTTGAGGATGACAGCATTATATTATTATGCAAACAAACTCAACTACTTTGTGATTGGCACGGGCAATAAGAGTGAGATTCTTATGGGATATTTCACCAAGTATGGGGATGGTGGTGTTGACATGGAACCCATGGGTGATCTCACAAAAACCGATGTCTATGAAGTTGCCCGAATACTAGGCGTCCCGGATAAAATTATCGACAGGGTTCCCTCGGCAGGATTGTACTACGGGCAGACGGATGAGGTGGAAATGGGAATAACTTATAAGGAACTTGATCACATTATTGAGTGTCTGGAAGAGGGAAAGCTCGACGGATGTGATAATAGTAAGGTAAAATTTGTCGAATCGACGATTAAGAAGATGAAGCATAAGAGCAATCCACCACCTGCATGTCAATTAGGAAAGTAGAAATTAGTACCTCTTAGGAAAGCAGGAAATAAGGAAAACGGAGAACAGATGACGGATGTTGGAAAACGGAGGCCGTGTCTTGTCTTTATTTACCACGAAGGCACAAAGAACACGGAGCGGATGAGTTTATTAATTTCTTCGTGAGCTCCGTGGCTTCGTGGTGTAAAAATCATCTCTCGTTTCCCACTTCCAGTATCCTGTATCTCGTTTCTATCAATGCTAGAAAGGAATAGTATGGCATTTGGAATACCACAAACACATGAGATAAAAACCTGGAAAGACAGGATAGCGTTATATTTATCCGCAGCATTAAGCCCGTTTATTCTGATTCCGGTTTTCATATTCATTGTCTGTTTCACTTTTTCCAGAAACACTTTTGAACTTATACAATCCTTTGTAACATGTTTTTTCTTTTCCACGGTAGTGCCTTTTGCAAATGTTTTTATAGCTCTGAAAAGAAATAAAATAACTGATATTCATGTGGCAGAACTTGCCCAGAGAAGAGAGCCTTTCATTGTAAGTTTGGTCAGTATTTTAATCGGGACTCTTGTCCTTCATTACATGAAGGTACCCCGTGAGATTGTAATCCTGGGATGGGTAATGTTTTTAAACGGATTCATCTTTTTCATCATTTCTCTTTTCTGGAAGATAAGCATGCATTCTTCAATATTGGCCGGTATTATTGCCTCGCTGATGATTCTTGTGAATGTGAATTATGCATGGGGGTTTATTCTTCTGCCGTTATTAATATGGGCACGGATGCACCGGCAGAGGCATAATATATACCAGGGGATTATTGCAATAGTAATCGCCGTTGTTGGTTTGTTTATTTTCTTTGGGTTTTTCGGGTATCCAAAGTGGTAATTGGGATAGCTTAAAGTCATAATTTGAGTAAATAGTTTATTGAGAGGGCGTAGGTAAATAAATGGCGGTTTTGAAGAGGGACCTGTCTCATCTGGACTTATTTTGCATTGCATCCGGTGCGATGATATCATCAGGGCTATTTGTGCTTCCGGGGATAGTATTTAAAATTGCAGGTCCTGCAATAGTCCTGGCATATATAATTGCAGGTGTTCTTTATATCCCGGCGTTGCTCTCAAAAGCCGAGCTTGCAACCGCAATGCCCAGGGCCGGGGGAGATTACTTTTTTATAGACAGGAGCCTGGGACCGGCGGCAGGAACAATAGGGGGCATTAATTCATGGTTCGCTTTGAGTCTGAAGAGTGCTTTCGCTCTTATTGGTATAGGCTCCATAGCGGTGCTCCTGGAGAATAGCATAAACATTGTTCATATAAAGATAATTGCAATTGCTTTTTGTTTGATATTTTTTGTTGTCAACCTTATCGGTGTCAAAATCGCCAGTAAATTCCAGGTTTTCCTTGTGTTCGGCCTTATAGGAATACTTATTTATTTCATTGCCAGGGGAGTCTTTAACGTTAATCCTCACAATTTTCAACCTTTTGCTCAGGGGGGAATAAAATCAATACTAAAAGCCACGGGAATGATTTTTATCTCCTATGCAGGCTTGACCAAGATATGTAGTATTTCCGAGGAAGTGAAGGATCCATGCAAGGATTTGCCGCGTGCTATGTTTTCAGCATATGCTGTAGTGATGGTTTTGTATGCACTGGTCATATTTGTTACAATAGGCGTCACACCTGCCGCTGATCTTTCGGGTTCACTCACGCCCATAAGCCTTGCGGCAAAAAACTTTCTGGGGCCGATTGGTATTATTGCGATAATAGTTGCGGCAATGTTGGCATTTATGACCACCGCAAATGCCGGGATAATGGCCGCTTCCCGTTATCCCATCGCCATGAGCAGGGACGGTCATATCCCCGGTCTTCTCCAGACTACAAATAAAAAATTTGGAACCCCCCATATTTCCCTTATTTTTACAGTCGGGTTTATGATAGCCATGATTCTCTTCCTGGACATTGAGCTGCTTGTAAAGACCGCCTCGGCAATTCAATTAATAATATTTGCTCTGGTAACCACTGCAGTTATTGTAATGAGGGAGAGTAAGATTCTCAATTACAGGCCTGGTTTCAAGTCACCTTTTTATCCCTATGTCCATATTGCCGGGATACTTGCATACGGTTACTTGCTTTTTCTGATGGGAATGAAGCCAATAATGCTTTCGGTAGGTTTTATGGTGCTCGGGCTTGGATGGTACTTGCTCTATACCCGGATCCAGGTCACCCGCCGTTCCGCTCTCACTCAGATGGTTCAGAATCTTACCGATGCGGACTCGGACCGGCCTCTGGGAGGCGCGGCTCTGGCTTCTGAACTAAAAGAGATAGTAAGGGAGAGGGATCAGATAGTAGAAGACCGTTTTGATTATATCGTAAAGAACTGCCAGATATTGGATGTTCAGGGAAAACTTGAATTGGACGAATTCTTTGAGTTGGTATCAGATAAATTGGCAAAAAACCTGGATGTGAGCAGTAAAACTCTTTTTCGGGAATTTATTGAGAGAGAGTCGGAATCCACCACGGTACTCAGAAGAGGTATAGCAATTCCTCATGTGATAATCAGGGGAGAGGGAAAATTTGACATGCTTATTGCAAGGTGTAAGGATGGTATTAAATTTCATTCTGAGCTTCCAGCGGTTAACATGGTTTTTGTCTTAATCGGCTCAAAGGATGAGAGGGCTTTTTATATCAGGGCTCTTGCTTCCATAGCGGAGATAACCACAGATGAAAGTTTTGAGAAACAGTGGATGAATGCAAGAAACGATAATCAGCTTCGTGATATTGTTTTGATGGCTGAAAGAAAGAGGATCCACCTTATTTATTGCAGGTACACCCCGGATATGGACATGGAGATGCCGAGTGATGGGGGCAAGTGTGATTTGTGAGGATGGGGGAGTAATCATTCATCGCAGAGGAAGCTGAGTTTTTTGCGAACTTTGTAAGATGGACTTCATTAATTATAAGTAGCTTACACCAACAACACATCCGCATTTTCCAGCGTTGTGTCAACCCTCAGGTAGTCTATTCCCTCATCCCGAAGGTATCCGAAGATTGTATCCATCAATGCGGAGTGTACATCATAATAGTTGGATGCTGTATCGCTAATAAATATTAGTTTCAGGAGCGCTTCCTCACCGTCATACCTGTAACTTTCTGTAATGGATATTTCCGCTATACCTATCGGGTTGTCGTTTTCGAAAACAAGCCAGACTTTGGATGCAGGGTTTTCCAATTGATCTTCCAATAATTGCCTGAGTCGCTCGGGAGTTGTTTCCTGAAGGTAAAACTTCCAGGCGGAAGTCATCATCTCTTCTGCCAGGTTGAGATCTTCTTCATTAAAAAGTCTCGTGGAAATTTCGCCCATCAGTCAATTCCTGCTTTCAATCAATTTTGCGGTCATTCTTTTTTAGTTCTCGCCTTTTTATGAGAGATTCCAGTATCACATTTATAATTTCATTGAATTGGAAAGGTTTTCCAACGACATAATCGATTTTATATTCCTTCAATTTATTCCTGTCTATCCTTGATTCCCATCCCGTGGCCAGAATAATCGGCATATCAGGCCACAATTCTTTCGCTTCGACCGAGAGTTGATTCCCGGACATTCCGGGCATTCCCAGATCGGTCAACAGGAGATCAAATTCTTTTTCTCTCAAGTAATTCAATGCTTCCTGTCCGTTTTCCGCCACTGTTACTTTGAAACCCTCGGATTTAAGCTTATCCCGTAGAAGTTCTCTTACAATCTGCTCGTCTTCAACTACAAGAAGAGTTCCGGTTTCCTTCAGAGTCCCTTCACTATATTCCTTTATTAATATTTCATCCTTTGTCACAGGCAATTTGATGGTTATAATATTGCCCCTGCCAATTTTGCTTTCCACCAGGAGTTGTCCATTGTGTCTCTTCATAATTTTGCGGGCAACTTCAATATCAGGGCCGATTTTAGGGCCGGCTCTATCCTGTAGGAACGGATCGAAAATGGTCAGTCCCGATTGAAGCCCTGATTCCTGAATTGCATGGAAAGATAAAACAACTTCGTCTTCATTACCTTGGCTCTCTATAATAATTCTTCCTCCCCGGGGAATGCTCTCAATTGCTTGAAACAGTATGATAATTAACGCTTCCATCAGTCTGGAGGAATTTCCCGATATAAAGTGTAACGGGCGTAAGTCAACTTCTAATTTATATTCGATATTTCTTGCCCAGGATTCGTCTTTCCACTTCGGCTTTGTCAGTTCTATCACTCTCTTGATAAGCCTATTAATATCCAACGGACATGGATCTTGTCTTGCACCCAGTTTTCTCAATTCCTGGAGAGTAGCTACGGTTTCGCTGATTGAAACAGATGCTCTTTTTATTTGTTTGAACAGACTTTGTGAATCCATATCCCCGGTATTTTTTTCGAAGAGATCAATATATCCCAGGATGCCTGCTAGAAGATTATTAGATTTAAACACAATTCCCGAGCTGAGCTCTTCCAATATTTTGGCCGATTCCAACTCTATACGGGCATTTTCATAATTGTCAACCACTTTTTCAAAATCGCAAAGCTTTTTGGAGTTGAAATACATCTCCTGTGAAAGCGCCAGGATCTCACTGGTCAGGCTCAACAATGACAGGTCAATATCGTCTGCCGGCTCTTCATTTTTTGAAAATGCGGCAAGAACGCCGACAAACTTGTTTCTTACTCCAATGGGGGTAAGATATGCATATTTAAATCCATTTTTTATAAGTTTCTTTTCATACCTGGATTTTATTTCTGCAGCGTCAAGCTTTATAGTAACAATGTTCTCGGAGCTTTTAACTTCTTGAATTACCGGCGAGTTCGGTGAAAAAAAATCCATATTCCTATTTTCCATAAATGGAGCCCGTATATCGCGACTGATAAAACAACCTCTTGATATACTGTGCTCTATAATCCTTACCATATCCCAACCCGAGAGTATTTTAAGCTTTTCTTCAACCAGTGTGGAATACTCCGGGATGTTTGAGAAGAACAACGCCGAACCTGCGATTTCCCTCAAAAGAGCATATTCTTCAATAATTGCTTTCCTGTTTGTCCTCTTTTTATTTTCGGTCACCGGGAATCTCCTTCCTGTGTGGGGATCTTGACATTTTTGGGGAATGTGTTATAATTGGCGTGGCAATGGGGGAGTTGGTAGTATCCAGCTGAGAAGGCGGCGTGATCAGTCACCGACCCCTATAACTTGATCCGGTTCATACCGGCGAAGGGAATTGCTATCCCGGAATTTTCCGGGATTATTTATTTCGGACTATTCTACAAGTCCTTTCCTCATTGCCGTGGCAACCGCCTGTGCCCGATCTCCCACTTCCAATTTTCGGAATATTGAGCGCAAATGAGCTTTTACGGTCTTTTCACTAATAATTAACGCCTTTGCAACTTCCTTGTTGGATTTCCCATCTGCGACATGTTGCAGGACTTCAATCTCTCTGTCAGAGAGTTCCCTGATACTTGAGCTTCTTGATGAAGTCTGAATTTTTGCCTTTCCCATCGATGCAATATCCTGAAGAACTTTTCGGGCAAGAGAAGGTTGGATATATGAGCCTCCTGAATTCAGTACCCGAATATTTCTTATCAGGTCTTCCTGCGAAATGTCTTTTAAAACATAGCCCGTTGCACCGGCTCTTACAGCCTCTCTCACATACTCCTCTTCGTCATACATCGAGAGAATCATTATCTCAGTCTCCGGAAGCTTACTTTTTATCATCCTGGTGGCTTCTATTCCATTTATGCCGGGAAGCTTTATATCCATTAAAATCACATCGGGTTTCAGCTCGAGGGCTTTCTCCAATGCTTCATCCGCGTTTGCAGCTTGACCGGCAACGATGAAATCCTCTTCAAGTTCCAACATCTGTGAAAATCCCTCTCTCACGAGGTTGTGATCATCTACAAGCAATATTCTAATGTTTTCTTCTTTTTTCAAGTTAGATTCCCCTTTCCTTTTGGAAGTGAGAAGCGGGAAACGGGAAACGGGAAACGGGAAACGGGATCCGTCCTCCATCATCCGACCTCCGACCTCTAACCTCCGACCTCCGTTTTCCGTCATCAATTATCCGTCATCCGACCTCCGACTTCCGGTCTCCGGTCTCCCCGAAAAATACGATTCATGGTTTTCCTGGTTGATTTTTCTTTTTTCCGATATATTGGTACCTGGGCGTTTACTACGCATCCTTTTCCTTTTTCAGTAGTGATTTTGAAAGTTCCTCCAAGTACGGATACTCTTTCTTTCATTCCCTGAATTCCATGGGAATGCCCCTTCATAAACCTCTCCGTAACTTCTTCCCACTCAAACCCTTCTCCATTGTCGGCAATGCGCAGGCTGAGTATTTTAGGTTGAAAAGTTAGTCTGACAAGGGTTTTGTCAGCATTTGAATGTTTCCTCACATTGGTGAGTGCTTCCTGTATTATTCGAAAAACTGCAGTCTCAACTGTTGTGGGGAGTCTTCTTTCCCTGTTGTTAATTCGAAATTCGACATGAATATTATGCTCTTTTTCAAATCTCTTGATGTAATTTTCCAGTGATGGAACCAATCCCAGGTCATCAAGAGAGGACGGGCGTAAGTTGAATATTATCTGGCGTACTTCTTTTACATTATCACCGACAACATTTTTTAACTCCTCTAATTTTCCAAGAACCTGTGAAGGGTCCTTCTTCATTAGCAATTGACAGGTCTGCACTTTTGTTAGTATCCCCACCAGTGACTGAGCTATTGTATCATGCAGCTCCGCCGCTATTCTCTTTCGCTCTTCTTCCTGAGCCTGAATCACTTTCCCCAGTAGTTGCTCCACAAGCTGTTGTTTCTGATGGGTACTTTCGTAAAGATCGGCGTTTTCAATCGATATTCCAGCCTGTCCCGCCAGGATGGTTAGTAGCCCCATTGCTTCTTTAGGCAGTTCCCTGTTTTCCTTTGAATATATGGCAATAATAGCCATCAACTTTCCCTTGGAAGGTAAAGGAACTGCAACCATATTTTTCATGCCCTCACGAAATGATTCTTTGATGAGAGGCGATATGCCCAATTTGTCCAGATTTGTTACTACAAGGGGGCGATTAAGTGTCATCATCTCCTCGATTATTGAATCGAAAAGGGATAATTTCACGTTTTCCTTAAATGAATCGGAAAGTCCTAATGTATTGGAAACAATAAATTTCTCCTGCTCCTCGTTATACATGAGGATTGCGCAGGCATCAACCTTACTTATTTTGGTGGCCAACCGGGCTATTTTGTCGAGTAATAGCCATAGGTTCAGCGGTGAAGTGAGAATCTGTGACATTTCATTTAATAGTGAAAGCTCTTTGACCCGTGTGTTCAATTCTTTTACAAGTGATTTTTCTTTTATGCGTGTTGTTTGCTGGTCTTCCAGGAGTGTGAGAACTAAATGAACAGGGACCCCGGAAAGAATGTCGATTTCTTTTTCTTTTGATTTATTAATAAGATCCTGTTCTATAGTCTGGCATGTATCAATAATTAATTCAATACCGGGAACTTCCAACATTTCCAGGGGTGATTCTACCATAGGCACTTTCAGCTTTTCAAGAATACTTGTTGAAGATCCATTTTCCCCGTTATAATAAAAAGCAAGCAATTCGATTTTGGGTGATCCCATAAGAGCTCTTGCCATATCGACAATTAATTTCCCCTCTCCTATCAAGCCTATTTTTATGTTTTTGAAATATAGAGCTTGCGGAAGAGCAATAACTTTATACCGGGAAATTATATCTTCGACGATCTCTAATAATCTAAGTGGATTAAAAGGCTTACTAAGGAAATCTTCGACTCCCTCGATCAAGCCTCTTTCTTTCCCCTCTTTCATTGATAACCCGGTGAGCATGATAACGGGAATGTTCTCCGTTTCCTCGGAGTTCTTGAGGTTTGAAAGCACCTGCCACCCATCCATCACAGGCATTAGTATATCAAGAATTATAAGGTCAGGCTTGTGCTTCCTTGCAAGACCTAATGCCTTTTCACCGTCTTTCGCTGTTATGGTCTTATAACCCTCATATTTCAGGTTCAAGTCAATTAATTTCAAAATATCCGGGTTATCGTCAGCTACAAGAATTTTGACTTCACCTTTGTCCATTCGGGTTATAACACTTCCTCGAGTTTCTTGGCGGCGGACCTGATTTCCAGTCTGATTAGACCCAGATTTGCAGTGGGAGATGCCGCTACCGCCACAAAAGTGGAGTCATCAATGCTCTTGAGGAAAAAGTTCGCATTTTTCGTCTCAAGTGAAAGTATGTCAATAGGGCCATATTCGAACTTATCTTCCATCAACGATTCGGCGGCTCCAAGTATGTCTGCGGAATCGGCTCCCACCATATCCATATCAACATCTTGCTCCCATAATGGAACAATCACCAGTCCGTCTTTCCCTATTATCATTGAACCCATTACTCCCGGGATCTGATTAAGCTCTTCCAGGATATTCTCCATACTAACCTCCTGAATAAAATATAAATTTAAATATTCCTAACCGACTTTATTAACCTCACGGTCAGGATAACGCGGATGTTATCATCAGAGCGGCATGAGGTAGGCGGCTCTGTAAAACCTCTCTTGATGAAGAGGACTCGATGCAGGTTGTCAATATCGCTTCTGACTTTATTGGTATCATATTATAGAGTATATCGGGAGTTTTTATATGGATCTGTTGAAACTCACCCACCTGAATCGCGTTTAAAAATTTCTCATTCTCGGAAATCACCATGTTTGTCAGGTATCCCAGAGCTTCAGGATCCATCATCTCGGGGAGGTGTGATTCAATAATAAGCCCGTCTCTCCCGGCAATAATACTTCCCATAATTCCATCAATTTTTACCAGGTCTTCCAACACTTTCTTCATTATCGCCTCTCGGAGGACAACTTCTCCCGGTAGAAGACCGCCTTCTTCTTCAACCTCACTTGTTTTTCTCTCTTCATACGCAACCACTATTTCTCCGTTTACCGGAAAAAATCTGACACGACCGGTTATTCCCTCAATATATACCGACTGAGCTTTTTTAAATCCTAACTCATCCAGTGTGTTGGATATCGTCTGCATAATTACTGAGGAGTATGCCGAGAGTGCAAGGGAATCGACATTGTTGTTCAGTTCGGAGCAAATTATCAGCCCGTCCGTGCCAACAATTGCTGCGCTGATAGAATCAATTTCCTTGATTTTTTTCAATTCATCTTCCAATAAGCTGTAATTTCCGACTATTCCCTTGGTTTCAATAATCCTCAGAATCTCTTCAACTCTACTTTCCAGGTCTTCCTCGGATGTATCAATAACAGTGGGTATTTCCTCAATAGATAATATTTCAGTGGGGAGAGATACTTCAAAATCCATGGTTAAACCGTCGCCCTCTTCCACCTTGTGTATTTCCTCTTCGATCATCTCTTCAATACCTTGTTCACCGGCAACTTCAGATTCTTCTTCTGAAACAGGCTTGGGAATTTCTTCCTCCACAGGTTCTTCCAGGGGAATTTCATCATGAATTTGCGGTAACTCGGTCTCTTCTTCTTCAATAATACCTAAATCTTCTATCTCAATTTCCATGGTTTCCATAGCCACCGCCGGCATTTCCCTGGTTAGCTGGGCGATTTCTTCAAGCTCCTCGCCGGGAAGAACCTCTGTGAACTCTTCCATTTTTTCAATGACTTCTTCCTGGACTTCATCGGCAATTTTTTCAGATATTCTCTTGGGTCTCCTTACTATTATCTCTTCTCTCCCTGCGAAGAATTTCTCCAGGAACATTTGAAGTATATCTATCCCTGTCTCCCCAGTGAATTTTTTGAAAAGGTGCTCAAGATATACCTCTTGTTTGTGCCGGAAGCAGTCAATTAGATAATCTTCAAGTTCATCCAGTCCTTCGACAAGCGTGAGAGGCGTCCCGCGATAGTTCTTCAAATACATATGGACATCAAGGGGTACAGGATGTGATGATATCAAAATAGTCCTGAAAGGTTTGAACAAGTTGACCCTGGACAGAAACATGAATACATCTTCAAGTTTCACCGGTTCGTCTTTGATTTCGAACATGAAGAAATGTCCGTAGCTATTTACGAACAGATCGAAAACTTTGTTGTCCTTTTGGGTCTTGTAATATATTTTTTCGATATTGATTCCCATGTCTTCCAGAATATAGATGAGATGCAGGGCAAGCCAGTAATTCGCCTGCGAGAATTTTTCGCCGAGTTTTGAGCATTTAACCTGCGGGGAAATTTTCTCCTCTGAGATTAACCTGCCGCAATTGAAGCATTTGAATCCATGAATCCTCGCGTCTTCAAGAGCATCGAGGGAATGGATTCTGCTTATCTGTTGACCTGTCTTGCGACAGAAAATAAAGAATTCCTTGGATATAAGACCCAGGATTTCAAGTTGATTAAGCATACTCGGTGTATTGTGGTCATTTTCTCCCTTTAGCAACTCGTCCTGAAAACAGCTCCCTTTTTCACTGATCTCCTTCAATAGATGTCTCAGGTTATCATCTTTCATGACAAATGCCGCTTCTGTTTCCATTCGATCTACTTCAAGTGTTTGTGCTTCCTCCCTGATAAGATCAAATTGCCGGTTCTCAAGCTTGACAGGCTCCCATGAAGTCAGTTGGCTTTTATCGAAAAGTACCGTGTCACGAATCTTCTCCCTGAACCCGGAGAAAATCTGTTTTCCCTCGTCGGTTGTCAGGATAGTACCTGCTTCGATTGATTCCTTGTCTTCTGATGCCAGGTAATATAGCAGTTGACCCGATTCGGTGAAGAAGATCTCTCCCCTGTAAAACAATGATCCATCCATGAAATCGAGACCGATTTTCTCACGATTTTCAGCTCTCACCTCATGGAGCAGGGGTTTATAAGACTTGGAAAGGCCTTCCCAGAGCAACTCACTCGTTCTCTGACTTACAGGGGTCTCCAATTTTTCTCTGATTATCTCCATCGCCAACTCCTTGCGTTCTATTTAGTGGAATTTTTACCGGATAAAAGTCCCGGAAATTTCGGAATATTACATTTCAGGATTCTACCATGCATTTCTTATCCCTTTTTATCGGACTCAGACTTGAAAAACCACGGTCTTGTTACCATCGCCTTCCCGCGCTTTTTTAAGGGCTTTTTCCGCTTCACTCAAAAGTGTATTAAGATCGGAGATGCTTTCATTCTCATATGTTGCAAGTCCGATACTTGATGTGATTTTGGTCTTGTCAGGTATCCCATAAAAAAGATGTCTTTCAATTATTTTGCGGATCTTTTCTCCGAATACTGCCGCTCCTTCCTGACCTGTCTGGGGAAGGATTATGGCGAATGCATCATCACTAAACCTTGTAACAATGTCAATCGCCCTGATGTTTCTTTTCATGATCTCTCCGACCTGTTTAATTATCGTGTCACCTCTGGATTTACTATAAATCTTTCGTATTTCGTCAAATCCGTCTGGAGACACAAGAGCGCAGGATATCGGGTAGTTATACCTTTTGGCCCTTGAAAGCTCCTCATGTAATCTTTCTTCAAGATAACGTCTGTTATAAAACTCGGTCAACTCGTCAATAATTGATCTTGCCTTGAGGTCAACTGTTTCTTGCTTCAGTTTCTCTTTTTCTTCCCGGTATCTCAATGCGCTTCTGATCCTGATTTTTAACTCCTCAGGGTGAAAGGGCTTTGTTACATAATCATGCGCTCCCAACTCCAAACCTTCGATCCGATCAAAGATCTCCCCCTGAACAGTAAGAAAAATTATTGGGATTTCAGTTGTCTCGGAGTGGATTTTTAAAGCCCTGCATACTTCATAACCTGTCAGATCCGGCATCATAACATCAAGAAGGATAATGTCGGGTTTTTCTTCCTGCGCGATTTTTATCGCTTGAAGACCCCTGTATGCCAGGATAACTTCGTAGCCCCATTTTGATATCATTTTTCTCATGAATTCAGCGTTTACTACCTGATCATCAACTACAAGGATCTTTTCTGTCTTTTTTGCCATTTTCTGACCTCCCGAATGGGAAATTATTTCGTCATACGAATCTGCCACATGAAAAATTCTTTATATTGCCATGAAATCCTCTAATAGTATCATAGAGGTTTAAAGAAAAAATATAGTATCTATTCAGACCGTTAATTGCGGGAGATTCTTCCAAACCTGATTTTCGCGTCAAGATGCCATTCCTATAGGAGAGGACTGAAAAACAACAAAAAATTTTTGTTGTTTTAAGATGGAATAATAAGAAATATTTTAAGAAAGAAAAGTCGTCGATTCTCTTGCAAGGGGATTTCCTGATTAATGGGAAGAAATATAGTAGATATTCAATTCACGCTTTATAGTCTTTGTGGTCAGCAAATACGTTGAAAAAACCAAACAGGAAGTGTTGTCATGAAAATCATATATTCTTTCAAGGGGAATGATGAACCTACATTAAAGGAAGTTGGTGGAAAGGGACTTTCGCTTATTAAAATGGCAAGGCATGGGTTGCCCGTGCCTGACGGTTTTGTTCTTACGGTGGAATATTTCAAACCCTGGCTGGAAGAGTTAAGAAAGCATCCCCAATGGGAGAACTTCATAAACGCTCAGGAAGAAGAATTGGCAACAAAATCAAGAGAGCTTAAAAATATTTGCTCCTCTCTTGAACTTAATGAATTTCAAAAGAAAGCTCTCAAAGATTATCTCGAAATTCTTGAAGAGAAAGGGAAAGGCAGGCTTTTTGCAGTTCGATCCTCATCTCCCCAGGAAGACCTCGAAGGAGCATCTTTTGCAGGAGGTTATGAAACAGTCCTCGGCGTTACGCCTGAAACAATTGAAGATGCAATACGAACAACTTTTGCATCATGCCTTGACCAGAGAGTTTTCATTTACAAACGCGAGCATGGCTTCTCTGTTGATGATCCCCGTATTGCAGTGATTGTGCAGGAGCAGGTTGCAAGCGATGTTGCCGGGGTGGGCTTCACGCTGAATCCGCTCAATAACTGCTATGATGAGGCCGTTATTAATGCGAACTGGGGACAGGGCGAATCGGTTGTGTCGGGAATGGCATCCCCTGATCAATATATCGTTGACAAGGTTAAGATGGTTATTCTGAACAAGACGATCGGCAAAAAAGAGACCTCAGTATGGCTTACACCCGGCGGAGGAACCGTCGAAAGACCTGACTCCAGGCACTCCACTCTTACATTGTCTGATAAGCAGGTTGTGGAGCTGACGGGTGTATTAAATGAAATTGAGGAGTATTACGGAAAGCCCATGGACACGGAATGGGCGTTCTCCGGGGGGCACCTCTATATGCTGCAGGCAAGACCCATAACAACACATATTCCCTTACCGCCGGAAATTATCACACCTCCGGGTAAGCGCAAGAGGCTTTATATGGATATGACTCTTTGTATCCAGGGAATTCGTGATCCCTTATCCGTAATGGGATTGTCCTGGCTTCACCTTTTCTTAAAAGATTTCACGATTGAAGTTTTTGGTGTTGATCTCACATCGGATATCGAATCAGGACTGCTGTATAACACCGGGGGACGCTCATATATAAATTATTCCAACATGTTCCTTCTGGCAAATAAAGAGAGCCTGGCGAGGGGAATTGAGCGGATGGATTCGTTAGCTTCCAATATAATTAAGGGAGTGGATGAGGAAGAATATAAAACAATGAAATGCCCCGATAAGTTAAAGAACGTGAGCTTAAAGGTTCTGACTCATATTCCCGATACAATCGCTCGAGTATTTGAAGCCGCCGTTTTACCGGAGCAGTTGACTTCATTTTTTCAAAGGGGAATTGATAAACATATTGCTGAGATGAAAGTGGCGGCGGCAAGCGATCTTCCGATAATGGAGTTGACAAAAACGGCTACAAGTAAGACCTCGCATATGATTATACATATAATTTTACCCACACTCTTATCAGCACAGTTAGCCGAGTCAAAAATAAAGACGATTTTTGAGGATGATCCCCCTGAAATAAAAGGACAGCTCGATTACCTTGACAGATCGTTGAAGGGGAATGTTACGGTGGAAATGGGGCTTGCCCTCTATCACCTGTCACAACTCCTGGAGCCTGAGGAATATAAATCTATTGACGAATTGGTGGATAAGATTGAACATAGGGATATGCCGGGCAATTTTATGCATGCATGGGATGAATCTATGGAGAAATATGGATTCAGGGGGGCAAAAGAGCTGGATATCGCATCACCAAGGTATGTTGACAATCCAAAGTTCATTATCGAGCAGATGGCAAACCTTGTGGGGGTCAAAGATCCGGAGAATAATCCACAGGCCATATACGAGAAATCCCAGATGGAGAGACATAAAGCATTTGAGATCCTTGCGGAGGCGGCGCATAAAAAAGGATGGTTAAAGAGCAAGGAGTTTCATATGCTGTATCGCCTGATAGAATCATTCGGAGGCTACAGGGAGACGCATAAATATTTCTTAATCATGCTCAATCATATTTTAAGAGAACATATTCTAAAAGAGGCTGAAAAGCTTGTGAAACAGGGACGACTTGATAACAAGGAGCAGGTGTTTGACCTGACGATTGAGCAGGTTGATGAGGGAATTAAGGATCCGTCAATGGATCTTCGAGCGATCGGAGAGAAAAACACAGAATTCTACAAGGAGTTAAAGCATGTAAAGAGCTTCCCCCATTTGATAGATTCAAGGGGAAAAATACTCCGGGCGCCAAAGAGGGAAACAAAGGAAGGCGAGCTTCAGGGGCAGGCTATTTCGTCGGGTGTCGTGCGGGGACCGGTAAAAGTTCTTCATACGCCCGATGAGAAGCCTGTGCTTCCAGGCGATGTTCTGGTTGCAAGGGCAACGGATCCCGGTTGGACACCGCTTTTCATAAACGCCGTAGCAATCGTTCTTGAAGTGGGAGGAATGCTGCAGCATGGTTCTCTGGTGGCAAGAGAATATGGAAAGCCCTGTGTAGTAGGGATCGAAAATGTAACAAACCTTCTCAAAGACGGACAAATTGTAGAAGTTGACGGCTCGGCGGGGATAGTGAGGATTATTGATGAGAAATCCGCCCTTTAAATGCGGCGGGGATCAAATCAAGTAAAACCTATGAAAACTCCGGCATCAGGATTCAATTTAGTGTACAGGATTTGTTGAATAGAAGATTAAGAGAATAAATGCAAGAGGAATTGAAATACCCGTAATATCCATCAAGCACCTCATTGAATTGAAAGAAATTTCCGGAAGACCACAGGACATTGCAGATATTGAGTCGTTAAGAGAGCTTGTAAGGAGACTTGAAATTGACAAAAAAGGTTAAATATGCATTTGTTCTTTCACGGGAAAAGATCGAGGAGTTCTGCCATTATACGCCCGAGAGGATCCTCGACTGGCTTGAGGAGGCGAATGAATTTGTAAATGCCTTTGTGGATCCCCGGAAGCGAAAAATCTGGGAAGAGATGAATAAGGGGAAGGATGAGCACCCACCGCAGAGGGCGCAGGGATAAGCATGAGGTGAAATATGAAAGTTGAACAGATAGAAAGAAAAAGAATCAGGCAGTTTAAAATAAGGGGACTCAAAAAGGAAGACCTGCTTCCCCTTCATGACCTTCTACAAAAATATGATTATTGTGAAAAGACTGTCTTTGGCAAGCTTGGCGCAGATGATATCGATGACATTCTTGTAAATTACCTGCCTGCGTATCTTGAGATTCACCTGAAGGAAAACTCCCCTATAGATAGGCTTGTCAAGATTTTCATACTTGCAAGACATTTGGATGACGATGAAATAAAGGGTTTGCTTGAGGATGTTCACATAGAGAAGCTGATGGATGTTGGCGTTCTTGATCGTGATGAGATGGGATATTTTTCGAATGTTGCCATATTTCCTTGCAAATGGGCGTTTCTTGCCACGGATCATATGTTCACGACCGCTTTCCATCCAAACAGCGTCTATCCCCTGGGCATGGATTCATACGTGCTTGCAAGAGCATTGATTGACGGTAAATTTCAAAATACACTGGATATGTGCTGCGGTTGCGGCGTTCACGGGATACTGGCGGCAAGGCAATCCCGGAAGGTAACAGGTATAGATAAAAATCCCCGCGCCGTCAATTTCGCCCGGTTCAATGCGCTCCTGAATCAATTGGAGAATGTGGAGTTTCGATCCGGTGATATTTATGAGCCTGTGGAAGATAAGGATTTCGACTGGATAATCGCGAACCCTCCGTTTGTGCCGTCTCCTGAAAAAACGCTATATTTCAGGCATGGCTCAGAATCGGGGGAGGGGATTTCAAAAAGTGTGATAGCTGGGATTCCGGACCACTTGAGAGATTATGGATATGCACAAATTGTAACAAGCATGGTGATGAGGGATGGCGAGGATTATTTAAAGAAAATTTCAGGATGGCTTGGAGATGAACATTTCCATATACTTGCTCTGGGAACTCGATTCGGCCCCATCCACCGGTATATATTGAACCATGTTACAACGGATGTCCGATCCCCTGAATACTACCGCGATATTGTCACTTGGGTGAAATCATACAGGAAGGGCGGGATTATCTCAATCGGTGACGGACTCCTTAATTTCAAGAGAACACATGAAAAAGAGTCTATTAGTGAATTTCGCAATTTCAGGATGCCCAAACCGGGGCAGGATATTGAAATAAAGCAAATCCTGGATTATATGGATATATATGATGACAATGAAGAATTCGACAAGTTACTCGAACTTGCATTCGAGATTTCCGGGGATGTACAATTTTGCTGGCAGGGAAAGAAACCGTCAGGGGAGGTCAGTTACGGCGCTCTGTTCAATCCTGGCGCAGTTTTCGAAGGAGTCTTGAACGGAGAAAACGAGAGAGTAATATTCGATATACTGTTCGAGGGGACAAGATCTGGAAAAGAAATTAAAGCAAAATTTGAAGATAGGTTAAAGGATTCTTCTGCAAGCAAGGATGAAACATTCCAAAGGGCGTTTTTGAATGTTTTGAAAGAGGGGATTATCAGGTCTATTTAGCTATTTAGATTTAAAAAGGAAACTTCTCCCGCGATACGGTATTCGCTTTCTTGTGATACTCGGCCGCATCTTTATTCTTCCCTGCCTTTCTTGCCATATTCCCCATTGCCCTGTAAAGCAGGTTCATAATAAACGGTTTATATATCCCATCGTAAAAATAATCACCTTCGATGGATTCGTCCTTTATGCTGTTTTCCATCGCTTCGAGGCTTTGCAGGGCATCGCCATAATTTTTATTTTCCCGCGCCGACAGGTACTCCTCAACATGTTTCAGGAAATCTTTTGTCTCGGGCTCCCTTATTCTTCCCGGTATTTGCTCCACAATTTCATTTATATCTTTATACTTGAGTATATATTGTCCATACTCCTCCATCGCCCATAGACTGTAGAATCCGTCCATAAAACTCCGGTAATTCAACCTGCGGTTTTTCTTAATGTTTTCTAATACTCTTTTAAAATATGACTCAGCTTTCTTCTTGTTGCCTTCTCTTGCCCTGATCGCTCCGATGAGGAAAAGCATGGAAATTCGATCTCTTCCCGATTCTTCCTGACCCAGGGCATCCTTGAGGTATTTGCCTGTTTCATTGTAATTTCCATTAAACAGAGCAAGGCTCGCTCTTAACATTGCTCTTGCATATTGGTTATCAGTTTTTTTAATTCCCTCTTTCAATACCGATTTGATCTTTTCCAGGATCACCTTCTTCTCTTTGTCGGATCCGGCCAGTATGAACCGGGCATATTCAGCCTGTGCAAGGAAGCTGTAATGTGTTCCCCAGCGTGAGTATTCATCGATTTCCGGGGAGATGTATTCCAGGGCGTTTTCAGGCCTGTCAACTGCAAGGTAGCATAAAACAAGGTTTGACTTAGCCGCCCCGGGATTGGGGGGATTCTCTTCCAATACTTTTTTAAATTCCCTTATGGCAGGCTCATATTCGCCGATAAAATAATAAACCTCACCAAGGCGTTTTCTTGCGCGGTAATGGTGAGGATCCGTCTCAAGAATTTTCTTGTATATCGCTTCAGCTTCTTCCAGGTCGAATGACTTCTGCGCATCTTTGCCTTTCTGATATAAATTCTCGATGTTGATTCTTCCGGGCAGCGATGGAGTAGGGTTGGAGTTGTTAATTTTCTCCTTGTTACATCCGGATAAAATAATCACTATCAATAAAAATGAAACAATGATCACAAGATTACTGTTTTCTTTTTTTTGTGTCTGGATTCTCATCATTGTGGATATCCTATGATAAAACGCAGTCGGCCTCAATCTCAACGAGCCATTCCGGGTCAATGAAGCCTTTAACCTCGACAAATGTGCAAGCCGGCCTTATTTCAGAGAAAAACTCACCGTGTGCTCTTGCTGCCTCTTTCCATCCTGTAATATCCTTTAACATAATTCTTGTTCTTATGACATTATTCATATTCGCGCCAGCTTTTTTGATCGACTCTCTTATAATCTCAAGACATCTTCTTGTCTGCCCATATATATCCCCTTGAAATGAGACAGAGCCGTCGGCCGCTATAGGCGCCGTGCCCGATATGGCAATAAAATCTTTTATTCTTACTGCCCGTGAAAATCCTATCGATTTTTCAAATGGAGATCCGGATGGTATGTTTTTCCTAATCATTTTTGTGGGATTCCCCCGTACTTTGGCTTTCCTCCTGATATTCAGACGGTTCACCGTCAACATATAATTTCACCCTGGAATTAGACATATCAGCAGGTTTGGCGGGTCTCAGTCTTTTCATTTCCCCCGCTTTTTGAATAATCTCATCGAGAATTCGGGTTACTTTATCATCTTTTTTAATTCTTATTGGCTTTTTTTCTTTTTTCTTAGCGTCTATTTCTTTAAATCTGATTTTCTCCATTTCTTCCTTTTTCTTCTTTAATTTCTTCTTCAACTTTTCATCAATTATTTTGAGACATTTATCTTTATCTTCGCCACCCCTAATAATGAGGTATTTTTCTTCCGTGAATATCTTGTCAAATTTCAGATAACAATCCAGAGGGATAAATGAAAGATGATCGATGAGTATATATTCATCGGTCAGGATAACTCCCGATTCAAGCATATTCTTTGATTCAAGGTAATTCTTCGCAATACTCAGAAGTGCTTTTTGAAGCCATTTTGGAAGTGTGATAAGATTCCCCGCCCGGAATTTGCCAAAAATAATTTTAATTTTGCCGTTATCGATTGCCAGATTCAGATCCACAGAAAATGGGAACAATATTCCCACCCTGATTTTCCCTGAAATAGATAGTTTGTCATGGTAGAAGTCGATTCTGAGATCTTCCAGTTCATGATTTTTCAAGCTATCCTCAGACTCGATTATTTTATTAATCCAGTCTTCAGAGATAAAGAAATCTAATTTTTCCACAATAAAAGAGGCATCATCAAAACTGATATGGGTATCCATATCAGGCAAATTTTCCATTGAGAGGTGTAAATTCTCAATAATTATTCCGTTTATTTCCTGGTCTTTTATAAGGAAATTTTTGAGCTTTAATTTTATCTCTCTACCATTATTTTCATGACTCAATTTAACCGATAACCCATATATAAATACCTGTGACATAATATTATAGATTCGATCAAACACATTTACACCTCAAATAGTCATATCTATGCCGCCGCGTCTTATTTTCCGTCTTTGTTCTTTTTATCAGGTTTTGATTCCGATATTTTCTCTTTGCTTTTCTCGGTTTTTTCCTCCGTCTTACTCTCTTCCTTCTTTGCCGGGGTAGTGGACCCTACTTTGCTTTTTCGTCCATAATCGTTGATATGGAAACCTGAGCCCTTGAATATTACTCCCACATTTCTTATTACTCTTTTGAAATTATCACCCTTACATTCTGGGCATATCGTCAACGCATCATCGTCCATGCTTTGCTTGTTCTCCTGGTAATGGTTGCAATCAAAACATTTATAACAGTAAATCGGCATCCGCCTTTACCTCCTTGATATATCTATAACTTCAACTAATTTGGATAGCTCTAAATTTCACCCGGTGCCGGTTTTGTCAAGACAAGGTCTATTGATGATTTATTTACAGTAACAAAATCCGTGGTGAATAGTAAACTATCACCGCTCAGCGTATAAATTTTCGCGTTTGTTATGGGAATAAATTCCTTGACTCTTACATTTAATTCGTCGGAAATACGGGAATCCATTAAAAGATACATCTCTCCTTCGAGTTTGTGATTCCTCGTAAATACTACAACTTCTCTTCTTTCTTTGGGAATACGAAGACTCATGACTGCCTCCTGTTTATATTGTTTAGTATCGGACTTCTATAATATTTAACTTATATATTCAAAACCCTCCCCTGGTGAAACAGTAATCGCCCTTTTTGACGCGCATTTTTTCGGCTATGTAATCACATTTAGCCCGCAATATAAAATAGATCCGTTTGTCATTTATCTCGTATAGGGACTCATAATTGCCCATTCCCTTTGAGATAATAAGGTCCGCCTCATTAAATATTTCCTTTGTTTTTTGTGAGACTTTATCAGGTAAAAAGCCAAGGTGCGGGGTTCCGGTGTCTATCATTTCCGCGAACTCTCCCATTTTCGCCTCGATGAAGTCTGCCTCCAGAGCGTCGTCCATGGCAGGCTCTCCCCTTACACAATAAAGAATTTTCTTGTTTCTTTTGACCAGCTCGCTTACCGGAAACCTGTCAAGTACGATTTCACCGGAATTGTCGCCGATGTAAAGAATATTCTCCGATGTATCAAGTTGCTCAAGGAAAATATTGTAATCATTCCTGGCAAACCCATTGTTAAAAGCCTGTTTGAGAGCGGATTCCAGCATGGCATCATTGCCGACCGAGACTATGTCAAGAATATTTCCGGCGGCGGCGGCTTTGAATGAAGAAAAAAGAGGATCCTCCGAATTGTGGATAATCCGGCTGATTTCAGGAAGCAGTTTCCATGCCTTCTGATTTCTCTCATGCTTTAACTTTTTCAGGGGATCATGGTTTCCCGACACTTCTCTTACATAAGACATGAGTCTTTCCGATACTGCAACGGGATTTTCATTTAACGGATCTTTCGAGAGTCTTTCCAGAACACCCCGGACAATCTCCATTCTTTTATCTTCATCATCAGTTGCTATTTTTATGAGTTTGACCAGCGTCGGGAAAAGACACTGCAAACAATCAATACTTGTATTCATTTTTCACCTTATCCTATTTCATAAACTATATTTCCTGTCATTTCAGTACTATATCCATCGAGCATGGAAATTTCTTTTTTGAATTTTTCGCTTCCAATAATGCTGAGGAGGCTCTTTATTGAATATGTATTTAGGTATTTTTTGGGAATGACAAAATCCATTCTCTCCGGTATCAGAGGTATAAAATCCAGGTTGGACGCCTTCGCCGCCGCAGATATTCCCAGCCCAACATCCGCATGTCCTGACGCTATTGCCGAGGCGAGGGTCAGGTGGGTATGTGCCTCATCCGGATATCCTTTGATTCTGTTTATCTCGATTTTATTCTTCTTTAGATAATAATCAAGAATCATCCTGGTCCCGGACCCACGGATCCTGTTTGTCAGCTTGACATCAGGTCTTGTAAGGTCTTCAAAATTTAATATATTCTTCGGATTTCCTTTGTTTACAAGAAATCCAAGTTGGCGATGAAGGAGATTGACTAAAATAAGGGGCATATCGTCAAGGAACATTTTTACAATCGGTATATTAAACTCACCGGTTTCATCGTCAAAGAAATGGATGCCGCTTAAATGGCAGAATCCTGCTTTTAATGCAATCAAACCTCTCATACTGCCAACATTGGAATTGTAGAGAATAATATCAGGATTCTGCCTCAAAATTTCATTTCGTAAAATATCGAAGCATATATCATAAGACCCGGCCATGAATACTTTGTTTTTCAGATCATTACGAGGTCTGAGTAATTCTACGTTAACAAGCTCACCGGCCTGGATCTTCGATTTCTTGTTACTTATATGGATTATTCCATCGGCCCGCACAAGAGACATAAGGATGTTTGCCCCACGGGAAATGGGCACGGCAACCGGCATATTATCAACATATCCCAGTGATGCCCTGATAAATTCATCCACATCTTCAGGGGATCTTACAGTACGGGAAAGATATGCTTTGAAAATTTTCTTGTCGGGAGCATTAATTCCAAGTTTCTTATAAATAACAGGCTTTGCGAAGTGATTAAATGCAATGTACGCCGACATGGCATAACCGGGGAGTCCTATTATAGGGCAGTCGTCTATAATGCCCAGGCATGTTGACATCCCGGGCTTTATTTGAAGCCCATAGCATATTAGTTCGCCCTTCCTGTTCAACATATCTGCTATAAGAGCGGTTCCTAAAGACGGACCCCCTATGATACAAAGCAAATCGACATCACTTTTGATCATGTCAACCTTTTTTGAGAGCTCAACCAGATTTTCATCAACAATATCGACTAATATGGGATGTGCTCCCCATTGTAAAACAGTATTGCTCAATATCTGCGAGGAAGTCTCCATAGCCTGCCCTACAGCGGGAATGGAACCAGTGGGAACAAGAGCGGAGCCCACAGGGAGAATCCCTATTCTTGTTTTTCTTACAACATCAATATGGGAATGACCGCCGGCAAAAAGTGCAGCTATATCAAAAGAACGAATCCGGTGGTTGGCAGGAAGAATTACTTCCTGTGCCGCCATTTCCTCACCAAGAGGCCTGACATTTTCCCACGGAGCATAGGAGCCGGTTATCTCAACACCTTCAATTGATTTAAGCTTGACATCTTCAATTGGTACGACTGCATCAAACCCAGGGAGAATAGGCATCCCTGTGTCGATAAATTGTGCGTCCTCTCCGATTTTCAGAGTAAGAGGGGTGGTGGCCGTAGCGCTGAATGTACTGGAAGAAAGAACAGCTATTCCATCAACAGAAGCTGAATAGAAATGAGGGACAGAAATTGCGGCCGTTACGGTGTTTGCAGAAATACAGTTCAATGAGTCAGCAATAGGAATTTTTTCTATTGTATTTCTATTCAAAAAACCTCTGTATTCAAGCTCACAAAACCATCGCTCAAGACTTTCATTAAGTGAATTCATCTGCAACGTAAGGCTTTTTCCATCCATTTCAATCACCTCTTATTACTTATTCAGACCCTTCACTGTAGGAGAGGCTTCCAGCCTCGATTTTCACGGCAAGATGCTCCTGTAAAGGGGGACTAAGTGCTTACTTATTTATAGTATATCGGCAAACGAAATCCTTGTCAATTTGAAGAAAATTGTAATATTTGATTCTTGACATATATTTTATGCTTCGTTATATTGTAAATAATAATCGCAGGGATTGCAAAGAATTGAATGGAGTGATTGAACTGACTGATTCAAAAAATATTATAGGTGCCAGAAAGCTTTTAAAAGAATTAGGACCTTTTTCACGGAAGATTTTTCATTTTGCTAATCTTGGAATTTCAAGAGTAGAGTGTCTCAGGAAAATGTCAAGAATGCTCATTGAATTATCCGGATGTAACGCTATTGAGCTATGGATGACCGATGAGGGATTGAAATATCGATGGGAAGCAGAAGACGATCCAAAGGAAAGATTCATTTTTGAAATTTTGGAAGAAACTAATTCTAAGATCCCTGATAATTATAGGAATGATGGGAATATTCGGTCATTAAATTCTCTTTGTCATGAAATAATGCAAGGCTATTCTGATCCCAGCTCCCGGCATTATCTGCAAAAAGGAAGTTTCCTTATCACAGACACCGATAAATGTTACTTTCTTGATGATGAGGTGGGAGAAATTGAGGATTTTTGTCGTATCCGGATTGAAGACGGATTTAATTCCATACTTGTCTTACCTTTCCTCATTAAGGGGAAACACTTTGGAATATTGATTTTCAAGAACAAGGAAAAAATCGGCTTCAATAAGGAAGTAATTGAGGTATATCAAAATGCGGCACAGATACTGGGTATGGCTGTCGCCAATCGCCGGGCTCACGCCGCCCTTCGGGAGAGAATAAAGGAATTAAGATGCCTTTATGGTATATGCCAGACTTTTAACCGTCCCGGAATGGATTTGAAAGAGATAATAAACAAGATTGTCAGGTTAATCCCTCGGGCTATGCAATATCCGGAAATCGCATACGGAAGGATAACAATTGACGGCAAGATATATTCAACACCGGGATTTACCGACAACGGAGAAAAGCTCAGGGCGGAAGTAAATATCAATGGAAAAATCCGGGGATCAATAGAAGTAACTTATACAAGAAAGAAGCCTGAGTTGGAAGCGGTGTTGTTCCTGAAAGAGGAAAGAGCCCTCATTGACTCGATGGCAAGGCAGGTCGGATTTATTTTCGAACAGAAGCAGGCCGAGAAAGAAAAAATGGAATTACAGGAGCAGATAAGACATGCCGACAGACTTGCCACAATCGGGCAGTTGGCGGCAGGTGTGGCGCATGAGTTGAATGAGCCTCTCGCAAACATACTTGGTTTCGCTCAACTTGCGCAAAAATGCCCTGGAATCCCCGGCCAGGCTTCCAATGATATGGAAAAGATTGTAAGGGCAAGTCTTTATGGCAGAGAAATCGTCAAGAAATTGCTGACTTTTGCCCGTCAGATGCCCACCCGTGAAATAAGAGTGAATTTAAATAGTATCGTTGAAGATGCCCTGTTTTTCTTTGAATCCCGACTGGTGAAAGAAGGCATAGAAATTGAAAAGCATTTGTCGTCTGAGATACCGCGGATAAAGGCCGATCCTTCGCAAATAAACCAAGTTGTAATAAACCTGGTGGTAAATGCAATGCAGGCAATGGGGAGAGGAGGTAAAATCACAGTAAGAACATATAAAACTGACGGACATGTATCTTTGGTTGTTCATGATACAGGCACAGGAATAAAAGAAGAAGTCCTGAAACAGATATTCCTTCCGTTTTTTACAACCAAGAAGGTAGGCCAGGGAACAGGATTGGGACTTGCGGTTGTTCATGGAATAGTTACCGCTCATGGAGGTTCTGTAAGGGCCGAGAGCGAAATAGGAAAAGGTTCGAAGTTTGAAATTATATTGCCCATAAAGGCAAAAAAGGATTTCGGGAGTGCTGCTGATGAATAGCCAGGATGCTGATAAGGAACAAATTCTTGTAGTGGATGATGCCGAGCTTACACTGGAGATGCTGCAAAGAAATCTCTTGTCTTGTGGATACAGGATTTTTACTGCGCCGGGGGTTGCCGAGGCTCTTGGAATACTCGAATCCACACCTATCGATCTTGTTATAACGGATTATAAAATGCCCGAGGCAAACGGTTTGAATTTGATCCGACATATCAGGGAGAACTATAAAGACACCGAAACAATGATGATAACCGGGTATGCCACTATTGAGGGGGCGGTTGAAGCCGTCAAGGCGGGGGCTGATGAGTATCTCCCGAAGCCTTTTACTGATGAAGAGCTTTTTTCCGCTGTCAGGAAAGCATTGAATAAATTAAAAATGCGTATAGCTGCGGAGGACGGTTCATCAATAGAACCCGGATCACACTATGGGCTGATTGGCGAGTCAAAGAGCATGCAAAAAGTATTCAGGGCAATTGCAAAGGTTGCATCGACATCTGCGACGGCTCTTATAACGGGAGACAGCGGCACTGGAAAAGAATTGGTTGCGAGGGCAATTCATTATAACAGTCCCAGGGCATCGGCTCCATTTGTGCCGGTTAATTGCGGAGCGATACCGGAGAACCTCCTGGAAAGCGAATTATTCGGACATATAAGGGGAGCGTTTACCGGAGCGACAGAAGCAAGAGCCGGTTTTTTCCAGACAGCGGAGAAAGGGACAATTTTCCTGGACGAGGTAAGTAATACAAGTCTCCCGATGCAGGCAAAGCTTCTCAGAGTTTTGCAGGATAAGGAGGTCTGTATGGTGGGGTCCGACCGCTCCAGGAGGGTTGATGTCAGGATTCTCGCCGCTACAAACGAAGACCTTCAATCAATGATCAGGAAAAAGAGATTCAGGGAAGATCTATATTACAGGCTGAATGTAATACTTATTGATATGCCTCCTTTGAGAGAAAGAGGGGAAGATATAATACTCCTTGCGAATCATTTCAAGACAAAATTTATCAACGAATTTGAAAAGCCGGGACTCAAGTTTTCCGATAATGCACTTCAGGTTATCATTAATTATTCATGGCCCGGAAATGTCAGGGAATTGGAAAATCTTGTAAGAAGGCTTGTGCTCATGACGGACGGGGATATTATTGATGTGCCGGATTTCTCACCTCACATGAGATTCTCGGTTCACAGGGGAATGGGAGTGAATCGAACGCTTGCCGATATTGAGACCGAGCATATTAAGAACGTACTTCAAAGTGTTGACGGAAATAAAACCCACGCCGCCGAGATACTGGGAATAGACAGGAAGACATTGAGGGAGAAGGTTAAGAAATATGGCTTAGGTTCGTCATCCTGAAGAAGTCATCCTGAACTTGTTTCAGGATCTATTCAAAAAATGATGTCATTGTTGGATTTCGAAATAAATACTGAAACAAGCCTGCCCTGGCGAAGGCAAGGGTTCAGCACAGATTTCTGCGGTCAATAGTTACCTCCAGGATATATTGCAAGGAAACTTTCAACTTTCCGATAAAAATCAAGGCGATTTTTTTCCAGGGAGAAGCCATGCCCTTCGTCGGGATATAGAATGTATTCTACAGGGGTATTGTTATTCTGAAGCGCAGATAACATCTGATCGCTCTCCCTCTTTTTAACTCTGGGGTCATTCGAGCCCTGCGCAATGATGAGGGGTGATGTGATATTTCCGGAATGGAATAGGGGAGACCTTGATTTCAAAAATTCTTTCTCCGTCTGAAGATGTCCGATTCTTCTATCCAGGAAAGCTTTCATAGGCTTCCAATGTGAAGGGATCGATTCGAGAAAACTGACAAGGTTTGACGGCCCGAACATATCCACACCACATGAAAACTCTCCCGGTGCAAATGCAAGCGCGGCGAGAACGGCATATCCACCGTAACTTGCCCCCATAATTGCAAACCTGCCAGGATCTGAATAACCCATTGACACCGCCCATCTCTTCGCATCAATCAAATCATTAAGCATTTTGCCTCCCCATTCCCTGTTGCCTGCATCCAGGAAGTCTTTTCCGTATCCCATCGACCCCCTGTAATTCACCTGCAAAACTATATACCCCCTGTTTGCAAGCCATTGCGTAGTAAGGTTCAAGCCCCATCGATCTCTCATCCACGGACCGCTGTGAACAAGCAGAACTGTGGGGAGATTTGCAGGCTTCAATCCAACGGGGAAAGTTATGTAACCGTTTATTTTCAATCCATCCCGGGACTTGAAAGAAATCGTATCCATCCCTGCAAGCTCATATTTTTCCAATCCGGGTTTTTCAGAGAAAAGAAACTTGAATTCCTTGCTGTCTCTCATATAAATGTAATAGCTAACCGGTGAAATATCCGATTCGTATGCGATAACCCAAATTCTGTCCTTCATATCCCCGCTTGCTATATTGAAAATGCCTTCCCGGAATTCCCTTATTCTTACAAAGTCCGTTTCAAGGGATTTGTCGATTAAATCCCATTCTTGTTTCTCCCTGATAAAACAGCAAGCCGATAACTTGTGAGTGAAGGGATTGATTAATACATCGCAGGCATCATAGTCGGCATCACTTCCTGATACAACTGCCTTGCCTGTTTTCAGGTCAACCTGAAGGAGTCTTGCTGTGTTGTATCCCGCGCTTGAAATAAGCCACATTTTGTTATTATCGGAGCTAAATCCGGCCACATCGCCAAAATTTCCGTCCGATCCCCGGTCTTCATCGGGAATCCACATCCTGAACCTTCGCCAGGGTGAATTCCTGTCTTTTCTTATCCTGATTTCATTTCTTCCCGTATGATGTATTGCCTGGGCGATTCTCACCTGCAGATCATTATCCGCATTCCAGCGTGCAACATCTCCCGGATTTTCCGTATCCAACTCCAGTTTGCCGCTATTCAGATCAATGCTATATACATCATGAACATTTTTCCTGAGATTCAGTGCAATGAGAATCTTGTTGGGCACATCAGGGCTCATTGCCACAATCTGTGCCTTGACTTCTTCGAAAGGTGTCAGGTCTGTTATTTCTCCGGTTTCAATGTCCGCCCGGTATAAATGCCAATTTTCATCACCGTTTTTGTCCCGGAGGTAAAGTATATGTAAACTGTCCCATTGCCATAAGAATGTCTGAATCCCCCTCTCTTTGTAATGTGTTAATGTTCTTGCGGTTTCCCCGTCAATATTATTTATATGGATATTCATTATGTGTTTATATGGCGCAAGGAATGCAATCTTTTTCCCGTCAGGCGATATAAGCGGGCATTGTCTTTCCGGATTCCCAAATAGAATTTCAAGTGGAATATGCGCATATTTATCAGGACGGGGACCTATTTGATTTGGATGCAAATAATTGGTATTCAAACTAATCGTCAATCCTTTCCGGGGGACACCGCGAAGACACGGAGAGCACGGAGGATCTAAAAAATATTTTCGTGCCCTCTGCGGCTTCGTGGTGAAAAAATCGACCTCCGACCTCCGTTTATCGGGACGGGGATATCCCTCCTACAGATTTGCCCAACCTTCATGTTATAATCCCTCTTCCGTCCTCTGCGTCCTCTTTGTTCTCTGTGGTGAAAAACAAATTCGGTCTGTGTCATCCGTTTATCGGGATTAGGAAATCCCTCCTACAAATTCTCCTCCGTGTCCTTCACGGCTTCGTGGTGAAAGAATCGTCCTCCGACCTATGTTTATCGGGACGGGGACGTCCCTCCTACAGATTTGCCCAACCTTCATGTTATAATCCCTCTTCCGTCCTCTGCGTCCTCTTTGTTCTCTGTGGTGAAAAACAAATTCGGTCTGTGTCATCCGTTTATCGGGATTAGGAAATCCCTCCTACAAATTCTCCTCCGTGTCCTTCACGGCTTCGTGGTGAAAGAATCGTCCTCCGACCTATGTTTATCGGGACGGGGACGTCCCTCCTACAGATTTGCCCAACCTTCATGTTATAATCCCTCTTCCGTCCTCTGCGTCCTCTTTGTTCTCTGTGGTGAAAAACAAATTCGGTCTGTGTCATCCGTTTATCGGGATTAGGACATTTCTCCTACTAATCCGTCCTCCTTGTCCTCCGTGTCTTCGTGGTTGAGTTTCTGCTCTTCGCTCTCTGATTTCTGTTTTTCCTCCTCCAGTTTGCCACTTCCATCTTTCCATTCTTTCGCTTCAGGATTTACGGGAGCATACCAATTTATCAGGAAAAGGGTGATAATGGCCAAATATTTTACAATCATCATTCCCTGAAAAATATATGGGAATTTATATGTAAATATTGCGGGTAACCAATTATGGAGAAACGCCACGTGGTGTTCAATATGTCTTATCTTGAACATGAAAACCGTATGAAGGGCATTGGGAATCTCGGCGATATAGAATGTTGCAAGAAACAGAATCTTGTGAATTTTCTTTTTAAAATTGTAATCAACAAGGACAAGGAAAGGCAGAAGGTACAGGTGATATTGGGGTGAATAAATCCTGTCAGTTAAAAGAAATAGCATCATTATCCCTGCGCATTTCCTTGCAAAGGGTAGATCCCATTTCTTGCGTAGGAAAAGATAATATAGAGCGCCATAAAGGAGCAGGCTCACTTTTCCCATGTGGTATTTATATGGAGATAACATCATATGAATATTCCAGAGAAATCCTGACCGTGGAATATGTGTCTTTACCCATACCTCTATATTATTCAGGATAATGTGGATTACCCAGAAAAAGCTTCCGTCACGGGCATTCTTGGCAAAATTATGCTTTATCTGCCACTGATAAGGATATTTCCATGCATCCCACTCCTTCAGCATAAACGGCAGGTTGAATCCCACCCAAACGCCCACGAAAGTAAGGATTGAGCCAAGCCTCTTTTTTTTGGGGCATTGGAATAACAACAATGGCGTCATGAAAATCGGGAATACTTTCAGAGCGGTACCCAGGGCGATTATAGCTGCGCTCAGGTAATATTCCTCTTCAACAAACAAATAGTATCCCATCACTATTGTAAACACACTTATAAGATCAACATTATACAGGGCGTACCACAGGAATGACGGGGCGAATATCCAGAAAACCCATATTTTCCATGTTTTTTTGTGAGTTTTTTCAACTAGTCCATACAGGAGATATGTAATTAAAAGCGCAAAAATCCCCATGAAAATGCATATTATGATCATATACCCATCAAAATTAAGGTTCTTGGGTTTTACCTGGTACAAAAATTTGAATATCATCTGGATTCCCGAGGGGTATTCTCTGGGATATGGAAAACCTTTCGCCAAGTAGTGATTCCAGCAGTACCATAAATCACTGGGATATGTGCCGAATTTTGTTGTTAAATATATATAAATATTATATGTTGACCTGATATAATATTGGGGAACAAGGGCAGAAATTGTGGCAAGAGATACGGCCAACGCTGGGGATAGTATTCCACTCATTCGAAGAGCAATGACCAGGGTGACAAGATCAATTGTCAGGACAAATGCCCAGGGAATTGTTACAATACCCCAGGCCTTGAATAATGTAAAAACACCGATTCCAATCATGCAATATGGTAAGATAATTTTTCTCCAGAAGTCTTTCCTTTTTTTCCTCTTTATTTCACTATATGTGATTTCTTCCGGTTCTTCCCGCAAGTCGGATTCTTCTATCTCTGGTGTTTCGTCACAAACAGGTAATTCATCATCAGCTTTAGTTTCAGGTGGAATATCCTTGCTAACCTGATCATCGGGATTTTCAGGCGGATTATTATCACCATCAAAATTTTCATCAATTTTATTTGTCATATCTCTTTTTTCTGATTTGTCTTCCATTTCTCCTCCGGTCAATTAATAAATTAGATCAGGACTTACGCAAAGAATTGTGCAAATGTTGTCATTGCGAGCGTTAGTGAAGCAATCTCCTGAATGGACAAAGAACATTGGGATTGCTTCGTCGCAGGCTCCTCGCAATGACAAAATGCATAACTCCTGTTAGATATAAAGAAAAGTGTAAAAGTTATGCAACATCATAAGCCCCACCATGAAAAAGAAAACTGATACTACAAGCAGCAGGTATCTGTTTTTCAGGAAATCGCCAAGCGATATGAAAACAGGCCAGGCGTTTAACAGATGTCTCGGTATCGCCCTGAACACCTCGGTCTCGGATATTGACATAACGGAAAATATTGCAATTGCGGCATATATGAATAATTCCCACCTGAATTTTTTCAGATATACCGCCAGGAGTATCGCCGGTAATAGATACATATAAAGCTCAAGGGCTTGAGGGATATTTTTCATTATCTGCTTTAATTGTAGCACAGGTGAAAATACCGGGACGAAATGAGCATTTATCCTCGGCATACTTCCGGCGAAAGAATTGGTTCTAAACCCCGCGCTTGATACAAAATATTTTGTTATAAGTACCTGTGCTATCAGAAAAACAATTGGAATTAAGTACCATAAACAGACCGCTTTTGGTAATACGATTTTCTTTTCTTTCCATGAACTTGAAATAATCCTGTATAAGAAAATGACAAAATAGATAGGAATGATGATTGCCCCGGCCGTTCTTGTGCAAAGACAAAGACCCGCAAGAACGGCGGATATCAAATAATTCTCTTTTTCAAAGTAATACCATGACAAAATGGCAAAGAACAAAAACATAGGCTCCGCATATGCAATGAGTCCCGATACAAAAAAAGCGGGATAAATTGAAAGAATAACGGCCGCTGAAAAACTTTTTTCTTGTGTCATATAAATTCTGCATACAAAATAAAAGGCAATAGCCGCCAGAATTGAGAATAGGTTTGAAAGAATAACGGCAGCAAGAATATTACTGCCGATTACCTTGCCCAGGATCATAATTGACAGGGGATAGATATAGGCAAAATTTCTCAACTGACCGGCCTTTCGAAAATTCTCGCCCCAGTACATTGATGTGTTCACATAATGGATACTATCCCAATGATATCCCAGTGCAAGCAGGGTAGGGGAGAGCTTTTTCTGCTCGATCACCCGTTTGTCCCTGAAAACAAGCCCCTTTTGGGTTTTGCCGCGTTTGCAGTAGTATCCGACAAACATGGAACCCAGAATTTTAAATATCAACATGACCGTTATCAGAGTGAGTATATATTTTCTGTCTTTTTCATTATTAAATAGTTTAAACATTCAGGTGTGTCCATAATTATGAAATTTAATGGCTACAACAATTCTTCCTGAAGTATATATTTCCTTGTCATTATCTATATTTGTATCGGTTCAAAGAGCTAACCTGAGCGATAAGACCAAAATCTGCCCATACCTCAGTTCAACCCAAACCCCATCTTCAAAAAACTTTAAGCTACTTCTATACTCCCATGACAATAAAATGTCATGAAAATATTTTATCTGTTTTGCATGGT
>JAIORV010000028.1 GCA_021107945.1 Vulcanimicrobiota bacterium | reverse complement strand
TATGACTTACGCAAAATGAGGAGTTAGCCCTGTCATTCTGAGCGATACACGAGAGAGTTACTTTAATCCGATGATTTTCTGAAGGACGGGATTTCCTTGATGTACGGGGATTCACATAGCGAAGAATCTCCTGAATGTTGTCCTGAGAGATCGCTATTCATGGATAGAGATCCTTCGCTGATTAATACATCGGAGGTATGCAAGCCCCGTTCCTGAGAAAGGTATGCCTATTAAAGTAAATTGATCGTATTCCGCTCAGGAGGACAGTTTCATGCATTTCTTTCTTGGAAATGCGTAAGTCCTGATGGTAACTATTCACCGCAGAGAACGCAGAGTTTTAAATGAATTCAACACTTTAGACAATTATTAATTCCATGAAATTTGGGCAGATTCCGGTCTCCCGACCAGCCTGAAACATTGTGAAATCATGGTTCAGAAATCCCCCACAAAAAGGGGCTGAATAGTTACATGACATGATTCAAATTATTTTATATTAATCCCTTTTATTTTCCCTTGATTTTATCAGCCAATTCCTGTATTATAATGAATGTAAGTTAATCTGTTTGTGAAATAATGCACGGAGTATAATATGCCTGATTATGCTATACAATATAAATATCCACTTGTGGATTTAAAGAGAGAGTACAACCTTATTGGTGAAAAGGTAACTGAAGCCATCAGGAAAGTACTCGCCCGATCCGATTTTATCCTTGGCAAGGAAGTCCGGGAATTTGAGCAAATGTACGCCGATTACTGCGGGGTCAAACATTGCATCGGCGTGGGAAGCGGCACGGCGGCACTTTATATTTCCCTGATAAGTTACAATATCGGCAAGGGCGACGATGTTGTCTTGCCCGCATTCACATTCAAAGCTTCCGCAATGGCGGTGACCATGACTGGAGCACGCGCCGTGTTATGTGATGTAGAGAATGACACAGGGAATATAGATCCGGATCTTCTCGAAAAAAGTATCACTTCAAAAACAAAAGCTATCATGCCGGTTCATATGTATGGACATGTGACCGATATGGACAGAATCGCCGAGATTGCAAAAAAGTACGACATACCGATTATTGAAGATGCATGCGAAGCGCAGGGAGCTGAATACAAGGACATTAAGGCCGGTTCCATGGGAGCTTGCGGGGCGTTCAGTTTCTATCCTTCCAAGATATTAGGCTGTTATGGCGACGGCGGCGCAATAATCACAAATGATGATAAGTTGAAAAGTGAAGTCCTGACAATTCGCAGTTATGGAAATTGCAGTCTGCCCGGCGTGAACAGCAGACTTGCCACAATACAGGCTGCGATATTGAAGGTCAAATTTAAATACATCAATAAATGGATCCAAAGAAGAAGAGAGATAGCTAAACGATACGGAGAAATGTTGGGCGATCTTCCATTGGAATTACCCCCGGAGAAAGACTATGCAAAGCATGTCTATTATCTTTTCGTTATCAAGACAAAAAGAAGAAACGATTTGAAAGCCTATCTGAATGAAAGGGGAATAGAGGCAAGAATTCATTTCAGCCCTCCGATCCACCTGATGAAAAATATTCCCAATGACGAGTATAGTAAGGGAAGCTTTCCCGTGGCGGAGAAACATGCCGATGAGGTTCTATCGTTACCGATTTATCCTTTTATGGAAGATACCGAGGTGGAGCAAATTTCAAAATCGATAAGGGATTATTTTGAAAAGTAAGTAAGTTGCGATACACAGCAGAAGCCCGCCCTGAACTTGTTTCTAATCTTTATATACATTTTCTCCGATGTATTACTCAGCGAAGGATCTCCCGCAAGAGAGTCGTCCACGCTGTCATTCCTTCACTTCGTTCAAGGACAGGCTCTGAGCGGAATACGAATTTTCACTTCACTGAATAAATTTTAGCAGGAACGGATTTTATTTACCTGCGATGTCTTCCACAGCGAAGGATCTCATCCCCGGGGATCTACTTCAGAATAATCCTCTTTTTTATCAAGACTTGCTCTATTCAAACAATCAGAGCCGAGATTCTTCGCTGTGTCAATCACGGGCATCAAGAAAATCCCGTCTTTTAGAAAATCATCAGATTAAAGCAACTCATTCTTGATCCGCTCAGAATGACAATTTAAAGCCGTTCCCTTCCAATAATGCGTAAGTCCTGTAAATAAGTAAAAATGAAATATGGTGAATTTGAAACAAATTCACCATATAATCAGTCATTTTTCCAGTGTTTACCTTTTTGAGACTTTTTATCCTTTCGGACTTATAGACTCGACCGGGCAAACCTCCACGCAAGAACCGCAGTCAGTGCAGAGCTCGGGATCTATCTTGTACTTGTCTTCCCCTTCGGAGATAGCTCCTTCCGGACATACTGCTTCGCATGATCCGCAGGAGATGCAGTCATCACTAATTACGTGAGCCATTTGCGCACCTGCCTTTCATTTTTTTTTTATTATTCGATAGGGTTCAGGATTTTATCCTTCTTGATATTTCATTTTTATATATTTTACTCCTGTTCTCCCACTCCTCCCTTAACGGCATATAATTCCACCAGAGGAGACTTCCTGTCATTTACCGGGTGAAAAACCGTTATATGAATCTGGGAGAGTGCTACACTGTCATATGTTTTTGCTCCTTCAACATATCTGTACGGAAATTTTCTTACAACAAAAGAAAATTCCTGTAACGGAGCCTCAAAATTTCCTGTTTTGTTGAACTCTTCAGGAATGACTATTCCGGGAATCGAGAGAACTTCTTCCATTTTAGCCTGGCAAAGGAATGCCGCCTGTGTCATTATTTTTGCCCTTGTATTATACCTCATTCCCTCAACAAAAACGGTCATCATGGATACGATACAAAATGTAAAAATAACAATTGCCAGCATAATCTCCACAAGAGTAAAAGCCCGATATGACCTCCTCATCTGATTACCTCCCAGAGTTGAATAGTTCCGTCGGGTACGTATGTAACCCGGATACCCGTGGCGAAATATTCTTTAACTCCAAGAGTTGCTAACGAAGTAATCCGGACATTTCCTCCTGTCTGGTCGTCAACACGAATCACCGTTACCTCGAGAATGTTACCGGGAGACTCACCCATGTTCATTATTTCATTCTCTGGATATGCGGGGTAATTTGACCAGCTTATATCTCTGACCCTGTTTATGCCGTCAACAGTCTTGTAGAGAGCGATACTTTTGGGATATGTGAGCCAGTTCACCCTCTTAATTTGAGCAAATTCTATGCCACCCTCCGCCAGGTATTGTGTCTGGCATCTCATGGCAACATCCCGGGCAAAAAGATAATCCTGCCCGGATACGGAAAGAAAGGTGGCGGCCATAATAGATATGATTGTAACCATAGCAAGGACAATCAGGAGGGCAACCCCTCTTTTTCCTGAGAAGATTCTCATTAATCCAATTCCTGGCCCTTCATGGAATTTCTCCTGATAAATTTCTTCCAGACTTGCAGGTTCTCTTCGCTCAGACGTGTAAATTCTATTCCACCCGCGTAATTGTGAGGACCCTTTTGATCTATCCAAATGACCCGACCCTCGATACGGATCATCTCACCATAACCCGACGGGATCTCAAGACTGACGTCTTCCTTTTTCTCAAGAGATTGCTGACTGAAAAAACGAATTCCTCCCTCAGAGACATCATCGGTAAATACATTTATATTGTTTCCCTGTGAGCGGCGGCAGACAAGTCCCACAATTATCTTGATGCGATGGTAACGTCGTTGCTCTGTTTCTTCAAGTTCACTCCGGGTGCTTTTCTTAAATTTCCACATAGTTAATTCTTCTTTAATTCTTACTCTTTTTCCTTTCATTACTTGTTATTATAAATTTTCCTTCAAATAGGGTACATGAAAATCTCAAAATAAATACCTATTATTTTACATTAACAAAAAGGAAAAACCTCTGAATATAGAGAAAGAAATTTAGTGAGGTGTCAAGGAAGGAATTTTTTAATGGGACACCTTTTTCATATTCAAGTTTATAGAAGGCTATTAAGACAACGATGACTTCTGAAAATTCGAGAAAAATGACATATAGAATAAAGAAAAATTTTAACACTCAGAATTTCAAGCGTCCACTATATATTTTCTTGTGGCTTGCTTTTACTATTTTCCTTTTTTATATCTTCCCTATTAAGGTATTGGCCGTTGAGTCTGATTTAAAGGATGAGAAGGAGAAAGAAAAAAAGGTTCTCACATTGAATGAGTGTATCAATCTATCGCTGAGAATTCACCCCGAGTTAAAATCAGCAAACGCTTTAAAAAACGCCGCCGGAGCCCAACTGACACAGACAATATCCACTTATTACCCGCAAGTATCTTTCAGATCCATATATAACCGCGCTGTTTCACATAATGTAGTTGTTTCATCGGGAGTCATAGCTCAGAGAGGGACTAACAACTCCGATGCATACAGCACAACCATGTCTTTGAATCAAAACATATATGATTTCGGTCGTACCCATTATGATGTAATGGCGGCAAAGGAAAATCTGAACGCCAGGAAATATGATATACTCACAACTTCCGATGGTATTATACTTGACATTAAAAAGAATTATTACGAGGCGATTGCCGCTGAAAAAGTCCTTGAAGTCAACATAGAAACGGTATCTCAGCAGGAGTTGCATCTAAAACAGGCAATTGGATTTTACAGAGTAGGAAGGCGCTCCAAGATTGAGGTGACAAAGGCCGAGGTTGACCTTGCAAAGGCGAAACTGGAGCTTATAAAGTCGGAAAATGCAGTGAAGCTCTCAAGGGTAACGCTTGCTAATTCAATCGGACTGTCGGAATCTTTTGATTATGCCCTGGATAGCGAAATTCGCTTCGTTGAGTTAAAAATGGACATTGACAGGGCACTTTTATATGCCAGGGCGCATCGCCCTGAAATTCTAAAAATGAAAGCGAACCAGGGGTATTATAAAGCAATAATAGCCGGGGCGAAGGCCGACTGGTATCCCACCCTCACGGGAAGCGCAAATTATGGCTATAACGACAGCAATTTTGTCTTTGATCAGATTTCATGGGGATGGGGACTGGCACTGAATTTCGACGTCTTCACCGGTGGAAGAAGAAATGCAATAATAAAAGAATCGAAAGAAAACATGGTATCAATATCGGCACTGAGTGAAAGACTCTGGCAGGATATATATCTGGAAGTCCAACAGGCATATCTGAACCTTGTGGACGCAAGAAGAAGAATAACCATGCTGGAAAAATCTCTTGACCAGGCAAGGGAAAACTTCTCCCTGGCACAGGCAAGATACGAGGTGGGACTGGGTGACAACCTGGAATTCACTGATGCCAGACTCGCATTGCAGCAGTCCAAAACCGATCTAATCAAGGCGATACTTGATTATCAGATGGCAAGAAGTAGTCTTGAAAAAGCGGTGGGATTGACTATTGTTAGAAAAAAGAAGGCAGAATAATCATTCGCAGAATAATCATTCATGGAGAGTAATATGGACGAGGACATCAAAAAACTAAAAAGACGACGAAAAATTCGAAATATACTTATTATCATCATCATAATACTTCTTGTCGGCAGTGGTATTGCATATTATTTCATCAGGAAAAAAGAAGGCGGTGAAATCGTTTATACCACTGAAAAGCTCGAGAAAGGTAAAGTGGTGGCGACTGTTTCATCAACAGGAAGTCTCTCCGCCGTAACGACGGTCGATGTGGGAAGTCAGGTGTCGGGTATCATTCTGGATATTTTTGCTGACTATAACGACAGGGTTTCAGAGAACCAGGTTATTGCCAGGATCGACCCGGCGACATTCCTGGCTCAGCTTCTGCAAGCCACGGCAAGGTTAAACAGCGGAAAAGCCCAGTTTACTCAATCGCAGGCGGATCTTGACAACTCCCGCATCAATGTTCACAATGCCGAGGCAGGCGTTCATCAGGCACAGGCGGGTATTTCAAAGGCACAGGCGCAGTTACAGAATGCACAGGGAGCATACCTTTCCTCGAAGGCGAACAGGGCAAAGTCGCAAGCGGAGCTTGACAATAGAATAGCCGAGTATAAAAGGGCAAAGGAACTTTTCAAACAAGAGCTTATCTCTCTTTCCGAGAAGGAAAATTCCGAGATGTTATACAAAGTCGCCCTCGCGGCACTTGAATCGGCAAAGGCAAATGTGGAGTCGGCGAAAGCAAATATAAAATCGGCAAAATCAGGCTTGAGTTCGTCGAGATCCTCGCTTCAGGCGGCGATTGCAAAGAAAAGCTCCGCCAAGGCGCAGGTCAGGGCGTCTCAAGCCAAGGTCAATTCTGCGCTTGCCTCGATACAACAGGCGCAGGGAGATGTCGAGCAGGTACAGATCAATGTTAACAGATGCACAATTAAATCCCCTGTAAACGGCATTGTTATAGATAGAAAGGTGGATGTGGGACAGACCGTGGCGGCTTCATTCCAGGCGCCCGTTCTTTTTCAGATTGCCAAGAGCCTGGAGAAAATGGAAGTGAAAGCATCGGTTGACGAAGCCGATATCGGTAAGGTTAAAAAAGGGCAAAAAGTAAAGTTCACCGTGGATGCATTCCCCGATGACGTTTTTCACGGAAAAGTCTATCAGGTCAGAACCAGTCCCAATATAGATCAAAATGTCGTAACTTATGACGTTATTATCAGAACAGACAATAATAAGATGAAATTGAAGCCCGGGATGACTGCCAACACAGACATAACGGTGGAAGTTAAAAAGAACGTTCTCAAACTGCCAAACTCCGCGCTGAGATTCAGACCGGATAAGATTCCCAATTTCCCGTACCCCGAAGATGTGAAGAAAGAAATGAAAGAGAAGAAAAATGGGAAAAAGAAAAAAGAGACGCCTTTGAAAGGTCAGAAACCCGGCAAGGATGGCGGAAAGCCGAAGCTTGATTCCTCGGTATGGGTGCTGAAAAACAAAAAACCCATCCTTGTAAAAATTGCAACAGGAATATCTGACAATACCTATTCGGAGGTAAAAGCCGGTGATCTGAAGGAAGGCATGGAAGTTATTACCGAGGCGATGACCCATTCGCAGAGCGTGGAAAAGAAGAAACGAAAGAAAATGAGGGTGAGACTCTAATTTGAGCGCGGAAAACACGAACAATACTCTTATAATGGTGAATAATCTTGTCAAGACATATATAATGGGCGAGGTCAAGGTTCGCGCGCTCAGGGGAATTACCCTGGATATAAAGAGCGGCGAGTTTGTTGCGGTCATGGGTCCGTCCGGGTCGGGAAAATCCACATTTATGAACATACTGGGATGCCTTGACAAACCCACCGACGGCCAATACCTGCTCGACAACGTGGATGTATCGAAGTTAACGAGAAACGAACTTGCGAAAATACGCAATGTTAAACTTGGTTTTGTATTCCAGGGCTTCAACCTTTTAGCAAGAACAACCGCTCTCGAAAATGTCGAACTGCCTATGCTTTATTCCGATAAATTCGATTCAATCGAGAGAGATGAAAAGGCGAAAGAGGCATTACGCTCGGTGGGACTGACAAAAAGGATTAATCATGTTCCCTCTCAAATGTCCGGCGGCGAGCAACAGCGCGTGGCTATAGCGCGCTCTCTTGTGAATGATCCCGTTTTAATCCTTGCCGATGAGCCTACCGGAAACCTGGATACGAGTACAAGCGTTGAGATAATGAATATATTCCAGAAGCTTAATGAGGAGAAAAATATAACGATAATAATGGTTACTCATGAGCATGATATTTCTCAATATTCTCAACGTATAATTTCTCTTCGTGACGGAAAGCTTATCGAAGACTACAAAGTTGAGAATCGATTCGTTGCCTCCGAAATACTCAAGGAGCATCATTATTCCATAGACGGCGAAGTTGTGGAGTTCAATAACGATAAACCTACCTCTTGAATACGGAGTAACTATTCACCGCAGAGGGCGCGAATGATCTCTTGTAAATGAATCCCCCGGTTTGTCATCCTGAGCGGAATACGATCTTTACCTTTCCTGAATAAATCCTGGCAAGAACGGGGTTTGCTTACCTCCGATTTATTCCACAGCGAAGGATCTCTACCCACGACGTGCGATCTCTCAAGCCAATATTCATAGGATTCTTCGCAGAATTAGTCCCCGAGCATCAATATAATCCCATCTTTGGGTAAATCATTGGATTAAAGCAAGTCTTTTGTATCCCGCCTGGCGGTTTCCCGACCAAGATAAATCCACTTTTTTTCCACCTCATGACGGCAATTTTATGATATAATTTGAAAAACCACATTATCTATTTTCAGAAAGCTTTATTCAATTCCCACTCCCCATATCCCCATTTCAAAAAGGGGGATTAAGAGAGGAGAAAAAGGTCGGAATCTATTTAAGAAAGTTTAATCGGGCAAATCCTTGAAAAACAACCGTACATTCAAAAGAAAGCCTATAATCGGCAAGGTCGGGTGGACGCCTTTCAAGACGTTCCTCATTATAGCTTTTTTGTTCCATTTTTTTTTGATTTACATAATGGAATATATAATCAAACCTCCCGTACATATGGAGCACAAATTTAAAAATGTTGTTATCAGGAAAAAGGTTGAAAAGGAGGATATTCTGAAGCAGAAACCTCCCCGGGAAAGACCCAAGCCCAAATTGAGACCCACAAAAACACCTTCGACACCGGAGACCCCGGTGAAGGAGCCTCCACCTCCAAGCCCGGTTCCACCGCCACCGTCGGTGGATAAGACGGCTTATCCAGCGACGGAGCCTGAAACCGCTGAGTCCGATCCGGGGATGCAAAAGGTTTTTAAGATGATTGAAGAGAGCCAATATAAACAGGCGGATAAGATTCTCAAAAACAATCTGAAGAAAAATCCTGACAATATTTATGCGGTTATTGCGAGCGGCGAGCTGGAGAAAAGCCGGGGCAAGCTTGATAATGCACAGAAGATTTTCATAAAGGCCGCAAAGATGGATGATAGGAATACACTGAGCCTGCATTCTCTGACAATAAATTCCCTGCTTGTTGATGATCCCGACAATGCCCTGAAGTATTATAAAAAAGCGGCGGAAATTGACGAACCCGACGATCAGAGAAAAATTTTCCTGGTGGAGATATATCTTCACAGGGCTATCAACCGGCAGTTAAAGGGTGACATTCGCTGGAAAGAGGATGTAAAATCGGCGGAGGATTCAGCGAAAAAAGTTGGAAATCAAGAGCTTCACCTTCTCCAGGTTTCGCTGGGAAAGCTTGCCATGTTGCGGGGCGAGCGGAGGAAGGCGATAAAATATTTCGAAAAAAACCTTGATTCAATGGAGATAAAGAACGATTACAGGATAGACATATTGATGTCCCTGGCGGTTCTTTACACGGAGTTGGGCAAGAAGGAGAATGCTCAAAAGTACATTGATCAGCTTGTTGAATTGATGGACAAATGGACGCCGGCGGTCTATCAAAGGGGGCTTTTCGTTAGAGAATACGCCCTTCTCTTCAAGGAAGCTTTTCTGGGGATTGATGTCGCGCCTGATGACCTGTTCCGTCATGAGCGATTTTACAGGAAGCTTTATAAGAATAAACTTCAACAGCCCGAGGTCGAGGTTAAGCAGACATTGTACATTATCTCGGAAATGGTTGACATGATGTATGATGAGCCGGAGGAGATTCCCCTTGAGGAGATATTGGATGAGATAAACGAATATATGTCAATTGCCGAGGGGCCGAAATACCCACAATGTTTCTTCAACAAGATGGTAAACAGGCGGATTCGATATATGGTCGGGTACAAGCTTTTCGGCGACGCATATTATTCAAGGCTGAAAAAGAAAAAGGCTCTTCATTATTACAACAAGGCATTAAAATTGTCGCCGGGGAATCCGGTGATATTGAAGTGTATAGATAGAACGGAAAAATTGAAGTAGCTCACCGAAGTCACGGAGGACACGGAAAACGGAATATGGAATGCGGAATATATAATCCATTCTCCACAATCCGTTCTCTGTCATCCATTATCGGGACGGGGACGTCCCTCCTACATAATCCAATCTCCGCTTTCCGTTCTACTTTGCCACCTCTTTCAACAAATCTCCATTCCTGTCAATCACGACCTTCTCCGGTTTGAAGTCGAGTTCGAAAGTCAGGATTTGTTTACGCCCTTTTGTCATCACCTTCGGGAATGTTTTTTCTTTATCACCCGATATTAATGTTACATCCAAAGGCATTTTGAACGGTTTTTCTTTCTGCGTCTGTTTTATTGTAACAGTGGCGATATATTTGCCGTTCTTCTTTTCAACTTTTTTCATCGAAACAACATACACGGGGTATCCTGTTCTGTAGTACCATTGTTTGAAGAACCACCCCAGAGGCTTACCGTAAGATTTCTCCATTGCTTCCTGAAGTTCGGGTATGCTCGCCCTCTTGCCATGATACTTCTTATAGACATATTTCCATCCTTCAAAGAACTTCTTGTCTCCCAGCATATATCGCAACATATGCAGTGCCACCGAGTTCTTGTCAAATGCAATCTGTCCGTAAGCGGGTGTATTATAGACTTCCTTCGATATTATGGGGGCGTCAGGATTGTACTCTACTGCGCTCATGTACATCCTGGCATTTTGATGAATATGCTCCATATATGTTTTTTCTCCACAAAAGTACCCGGACACGAGGGCATCGGTATATTTGGATATCCCCTCGGCAAGCTCGTTGGGGAAGCCCACAGTGTAGGCATTCCACTGATGTGATATCTCGTCGGCGTAAATCATCGCTCCTGCGAAAAATTTTTCTTTGTCTTTTTTCAGGATCTCCCTTGACACATCCGCCTTGAAGAAGTTGTCCGATAACATAATCATAGTGGGCAAGCTTACCCCGGTAAGACCTTCTATGGGTTGAACGTTGACGATGGCAAGCCTTCCGAATTTGAGTGTTCCGAATTTGTCGCTGAAATAGTCAACCAGCTCGCATGAAAAGTCTAACCGCTCTTTTGCAATCTTCCCGTTCTTTTTCCAAGTGTATATTTCAACCATCGTGCCTGCCTTCGACTTCTTTGAGTATTTCTCATACCTTGCGGCGGCGAACGGAAACGAAAGAAGTCTGGGGTTGGTGAAATCTGATTTCCAGTGGAATGTCGCCCTCCCGTTTTGTTTTTTCACATCTACAAGCTCTCCCGATGTTAATGCCCTGTATCCTTGGGGTACGGTTATGAATATGTCTCCCGTGGCGGTTCTTTCTTTATCCTCGGGGTAATAGAAAACATTTGATGAGAATGTTGATTTTTCTCTGACCTGGCCGAGAATTTCGAGACCTGCTATGAGTTTTTTGCCGGGTCTAAACAGGTAGTCGGTCATATGTCCCGTATAGTGGAGGGTGATCCGGGATCCTTTTTCATATTTCCGGGGAAGTTTTATATTCAGGAAATATTTATAACCGGCTACATGCTCCATTGAGAATGGAATTTTCTCCTCGCCAAGTTTTATTGAATCAACATCAATTTTATTCATAAAAAACTGGAGTTTTTCTGCGCCGTCTTTTGTGATCTTCAGTTGGATCTTATCTTCCACTTTGAATTTCCCGGTTTTCGGGTATAGATCGATATTCAGATCGTGGTGGGTAATTATACAGTTGGTTTCAAACTTAATAGCTTTTTTTGTTTTCATCTTCCTTTTAACAACTTTTCTCTTGATGAATGAGATATTATCGCAGAGCTTTTTAAAGTGATCCTGATACTTCTTCCAGTTGTCTTTTTTTGTTACACATTGTATCATATATGCGTTCTTTCCCAGGACAAGAATATGCATGGTCACTCTTTTGACGGGCTTCTCCTCCTTGATGATGTCATATACGAGGACGTCCGTCTCCTTGCCTCCGACATTTCCCTTATCGAATTTGACCTTCCTGTATTTATCTCCCAAATATGAGGAAAGCTTGGAATGCCTGTCTTTTGCATTTTTTGAGCCTATTCCCGCAGGCGATACGGATATGCTGAACATTAGATCCTCGATGTCCGGCCTGGTAAGTGTCAGGATTTCCGAAATACTCCGGGTTATCTCTTTTGAATACCATTCTCCGTCGGTCAGCTTGATTATAACTCCCACCCTTTCGTTTTTCAGGGTGTCGCCCTCAATCTTTTTCCCTTTTGCGCTCTCACCCGCTATAGCGGGCAATGTGATTGAAATTGAGATAATGACGACTAACACCAGTAATGTCAGGTAATTTTTTTTCATAATGTTCCCCTCCGCATTGGATTTGATAATATCATATTTAATAATATCATTATGATAAATTAAGCGGATTGGAATAATTATCCTCTGTATGTTACATCAATACCATTTTTCTTCAACACCAAGGAGCTCTATGACCCTGTTGAAATCCTCAATTGAATTGTAATGTATCTCTATTTTTCCTGTATCCTTTTTCCCAACCGTTATCTCGACTCTTGCGGAGAGCTTCTCTGAAAGCCTGTCGCTCACATCGACATATTCCCTGGGGATGGCTCTTTCAAACCCGGGAGTTTTATCCGGCGATTCTTTTATGCGCCTCACAAGCTCCTCGGTCTGTCTCACGGAGAGTCCGTATTTTTTTATCTTTCCGGCGGTTTTAATTATATCTCTCTTATTATCGAGTCCCAGAAGAGCCCTTCCGTGTCCCATTGAAATCTCTCCCGATTCCAGGTCGGCAACCACCTGATGGGGGAGATTCAACAGCCTGAGCATATTGGCGACATAGGGTCTGCTCTTTCCAACCTTTGTGGCGACCTCCTCCTGTGTGTGTTTGTAATCGACCATGATGAGCTTGTATGCCCTGGCCTCCTCTATCGGGTTCAGGTCTTCTCTTTGCAGGTTTTCCACGAGAGCGCCGACCAGCATACCCTCCCAGGTATATTCCCTCAATATCGCCGGTATTTTCTCCATGCCGATGAGCCTGGCGGCTCTCAATCTTCTCTCTCCGGCTACAAGGTGATAGAGTCCGTCTTTCCGCGTCAGCACCACGGGCTGGATCAGTCCGACTTCCCTGATAGATTGCGCCAGATCCTCAAGCTCTTTTTCCCTGATATTCTTCCGGGGTTGCATGGGATTGAGGCATATTTCATCAACGGATATTTCAATGATCCGTGGAGGAGTGGATTTTTCAATTTTTTCCATGCCGACATCCGGGTTTTCAGAGGCCTGATCCATTAACAGATTCACTTCCTTTTATGCCGTTTTCCGGCCGGTCGGGAGATTGCCACATCTTTCATGACATTTATTTTGTCTCTGCCACAATAACCTTTCAGCCTTGATTTCCATATTCCATTTTAATAGAATATGCCCTTCATTACTAAAGAAAGCATGCAAATTGTCATTCTGAACGATATAAGAAAGAATTGCTTTAATCCGATGATTTTCTCAAAGAAGCGATTATCTTGTGTTCCGGGACTAACATAGTGAAGAATCTCATGAACATTTGCTTGGGGGAGGTCATTTGCTGTGTATAGAGATCCTTCGCTGAGGAATTCATCGAAGATATGTAAAACCCGCTCTTGAGAAAGGTTTTTCAATAAAAGCAAAGCGATCGTTTTCCGCTCAGAGCCTGTCCTTGAACGAAGTGAAGGAATGACAGTTCCATGCATTTCTTTCCTGGAAATACGTAAGTCCAATTTTTTAATAATCAGGCAATCAATATTTCAACAGTAATTCCTTTATCTTGCCGACAATCTCCAGCGCGTCATCGTGGGGTCTCTGCCATATATTTCGTCCGAATATAATTCCTATAGCTCCCGCCTTCAAACTGCGCTCTACCTTTACCAGAAGCGCTTCGTCACTTATCCTGCCGCCGCCGGAGACGATAACGAGGGTCTTTCCCGCCGATTTGACCACATGCTCGAAACATTTATCGGCATCCCAGTCAATCGACTGATATGGCTTCTTTGCATGGAGCCGATCTTCAGGCCTGTTTGTGGGGAAATTCAACTTGACCACGTCCGTGCCCAGTTCACAGGCAACCCTTGCCGCGTAATCCACTGCATAGAAGCTGTCTTTGCCTCCTTTTTTCTCAATGGCCTCTCCCCTTGGATATGACCATATAATCAGGGGCATTCCAAATCTTGTTGCATCCTGCCGGACTTTCCGGAGGAAAACGAAGTCGTCGGTCTGCGCCGGCGATCCCACATAAAGCGTGTATCCCACGGCATCGGCACCGAGCCTGACGGCGTCCTCTACACTTGCATTCAGCGGGGAAAGCGCCCGTGCATCCGATGGAACATCGGTTTTGCCGTTCAACTTGAGAATGAGGGGAATCTTGCCGGCATACTTATGATAGTATTTCTCCGCCAGTCCAATCTGCATCGCCACAGCGGAAAATCCGCCCTCGATTGCAAGTCTGAATATGTAGTCGGGATCCGCCGAGTCGGGATTGTCGAAGAAGTCCCTGGGTCCATGCTCCAGTCCCTGGTCGTAAGGCAGTATTAAAAGCTTGCCGTTACCAAGTCCGCTATTATACAGAAGTCTTCTGAGTCTGGTTAATTTTCCTGTTGCCAGGTTGAGTTCTCCCAGAATATTTTTTGCCATTTTTTATCACTCCCGATTTGCCCTCCGGCATATTTTAAAGAATATAATACCGTCAGGAATTAAATTCAGTAAGATCGAGATTTTATCCTGCCTTTGCTCCCCCGCTTACTCGGCGAACTTTGCGTTAAATGAGATCAAGTTGAACAGTTATAGAGTAATCTTGCAGGGGAAAAAAAAAGTAAATAGAATAGAAAAGCATTAAAGTGAAGATCAATATATGCAGAGCCTATTGAACCAACTCTCCGTGTATTTATGGAGAAACGAGAGAAGTTCAGGTTTTGTGTGATTTAAGTAAATTTTTGTTTTTAAAGTTAGGGGAGGATAAAATGAGAAATAAAATTCTGGTTTCAATTTTAATGTTATTTATTATAACTTCCCTTGCCGGCAATATTTTCGCCGCACCCCTTTTCCCTGATGTCCCGGAGAATCACTGGGCACGGGATGCGGTGGCGGATCTTGCTGCCAAGGGAATAATCGAAGGATATCCCGACGGAACATTCAAAGGCGACAGAGCTACAAGGCGCTGGGAGATGGCTATAATGCTCCAGCGGACCCTCGCCAAAATGACGATGGTACACTCGAAATTTGCAACCAAAGCCGACATGGAAGCTTTAAGAGCACTAGTAAACGAGCTTAAAGACGAATTGAACGCGCTGGGAGTACGAGTTAAGAATATCGAGACAAATGTCTCCGGACTTGACATGAGAATCAGAGAACTGGAGAGAATCCAGTTCTATGGATACGTACATGCAATGGTCGCGGGGATGGGACTCAGCGGCTCTCTTCACGATGTGGGATCAAGAGGCGTGCCTGTAGTTGACTGGACAAACGGAAGAATCCTCCAGAACGGCTCTGGCTACACCGCCCTTGCAAAATTCGGAACTGCTGTCAGAGGAGGCAAAAATTTTACATTTGGAATTGAAATAGTGGGTTATACTTCCCTGGGAGATCAACTTATCGATCAATACTGGGGAGTCAGCGCTCCATATCTTTCCAACCCCTTCACCGCACAGGGCTCCGCAAACCCCGGACTTCAGCCCCTGAACAATTCACCATGGTCAAGATTTACTATGGATCGATTCTGGTTCAGATATAAACCCCTGGAAACACTTCTCACCGTTGGCTCTTTTAAACCCGAGAAGATGGAAAAATCGATCCTGTACGGTCAGCGCAATCCCAATATAAATCCTCCACTGACCCTGCCGTTTTTCGGCATCGACTTAAGAGGCAAGATGGGCCGAAATAGTGACCTTTCATACGAAGTTTTGCACTCCAAACTTCCCAACGCATCTTTTTACCAGACAAATGTTACAGCCGGCACGATAATGTATGAATTTAAAAAGGGAGAAGTCAAAATTCACTACATGAACGCAAGAAACAGCGACTGGGGAGATGGCATAAACCAGGGTTCAGGAGGAATCACACTTCCCAATTACCCGGTTTCACCCGGAAATGCCGCTATATTCTGGAAAACAAGAAACGGGCTTATAAACAGCAATATTACCGGACCGCAAGATATGAACGTGTTCGGAATAAATATAGACTACAACCTTAACAAGAACTGGATGGGATATGTGAAATTCGCATCATCCTCATATGACCCCGACAGCACCAACAGGCTATATACCGAAACAGCTACGGGAGCACTGTTCAACCTCGGTATAAGAGCGGACTATGACAGGGTTAGAGGACATCTGGAATACATCTCTGTGGAGAATACATATGACCCGTTTGTTCTCCAATATCCCGGACCGGACCAGGGAATTATGGTCTTCCTCCCCTATTCAACATATTACTTCAACTATTACCAGCTTCATAATTATATGAAATTCCCCTCAAACCGCCAGGGCGTGAAGGTATCAGCCGAATACGACTTTTCAGAGAAAACAACGGCGCATGTAAACTATGGATTCCTGGAGCAAATGAAGGCCTCGACTATTAATGAGTTTACAAAGGTGGGTAATGTCGAGCCTCTCTTCTCGTATCTGCAAGGAGGCGGAACCCAGAAAGGTAATGTACAGGATCTGGGACTTTGGCTAAAACATGACTTCGGTAAGCTGAAAGGAAAACTCGGATACAACTACTTCCTCCAGAGAAGAGAAGCTCCGCAAGTGGATAGTGTGAATCTGAAAGAGAATTTGCTCTATGTGAACCTGCAATATCCATGTTCGAAAAATTTGGATGTCTATCTCAACTATTATTATGTTGATTTTGCCGGAAACAACGGACTTTCAAACCTGGGCTTCAGACAGCATATACCTTCCCTATCAGGAGTACTGAAGCTGACCAAAGACACATCGGTCGGAATGACATATCGCTATTATGACTTTGAGAACACCGAAGTGAATAACGCCGACTGGCACGGCGGACAAATCCTGATGGAGTATAAGATGAAGTTTTAGGAGAACGGAGAATGGAGAACGGATTACGGAAATTTAACCACGAAGACACGAAGGACACGGAGAATATTAAAATAAAAAACTCTGTGTCCTCTGTGTTCTCCATGACTTCGTGGTAAATTCCAACCTGACTCATACCACTTTCAAAGGGCTTATTCGATAATCTCACTTCCGACCTCTATTCTATGGTATATTCAATGCACTCCCACCCTGGTATAACCAGTACATAAACGACTTGCCGTATCCGTCCGCTCCTGTTGTGGGCGATGAGGTTGTCTCGGATGTGGAGATAGCGTACAGCGAGACCTTGACGGCCGTCCCCGATTCAAATATCCCACCGGGAATAACCACCTTGTTATTCGTAACCTGGGGTATATTAGCGGAAACCTCGCATATCCTGTTGAATCCTATATCCCTGATGCATATATTACTCCAGAATTTCTCATACTGATATGTGGAGTCTCCGGCGCCGGCTTCCTGCATAACCTTGATGAAATATTTCCAGCCATAACTGCCCGCTCCACCTGAAAATGACGCGCCGTCCTGAACCATATTCCATGTAAGCTCAATGTCACCGTCAGCGTTCAATGACACCTGCGGATTGAGTATCTTGCTCTCGGGCTGTGCGGTTGTGAGATTGCCGAACCCCACAATACTGCCGTCTATGCTTATCCTGTGAGTGCCGATTCTCTCATCCGCCGCAAAGTCATCCTTTGAGACGAAATATTTCGACTCCCATTCGCCGGGCATGCCAATCTCGCCGAGGTAATGCGCGGGATTGCCATAATAGTAGTGTTTCACCTTCTTGTATCCCATTACCGCATACTGCGCCTGCATAGATTGAGCAAAAAACGGGCTGACTATCATAACCGTCTTTCCCTGGGGAATAATCCCCGATATATCAGTGGTTGTCACCACATACCTCGCCTGATGCTCATATCCACCGCCTGCGGCAGGAAGTGTCTTCATCATCAGCATCGCGATATTATCGGGAAAAGCATCGCTTGCACTCATATTAACGCTTACCTCGTTACTTCCGACCGCAAGATGACCACCGTCGCTGTTTATGATCTCGAATACTCGATAGTAACAGATTCCTTGAGAGAGATTCTTATCTGTCATTGATGTCGTGGAATATGAAGTGAATTTGCCCGCATTATTGCTCAGGATATTGACACCGGATGATTTAGAGCGCATTACCATATATGAGACAAAATTCTCGCTCTGACCGCCGCTCCAGGAGAGATTTGCATCGCTTCCCGACACACTCGCACTCAATGTAACCGGGGAAGGAAGAGTTACATTCACCTCTCCCGATCCCGCGGGCTGTGTGAGTGAAAGTGCCTCGTACTCTCCCGTTGATGTGAATCCGTCAACATTCACGGTCTTTCTTCCCGACTTCTCTACCTGCATCGAGAAGCTTGAATATGGAATGTCGCCGACTGAAAACTGACCGTTCGCGTCAGTCGTGGCTTCGTAATTCCTGTCCAATCTATCAATGAATGTCAGTCCTTTTTGAACCGCTCCTACCGTCGCTCCCTGTATTGGCAGGCCGTTCTCATCCCTTACATAACCGGACACATTGTTGCCGGGTCCGGGGGTTCCCGTGGGACTTGGCGAGGGTGAGGGCGTTGTCGTGGGAGATGTCGTGGGAGAAACCGTCTGTGTGGGCGTGGGGGAAACGGGTGTTCCTCCGCCTCCACCTCCACCTCCACCGCCGCCACAACCGGAGACATAAGCGGAAAATATCAAAAACGCCATAAATACGAGTATTGCCGTTCCCGTGAATAATTTACCCTTTTTCATATTATCACTCCATTTATTGTAATTAAAATTTTCTATCTGATATAATCCATTTTATAATTGTTAAGTCCCCAGAAATTTAGGTAGATGATGGTCTCCCGACCGGACTGAAAACGGCTATATTATTCCCTTTTGTATTTTCGTTGTAAGTATTCAGTCTTCCCGCTTGTAGTAATGGTACATTGCTACGAATATCAAAGATTTTCATTAAACCCGATGTGACTATTCACCGCAGAGTTTGCAGAGGACGGAAAGCGGAGGATGGATTACGGAGGTTCTTAAGCCTGCCACGAGATTATCCCCCGGATTCATCCGGAAGAATGAGTTCTCATCCACCCATTAATTTACCTGTTCAGGTGGAAATCCCGCCTTAATTAAAACATCTTTGACTTTCTTTATATCGACATCATTGGTTTGTATCTCAACTCTTTTGGTTTCCAGGTTTATTTCCACGTTTTTCAATCCCATACCCAAAAGCTCTTTTTTTACTATCGATACACAACCTTCACATTTCATGTTTGGGACACTAAATTCAACTGACATTTTTCATACATCCTTTCGCGTGTCTTTTCTTGTGCAAATGTTGCAGTATAGAATTTTTTGAAGATAGAGTTCGGGGAAGAGACTTTTTTAAAGTTTCTTCCCCGAATATATTATAACAAATAAGTTCTTTGGACATTATTAAAGAGGCTTATTTTCAATCCAACCTATGAATGTGGGATTCCTGTCGTTGTCTTTCACTTGTCCGCTGGGACCGAATTTCTCCTTATAGACAAGCTTTCTTCTGTTTTCGTCTTTATCTTTTTCAACCCAGACTTCTCCACCCCGGATTACTTCGTTTTTAAATCCGACTTTTGGCGACTTTGCTCCTTTTACTCCCTCGGTAATACTTCCAATCGCCGATGCTCCCGCAACCACGCCCGCGACAATCAGAGGGACGCCCGACAGAGCGGCGCATACGCATCCACCTACCAACGCAGCTACTCCCAGAAGAGCAGATTTGGTAAAATGCTTCTCTTTCGGATTTATCTGTTCCGCATGAATTTGTTTTACATCAACTTTTTTCCCGTCAGGAAGATCATATCTTTTCATGGCAACGTCATTAGATAAAATCCCGAGAGAATCAACCCTGTCTTCCCCCGCATTCCAATAGATCTCAGTCTTTTTCTTCGGAGAAGCATACTTCCTTGCCGGTCTGTTTTTCGCCGCCCGCACCCCTGCCATTGCGGCAGATATAAAAATCGGATTCATAAAAAATGCCCTCCCAAAACTTTCTTAACTCATATATATCCATAATAATTATACCTTATCTACTAATAAAATTAAATACCCGTCATGTTAAAAAAATGTTAAATAATGTCATTTCCCAAAGAGGGCATATTGCCGGGAGGATTTCGATTGGCCATATAGAAAAACCTCCTGCATTTTAAATAATATACTGTGAAGGAGAGCATTTATATGGCAAGGTTATTCGAATATCAGAGCAAATCAATTCTCAATAAATTCAAGATCCCCGTTCCCGAAGGCAAAATTGCGGACACCCCTGAATCCGCCGGGGATATCGCCCGGGAGTTTGCCTGTCCCGTTGTTGTAAAGGCACAGACCTGGACGACGGGCAGGGCAAAATACGGTGGAATCAAATTCGCCGACACGCCGGAAGAAGCGAAGATGGCGGCTGCCGGGATAATCGGCAAGAAAATCAAAGGATTCACTGTGGAGAATGTGCTGGTTGAGAAAAAACTTGACATAGAAGAAGAATACTTCGCCGGGATCATAATCGACGATTCGAAAGCATCCCCGGTTCTAATATTTTCATCAGTCGGTGGAACGGGGATCGAGGAAATTGCAAAAGAGCACCCCGACAAAGTCATCCGTCACACTATTGATATTCACGAGGGACTATCAGCATATACGGCCAGGAACCTGGTGAGAAAAGTCGGAATATCAGGCAAATTACAGATGAAGATCGCCGGAATTCTCGTAAAGCTCTATAAGGCGGCGAGGGAATACGAAGCGCGCTCTGCCGAGATAAACCCACTTGTGAGAGTGAAATCAGGCGATATAATGGCAGCAGACTGCCACATTACAATTGACGATTATGCTGTATTCCGTCACCCGGACTTGGGCATCGAAATCGCAAGAGAATTATCAAACCCGCCCACCGAGCTTGACATGACGGCATTCAACGTTGAAAAGAACGATTATCGCGGCACATTCTACTTCATCCAGCTTGAGACAGACTTCGAAGAAGGACAGGGTTATGTGGGCTTCCACGGGGCCGGCGGCGGAGGCTCGATGATGAGCATGGACGCCGTTCTTGCAGAGGGATTCAAAATCGCCAATTTCTGTGATACATCCGGCAATCCCCCGGCGTCTAAAGTGTATCGCGCCGCAAAAATTATAATGGCACAAAAAGGAATTGACGGATATTTTGGTTCAGGTTCAGGAGTGGCATCACAGGAACAATTCCATTCCGCCCGGGGACTGGTAAAAGCTTTCAGGGAAAACTGGATCAGGATTCCCGTTGTTGAGCGACTCGGCGGAAACCAGGAAGAAAAAGCTTGCGACATCCTCCACAACTACACAAAAGACCTCCCCGCCCCGGTAGAATGCTACGGAAAAGACACCCCCGCATCATACTGTGCAAAAAGACTCCGCGAACTGGTTAACAAAGCGGAAATAAAGGACATACCAAAACCAAAAGAAGAGCCACATAATGCGGATTATTCTTTCCAGACCGTATCAGAAGGAACCGTATCATTCGATTATGACAAGTGCAGGAAATGTATATCGAAAGCCTGCATAAAGGAATGTATTCCGGGAATACTCAATCTGAATGATGAAGGATGCCCGGTTTTAAATATTTCCAAAGAAGACGCGGCAAAAGGCAAATGTACTGAATGCCTTTGCTGTGAGATCGAATGCAAATTTAAAGGCGAAGCCGGGGGCAAGATCGACCTCCCAATTAAAGAATTAGGAATTAAGAATTAGGAATTAAGAATTTCACCTCTAAGGAAATGAGGAAATAAGGAGAACGGAGGCGGATGCCAGAGGCCGGATGATGGAGGCGGGATCTGTAGGAGGGGCGTCTCGCCCCGATAATAGACTGATTCTGAATTTCTCACAATCCCCTCTTGAAATAAAGAGGGTAATATACAAACCAACAAAAACTGATGATTAAAAGAAAAGAATACGATGAACAAAATTTTTTTTCTGGTTTCCTGGTTCCCCGGTTTCCCGGTTTCCCGGTTTCCCGGTTTCCTAAGTTCCTAAGCGGATAAAAAACATAATTTCATAATTGGAGGGATTCATTATGGCTATATTGATAGACGAAACAAAAAAAGTCCTTATTCAGGGCATAACCGGAAGAGAGGGGCGCGCCAGGGCGAAATTGATGATGGGATACGGCACAAATGTCGTTGCCGGATGTACGCCGGGTAAGTGTGGCATGGAAGTGCATGGCGTCCCCGTGTTTGACACAGTTGAAGAAGCATTTGAAAAAGCGGGCGATATAGATGTCAGCGTGATATTCGTCCCGGCTCCTCTTGTAAAGGACGCGGCGATGGAATCATTTAACGCCGGCATCAAGCTGGTCGTTATCGTACCGGACAGGGTTCCCTTATATGATGTCATGGAGATTGCCAGGGAAGCGAAAAAGCATAATGCGAAGTTTGTGGGACCAAATACGCTGGGTATTCTTAGCCCCGGCAAGGGCGTACTGGGCATGATAGGCGGACGCTCGGAATCGGCAAGGAAATGGTTCAAACCGGGTCCCGTGGGGATTTCGTCACGATCCGGCGGAATCACATCCTCCCTCGCATATTATATGAACAAGGTCGGCGTAGGGCAGACCACAATGGTTCATGTCGGTGGTGATTCAATTGTTGGACTCCCCCACCCCGAAGTCATGAAGCTGTTCGAGAAGGATCCCGACACGAAACTTGTTGTTATGTTCGGCGAAATAGGCGGTTCACAGGAAGAAACAGTCGCAGAGCTTATAGAGAAGGGTGAATTCACGAAGCCTCTGGTGGCGTTTATCGGAGGTAAAGCCGCAAAGGAGGGCACGAGGTTCTCTCATGCCGGCGCAATTGTCGAGGGAAACCGTGGAACCCACCATGGCAAAGTAAAGAAGCTTCGCGAAGTCGGCGCAACCGTTGTGGATGATTTTGACGAAATACCGAAAGTTGTTCGCCAAAAACTTATTGAGATGGGACTAATTGGCGAAGAATAATTGTTCGATTTAAACATTGCACAGATAATCCCATTTTCTTACCGGCAATTTGACGCCTCCGATGTCTATAAAACCATCTCCCATTTTGATTGTGGCGGTGATTTCTTTGTCACGGCTTTCCGGGGGGGAAGTGTCTCCTTTTCCCCGGCCTTCCATGTTGTTTTCAGGTTCTAATGATTCAATATATTTCCTGATCTTTGGTTTGGAACTCACTGCCAGAACGCTTCCATCGCCGCCTCCGATGTATATCTTATCATTTGCCGCCACGGGAGTGGATGTTACGGGAACTTTCATCTGATAAGTCTTTTTAACCTTACCTGTTTTTTGATCAATAGCATAAACCTTATTATCATCACTTCCGATGTAAATCATTCCGTCAGAACCCACCGAGGGGGAAGAAGATCGCATTTCCTGCCCGGTCTTGCATTCCCACTTCTTTTTCCCTGTTTTTCCGTCCAGGGCGCAAATCTTGCCATCGTTTTCCACCAAGTATATGGTTCCATCAGCCCCAACCGTGGGAGAAGAAACAAGCTTGCTCCCCATCTTATATTCCCATCTCGTTTTTCCGTTTTTCCCATTCAGGGCGGTAATTTTACCATCACAACTTCCCATATAAACAGTCCCATCAGGACCTGCCGCGAGAGAATAATAATCCAGGTTCTTCCTGCTGAATTTCCACACCTTTTTACCGGTTTTTTTATCCAGGGCATAGACTTTATTGTCCCGGCTTCCAATGTATATCATTCCATCATTGCCTATCACCGGGGAACTCACATAACCTTTCGTCTTGAACTCCCATTTCTTCCCGCCGGTGTTTCCGTCAAGAGCGTATAACTTGCCATCCAGACCCCCGACAAAAACCGTTCCATCGCGATCTACCGCCGGGGAAGTGATTATCCGCCATTCCGTCTCAAACTTCCACTTCTCTTTCCCGGTTTTTCCATCTATAGCATGAACTTTCCTGTCATCGCACCCGACATATATTGTTCCATCGGGACCAATCGAGGGAGAAGATTGTATCGACCCGCCGGTTCCATACTCCCATTTTTCCTTCCCGGTTTCTCCGTCAAAAGCATAGACCTTGCATCCGCAGGTTGCCATGTATATTGTTCCGTCAGTCCCTATCGCCGGAGAAGAACAAGCCCCTCTTGCACCGAATGACCACACAATATCCAATTCCGTTATCTTGTTTTCCAGAAGAAGCCTCGATACTTCATTAATGTCAATAATCGGCTCATTGCCGCTTTTTCCAGGTTTATATGAATCGGTAACATTCATTAAAACGCCGCCGGTACTCGTTTTCTTTTGAGTAAATCCTGTATAAGACTTTACCGGATTTATTCCTGTGATGACATTATTCATAATTATTCAACTCCTGTTAATTTCGGGAAATCGTATAGTGAATTTCTTCTATTGTTATAATACCTGGATTTTATGTCGCATGTAAGTTCCAAAGATGTTCCAGATTATAATAAAAACAGGCAGGAGTCATTTAGACTTCCTGCCCATATTTTAGTTTCAGTTACTATCAAAATCCTCTAACCTTTTTTCAGCATCTTCAACCACAATTCAGGGTATCCCTTGTTAAATTCCTTCATACTCTCAGCTTCAGACTGGTTTCCAAATTTGCCAAGCCATTTTTTCCTGGCTTGTTTTGCCGCGGTACGTCCTGATGAACAACCCGCGATGGTTACGCCGGTCAAGACACTTGCCCCAATAATACCTAATCCTATTGCAGGGAAAGCGGTGGCTACCATAAGCCCCGGTAAAGCACCAATAGCCCCTGAAATCACTCCCCAACCAGCAGAATCATCATATATGAATTCATCCCGGAAAGCTTGTCTGGAAATCATTTTTAACGCCTTCATCTCTCTGGGGGTTACTGAAGGTTCCTTGCCGTCCTCCATTGTCATGGGAGGACCTAATTTTTCCCCTGATTTCATGGTATTCATTTCATTTTCCAGATTCTTGATTCTGCCGTTGTTTCCCACTCCCAGACCAATAGCAAAGCCGACACCGCCGGAAGTTGCCGCGTCTTTCAATGACATCGAAGTTTTCTCTTCATCTGAGCCCGATGATAAACTGACCTTATCTTGGGTATTGATTTGCGCCCCGGTTTCGCCCGTTTCATTATTTTTACCTATCGGTATCTCTCGCCCGATGTGAAGTTTATGTTTGATTGAAGTTAAAACATTCATTATTTTTTCTCCTTGTTTTTTTGAACTTTCTCTATTGTGATAGTAGCAGAAGTTAATGTCGCATGTAAGTTCCAAAGACGATCCATGTTGATAAAATAAAAAACGGGCAGGGTTGTTATACTTCCTGCCCGTATTTAAGTTTCTGTTACTATTTAAACCCGGTTAATCTTATTTCATCATCTTCATCCATATATCGGGATATTCTTTGTTGAGCGCAACCATACTCTCGGCTTCAGATTTTTCCGAAAAAACATTCTTCCACTCATTCCTGTAGTGTTTTCCGTTATCTCTTCCATCTACATCTCCCGCCACAGTTCCGCAGATGAGCGCCGGCCCGACAAGAATGGCGCCCAATGTCAAAGGAGCCGTTACTCCAACGAGAAAAGATAAAAAAGCGATGCCTGCTCCTGTCCATAAGCCGTATTGCACATTACGCATCATGCCGGAATAACAATTTGGCTTATATTGTTCTCCACTTCTGAAACCTTCCCAATATTCTTTCCTGTATATCTTTTTTAATGCTTTAAATTCCTTTGCGGTTATTGGGGGTTCCTCTCCCTTGTTTCCTGATATTTGGGAGTTGGTCTTATCACCGGATTTGGAGAATCCGATTTTTTCTTTAATTTCATTGATTGCGCCCCGGTTTCCCATTCCCAGACCAATGGCAAAGCCAACGCCGCCGGAAGTTGCCGCGTCTTTCAATGACATCGAATTTTTCTCTTCACCTGAGCCCGATGATAAACTGACCTTGTCTTGGGTATCGATTTTCGCCCCGGTTTCGCCGGTTTTACTATTTTCACCCATCGGTATCTCTCGCCCTATATGAAGTTTATGTTTGATTGAAGTTAAGACATTCATTATTCTTCCTCCTTGTTTTATATGCTTCGTACTTTCTCTATCATTACAATAGCATTTCCAAATGTCGCATGTAAGTTCCAAAGAAGTTCCATATTATTTAAGATCAGGACTTACACATTATTAAGAAGAAACGGCTTGAATTTGTCATCCTGAACTTATTTCTAATCTTTGATGACATTTTTAGGACAACACCCAATTTTAATCGGGTGGTAGGCAGAAGCCCTAAACACTGGGTGTTTAACCGTTTCACTTGACAACGGTAAGTTTCAAAAATTTAACATGGGAAAACTTGATAGTCTCGCCTTAATATAATTGACCCCGAACTTGACAGGGAGTTGGAAGTAAAGGTTCTGCCACTCCTTTCCTTCGCCAATTTAAGGGAGCATTTCAAGATGGTGTTTCGAAGACAACAACCCGGTTCTAGGTCCACTGTATTTTTTGGTGGTTACACCTCCTGAACCGCACCAAATCAACCACGAGAGGCTTAAGAACCGTTATGATAACATGTCGATTTCAGCTAAGTTACCGTTGTCAAGTTTAACGGTTTACCGGTTCTTTCTCACCCACAGTTTTATGCCGCCTTTTCCACAATTTGAATGAAGCTATTCCTGTTTATTCTTATTCCCGATACACCGTTAACCTTCAGAATCTGGAAGCCTCTGAAGAGGCTGAGACGGCGTGGCTAAGCCATTCTCCCTCCCACCACAATAAATTGTGGTGTTGTCTTAAAACCAATTGGTGCCTTATTGTCAATGTTACTCTAAAGAAATGTATATAAAGATCAGAACTTGTTTCAGGATCTATTCAAAAGAACGGTGTCATTATTAGATTCCGAAACAAGTTCGGAATGACGTTTGAGTAACTCCTGTAAGATAAAAAACGGGCAGGTTTTTATACTTCCTGCCTGCATTTTGGTTTCTGTTACCGTAAAATCCTCACTATATCATTTTCATCAATTTCAGCCAGGTTTCAGGTTCCATCTTCCTCATATCCTCCATAGTTCTGGCTTCCGGTACATTTTTATAAATATCCTTATAGAATTGCTCGCGTTCTCTTCCGGGCTTACCCCCGTATTTTTTATATCTATCTTTACACATCATTTTAATTGCCTTTAATTCAAGGGGGGTCAGGGAAGGCTCAGGACCGTCTTGTTCTTCATTCCAGAAGCCAATGTCCCGTTTCATCTTATTATGAAATTTTAGAGATTTGATCTGATTTTCCAATTCTTTGATTCTGCCACTGTTTCCCATTCCCAGACCAATGGCAAAGCCAACGCCCCCGGAGATTGCCGCGTCCTTCAGTGTCATTGAATTCTTCTCTTCGCCTGATCCCGAAGATAAACAGACCTTATCTTTAATATCAATCTGGTCCCCGGCGATACCTGCTTCACTATTTTTATGCACATTTATCATCCGTCCCCGGCGGAATTTATTTAGAATCGAGCTTATGATTTTCATCATTATTCCTCCTGGTTTTCGAGCTTTCTCTATTGCCATAATAGCAAGACTTAATGTCGCATGTAAGTTCCAAGGACGATCCATGTTGATAAAATAAAAAACGGGCAGGGTTGTTATACTTCCTGCCCGTTTATTTATTTCGATTTCAAAGCATATCCTTTAGCTGTTCTTCATCATCTTCTTCCACAATTCAGGATATTCCCTGTTAAATTCAACCACCATACTCTCTGCCTCGGATTTATTCCTGAATCTTCTGAGCCATTCTCCCCGGGGCAAAAGATTGATTCTTGATATTCAGGATCTACTATATCTTTGTATCCCGTATTCAAGATCCATCATATTATTATATTCTCCCTCATATTCTCCCTCTTATTGATAACCTTCAGGAGTGTTTTCTTCTTATCGCCTTTCTTAATCCCGTTATCGAAGCCTTGCCATAAAGTTGCCGAATTCCTGCAAGGGTTACATTTGTCGGGTTTGTGTTCATCAGTCCGACGAGCCACCAGAATTCAACATAGCTTCCCGCCAGGGTTAATAGTTTAGTATCTCCTCGCTTCATACGCAGGCTTCTGGCCGGTCTTTTTATCGGGTCAAACATACCTTGGGGGATGTAATCATAGCTCCTGGAAATCTCTGCCCTATCGCCTTTCATTCCAATTTTGTCGGTTTTCGATTGTTTATCGTAACAAGTTTTCCTTCCCGCAATCTGGGTAAATGGCGGGTAGTATGCATTTTTAATAGTCATTTTTTTATCTCCATTCTCTTTTTCAAATCATGCGATTTCGAGTATATCATACTATTGTTAATACTTCAAATTTTGTTCTGCTGCAGCAGAATCCTTCCCGTCATTTTTCTCCATCTTCCATTTTATAACATGATGCCTGCAATCATTACGTTTATTTCTGCAAATTAAATTTTATAAAAAATCCAACATCCTTACCGGCAATTTCACATAAGATAGTAATTGCGCCTTATGAATTGGAAGGATTTTCTTCACTACTCAAATCCTTATGTTCGCCTTTAATTCTCAACCATAAAGAACGTTAAAAGCACGAAGGTACGGAGATGAAAAAAAGAAAATTCTCTGAGTCCTCCACGATCTCTGTGGTGAATAAATATAATATTTAACCATTTATTGCAGAAGGTTAACAAGGGAATATGAAGAAATATTTTATTATGGACATCTAAAATGTTGGTTTTTAAAGGAGGTTGCAATATGAAAGTTAATCTATGTATTCTGGGGGCTCCGGGGGTGGGGAAAGCTATTGTGCATGATCTTCTCCATGATAATGTAGTAACAATTGACCCTTACCGCGCCAGGAAAGAGGGGGCAAGAGCCGAGGAAGACGTTTATGTATCCCCGATAATGCTCAGGGAGCTTCTTAACCTGAACAGGACATTTGATGATGACAATCCGATTTTTCGGGTTGACTCGGAGAAAGGGGATGTGGAACCTTACCTTATAGGGGGAAAGGAATATCGTCGCTGGCTTGAGGTTTATAACCGCGCAAGCTTCTTCCTGGTACGAGAGACCCGGCAGGTTCTCCTGCATAAAGAAATAGACTCGGATTTCAGGAAGATAGAGATATTTGCCCCGGTATTGTCGGATATGCTCGATCATCCAAAAGCATACCATGTAATTCCATTTCTGGAGGAATTTGATAAAACCATATTCCTTCTTCTAAATCCTCTTGGCAAATCGATCCGTGATTTTTCGCCGGCGCAGATAATTGACAGGGCAGGTTGGATCAGGGAAAGATGGGGAGAAATACAGGATCGAAGAGACGAGTTGAAAAACAAACAGGTCGATCCGGAGGAAGTCCAGCTTCGAATCAACCTTCTACCCGTGGAGGCGGCAGCATGGAAAAACTTCGCCCTGAAATCCGAGAAAGAACCGGATAAATTCAAGTTCGTGGAATGCCTGAACTGGAATCATTACGAGTATAAGTTCCTGGAGAGAAAGGCGAACCCGGTAAAAGAAACAATGGCAACCGTCAATGATATTCTCGACGCCGCTGTTGCCGTTGACGAGGAAACAAGGGATATGTTGATGGATTTCATGGTGAAATAGGAACGGAAAACGGAAAACGGAGGCCGGATTTACCACGGAGACACGAAGGGCACGGAGAAGAAGATGGAAGTTTGAGGTTGGAAGTTGGATCCAATTTCCAATCTTTTATTTTGAGTTTATTCAGACCTCTAACTGCAGGAGAGGCTTCCAACCTCGATTATTGTGACAAGATGCCACTCCTACAAAGTTGGGTTTAGTGTTTCTTTTTTATGTCTTTTCATGGCGAAAAGAAAAATAAATTGATCGGAATGACGTTTGCGTAACTCCTGATAAATATTAATAAAGGACACAACATACATTCCCAAGAAATACATGTCATTAATTTTTCCAGATATGGGGGATTGAATTTGTCTGTATATTGTAATGATTGCGGCGCTGAGAATCCTGACGAGGCATACTTTTGCTTTAGATGCGGAGAACAAATCAAACAACTCCCGAATAAGGGAACTCAAAAGTTTCGCCTTCTTGATAATCGCTACGAAATAAAAGCCGTTATAAAATCCGGCAATATGGGATGTATATATAAAGCTCACGATACCCGCCTTGATATATCGGTCGCCGTTAAAAAGCTGATCCCTGTCATTGGAGATCCTGAAGGGGAAAAATATGCTAAAAGAAGATTCCTTGAGGAATCGCGTATTCTGTCAAAACTCCATCATGGCGGACTTCCCAATGTGAGCGATTTTTTTATTGGAAATGATCCCGATTCCGGTAAACCTGCTCATTTCCTTGTTATGACATTCATCGAAGGTGAAGACCTGGAAACTTTGATGAATGAATTGATAAAAAATCCTCTCCCTATTGACGAATCTCTCAATTATTTCCGGCAAATTCTCAGTATTCTCTCCTATCTCCACTCACAGAAGCCTCCCGTGATATACCGTGACATGAAACCTTCCAACGTCATGATTCAGAATAAAACCATATTCCTGATAGACTTTGGAATCGCACGATTGTTCATGCCTCAAACAAAGGGAACCCTCATCGGCACTCCCGGTTACTCCTCACCGGAGCAATATAAGGGATTTACAGACCCCCGAAGCGACCTGTATTCCCTGGGGGCAATGATGCACTTCCTTTTAACGGGAGTCGATCCCCAGGATCCTTCCTGTGAGCCATTTAAATTTGAGTCGGTAAAAGGGCTGAATTCGAAAGTCCCCGATTATTTAAATGATATAATTATGTCAATGCTCGATTTCAACAGGGACAACAGGCCTGAGTCGGCGGATATAATCCTGGAGATGCTGGATACACGGCTAAAAGAAAAATCAATGATTCCCCCGACTGGTTTAGTTATTTCTCAAAGCAGCTTAATTAGTTCTAAATCCGCTATCCCTGTGAGGAAAAAAGTTAAACCGACAGTTTCTCGAAATCCCTTATCAATCAGAAACAAGCGAATAAAAGTTAAAAGTATTAATACAGGGTATTCAGAAACAATTGATGTTAATAAAAGAGACGAAGATGGTGAGACTCCACTTCATAAAGCGGCAAGAAGTGGGGATGTAGAGGAAGTCGAACTCCTCATATCCAGAGGCGCGGATGTGAATGCGAAGGAGGAAAACGAAAGATCTCAAGTAACAAGGAGAACGAATGAATATCTCAAAATCTACCGGGAAGCGTATGGGAGTTCAGGAAATCATTTGGCAATGGGTAGATTAATTCTCTCCCAAACAAGGAGGCTCCTTGATTTTTTGGATGAAAACACTCAACTGCTGACCCCGAAAATAATCTTTGACTTTGCCGAAAATCTTCGAAGAAATACACGGTCAACGGTTTTAACGAATGTTCGAGAGAGAAAATTTTCATCCGGGCAAGCTTTTTCGTCTTTATTATTTTCCTGCGGCGGAGAAAACGATAATTATAATTTAACGAAGGGAAAATATCGTTCAATTTGCAAAAGGTTAGAAAGGATTTTATCCCGGGATTATTCTTATAATTCTCAGGATAGACTATGGCAACCGAGGGGAAATGACAAAACGTGAAGTTATAATAGATTATACTCAATTTTTACTATACTTCATTTAAAAGGTTCTCTATAGTTTTTTTTAATTGAGGAATGTCTATTTTTATAACTTTCCATACCTCATTCAACTCCAAACCCAGATAGTCGTGGACCATAACATTTCTAAAACCGGATATTCTCCTCCAGTTTACCTCGGCATGGGAATTCTTTATTTTATCCGAAAGTCTCTGAGTCGATTCAGTGATGACATGTAATTTCCTGGCAGATGCATCCTGAATCAGGTGAGATTTTTCAAATTCTGCCTTTCCGCCTTCTACATAGCCTTCCAATTCTTTTATACTCTCCAGAATATAGATCAGATAAAATTTATCGTCCCTCATAATTTCACCGCCTCCTTGAGGATCTTGTCCTTTATATACCAATGAAGACCCCCATCGGTGGTTGCATCAATTTTTCGTCCCAGAAATTCCTGTAAATCCATTAATAATCCCCCAAGATCCATCAAAGTAAATCCTGGTTTCAGGTTGACAAGAAGATCGATATCACTGTCCTCATCAGCCTCCCCCCGGGCAAATGAGCCAAATACCCGGACATTATAAGCTCCCCATTTGTCTGTAATATTGAGGATTTCAGATCGCCTTAACCTCAATTGTTCAAGTGTATGAAGCATTTGTTTGACCTCCACCATAAAAAACATTACTACATTCTATTTACATTGTCAAGACGGGATAAAAAATCCCCGTGCAGATCAGCAGGCATTATGCGGGAGGCGAGAGACGAGAAGCGGGAAGCGGGATCCGTTATCCATTCTCCAACCTCCAACTTCCAACCTCCGCCATCAGTCCTCCTCTATCAATCCCACCGGGGTTGATTCTATGCGTTTTTTTATCTCTCTTCTTAATTCAAACATCTCATCCCGGAGGGCGGCGGCGGTTTCGAATTCCATTCGCTTTGCCGCTTCTTTCATTGTTTTTTCAATATCTTTTACGAGTCTCTCGATGGCGGAAACACTCAACTCTTCTTTCCTTTCCACCTTTAACACATCCGCCGTTTCGCCAAGGGTCAGACCTTCTAATATATCCCTTACAGCTTTTCTTATTGTTTTGGGGATTATCCCATGCTCCTTATTATATGCCAACTGTATCCCGCGCCTTCTCTCGGTTTCCCTTACCGCTCTTTCTATGGAACCGGTGATATTGTCGGCGTATAATATTACAGTCCCGCTCACATTCCTTGCCGCCCGGCCCATGGTCTGCACCAGGGATGTCTCGGAGCGGAGGAACCCCTCCTTGTCGGCATCCAGCACCGCGACAAGGCTTACTTCCGGCAGGTCGAGTCCTTCCCTTAACAGGTTTACTCCCACGAGGCAGTCGAATTTGCCAAGTCTCAGATCCCGGAGTATCTCGATTCTCTCCAGCGTGTCAATACTTGAATGGAGATAGCGTGTTGATATATTCACCTGTGCCAGGTAATCTGCAAGATCCTCCGCCATTTTTTTCGTAAGGGTTGTTACAAGCACCCTCTCGTTTTTGGCGGCACGCTTTTTGACCTCTCCAATCAGGTCATCCACCTGGTGTGTAACGGGCCTGATAATTATCTCCGGGTCAACAAGTCCTGTCGGGCGGATGATTTGCTCGATAATCACGGGGGATTCTTTCGTTTCGTATTTTCCGGGCGTTGCGGATACATATACAAGCTGGGGGACTTTTTGCATGAACTCCTCAAATGCGAGAGGGCGGTTATCGTATGCGCTGGGGAGTCGAAATCCGTGATCTATAAGGTTCTTTTTTCTGCCTCTGTCACCATGCTGCATTCCATGTAATTGTGGTATTGTAACATGTGACTCATCAAGAAAAACGAGAAAATTATCCGGAAAATAGTCGATTAAAGTAGCTGGAGGCTGTCCCGGTGCACGTCCCGTTAGATGCCGGGAGTAATTTTCGATCCCGTTGCAGTAGCCTAGTTCCTGTAGAAGCTCCAGGTCGTAATTTGTTTTCATCTCTATTCTCTGCGCTTCCAGGAGCATATTTCTCTCCCTGAAATATTGTATTCTTTCTCTGAGTTCATCTTCTATCGCCCTTATCGCCTTTGCAATTTTGGGACCCGGTGTAATAAAGTGCTTTGCGGGATAGACAAATATTTTCTTTGGATTGCTGAGGATTTCGCCGGTAACCGGGTGATAGACGGATAATTGCTCGATTTCATCGCCAAAGAAATCCGCCCTTATTATCCTCTCCTTGTCAACGGGGTGAATCTCCAGTATCTCTCCCCTGAGTCTGAATTGTCCCCTTTCCGGTGGAATTGTTGTGCGGTTGAATTGCATATTGACGAGTTTTTCCAGAATAGATTCCAGATCCGTTTCGATACCCTCTGAGAGCCACAATACCGAATCCTGGTAATCCTCCGGTGACCCCAGTCCATATATGCAGGAGACACTGGCGACAACAATGACATCGTCCCTTTCCAGCACCGCCTGCGTGGCGGCATGTCTTAGACGATCGATATCATTATTTATGGAGGAGTCCTTTTCAATATATGTATCAGAAGCCGGCAAATAGGCTTCCGGTTGGTAGTAATCATAATAACTGACAAAATACTCCACCGGGTTATTCGGGAAAAACTCCCTGAATTCGGTACATAACTGGGCGGCAAGAGTCTTATTATGTGAAATTATAAGCGCCGGTTTGCCGACTTTTTCAATGACATTTGCCATAGTAAATGTTTTTCCCGATCCTGTAACTCCCAGCAGGGTTTGTTGCCTATTTCCAGTGACAACACTATGTGCAAGATCCTCTATAGCTTTTTCCTGATCTCCCTTGGGCGGGTAAGGAGAATGTAATTTGAAATCCGACATTTTACTCACTTCCAAAATAAAATAACGATTTTTTACTTATTTAAGGCCAAGCAATGAAGTTATTAAAGGAAAATCTATTTTAAGTAAGAAATATACCTTCGATAGCTGTAAATCCTCCCATGGTAATAAATAAGAAAGAGTTATGAGGATATGGAACCAAAAGCCACCACAACCGAAGACGCCCTCTTGATGGCCTATGCAAATTTCAAACTCAAGAATTATGAGAGAATGTTGGTTTTCACCAAGCAGGCACTTAAGTTGCGGAGTGAATTTCCATTGGCGCTTCATTACAAAGCACTTGCATTGAGAGGCCTGGGTGATTTAAAAGGAGCAGATATTGCCATACAAACGGCAATTGCCAAGGATAAGGACAATTATTACCACAAGTTCCTTCTCGGTATTGTCCAGTGGAATTCGGGGGACATGGAAGGGGCGGAAGAAAACATCAGGAAGGCTATTCGATATATCCCCAATGAACCTCTTTATCATATTGAATATGCAACCTTTTTAATTCATCGCGGTCGTTTTGATGATGCCCTTGATGCCGCATACAAGGCCAAGAGACTGAACGAGGACACGCCAAAACTCAAAGAAGTCATTCGCAGCGCCAAGCAGAAGGAGTTCCTTGAAGGTATTGACGACCTTGTCTATGAGCCTCCATTCCCTTATAATAAAGAAACCGTTTTTCCCTATAACAAAATTGGCGAATACTATCTACATAACGATTATCTATCAAATTCGATGGATCAATTTGCAAAAGCGCTTCATTATGATTCCAAGAACCTGGAAGCGAGGAGCGGGTTCGCCACGGCTGTCAGGCTCAAGGAAGGCGGTTTTTATCATTTCGCAAGAAACTTCGCCAAATTCCTCATAAAGCCTTATATTTTTCTGATTATTATGGGCGTTATCGCCCTCATGGTATATGTCGCCTTCAAAGATCCCAATTTCATGATGATTCCGGCCACAAGTATTGCCGGCGGTCTGATTATAATGGTCATCTTTTTCATGATCATAGGACTCAGCAACAAGTCTCCCGACGAATTCAATAAGATTTTATCCGAGTGGGAAGTTGAAGACATAGACGCCCTCATAAAGAAAATGAGAAAAGTGGTCTCCCAGATTGATGAGATGCATCTGGAGCAGGAAGCTGTTCAGACAAGGTCGCAGGGTTTGCTCAATTACAGTAATTTCTTTGCATTGATATTCTGGGTTGCCCTTATTTCCCAGGTTGGCCTGGTCAATATTAACCTTGCCCTGTTACCAGTTGATGTTCAGGACAATGTCAGGTCCCTGCGAGTAGGCATAATGATTCTCCTGATCTTTTCCATTGTAATGGCAGTCTGGCTCAGAACACGCTCCAGAGCGATAATTGAGGATGCAAGCGTCAGGTTTTCGAAGAGAAAATAAGAATCCGGGAGTTGGGATTCCTCTCTTCCCCCGGGTTAAAACCGGGGGACAATCTCATGGGAGGTTTAAAAACCTCCGCTACCGGTAATAGAAATGGGAATTGAGAAACGAAATCCGGCCTCCATTATCCATTCTCCGTCTATCGGGACGAGACGTCCCTCCTACAGATCCGGCCTCTGGCTTCCGGCATCTGTCCTCCACCCTCCATTTTCCTTATTTCCTTATTTCCTTAGAGGTTAAAATTCCTATATTCCTCTTTTCCTGCCCCCTAATTCCTGCCTTCCATATCCGGGAAACGGGAAGCGATTTTTGAATACAGGTCACCTTTGATGCCGGCTTTTTTCATTATCTCATATTCGTCAAACACCCATTTTATGCCGTCTTTGATTTCCTGTGGTGTCAGGTTTTCAGGACTAAAATTCACATTATACCATGTGTAATCGTCCCATTTCTCCTCGAATAATCTGCCTTCTTTCCTGAGTCTTGAATGAAGCCTGGTACCGGGCATTGGTGTCAGGACGGCGATATCAAGCTCGAATACGGGGTTTTCGCATAAAAAGTCCCTGAGTTTTTTGAATGTATCCTTATCGTCATAATCGAATCCCACGACAAAACATGCAAGAACTCCAATTTCATGAGATTCGATCCTCCTTATAGCTTCACCGTATGTCTTAATTTTTTTGGCCTTCCAGGGCTCCACCTTTTCCAGATTCCGGGGATCGACGGTTTCGAATCCTATAATAAGCTCGACACATCCCGATTCCCTGAGAAGTCCGAGAAGCTCATCGTCTTCCGCAATCGATATATCACAATATGCTTCCCACTTTATATCGAGGGGCTTCAAAGCGTTTGCAAGTTGCCTGCTCCATTTTTTATCAACGAGCATATTCTCATCGGCAAACGAGATGAACGGCGAAGGTATCAGCTTTTTTAGATTCTGAATCTCGGCAAACACCTGGGAGGGATCTTTCTTCCTGTATGTATGCCCATATACTTCGCCGAGGCAACAGAAATCACAGTTGCGCGGGCATCCCCTTGTGGCGAAGAGTGGGTACTTGCTATACCATTCAAGATTTTCGACGATTTCAAATGCAGGTGAGGCGAATAATGTGAGGTCCGCGTTTCCCTTCGCCCTGTATATCCGTTTTGTTTTTCCCCAGACAAAGTCTTTGAGGAACTCTGAAAAAGCTTCCTCGCCTTCTCCGACGATAACCGTATCCACATTTTCAAGCACCTCATCAGGCAGTGCGGAAGCGTGCATGCCACCCATAACGGTATAAATTCCCCTTGTTCTAAAGTGTTTTGCAATCCTATACGCCTGATATGCCTGATGATTCATTGCAGTAATACATACAAGGTCGAAATTCTCATCGAGGTAGGAGCGGGCGAGATCGTTTTGTGCAAGGTAATCCTCGTCGATGTATTTTATCTCCCATCCCTTGCCGAAAAGCGGAGCGATGGAGAGGAGTCCCAGGTCGGGGAAATTTTCATACCCCTCGACATGGGAGACGTCGTTCATTATTTCTCTCTCCCCGTGGTATTTCATATCATGTGGGTGAATAAGAGCTACTTTCATTGCAATTCCTTTCCATTATACTGGAGGCGAGAAATGAGAAGCGGGAAATGGGATCTGCCCTCTGACCTCCGGCATCTGACGTCTGACTTCCGTTATGGTTGAAACACTATCCTGTCGTATTTAATATTCTTCTTCAACCGGGGAAGTCTTTCATGTTTAAAGAAAACGGTATTTCCCCTGGCGTAAAGCTCAACTGGCATATTCCCTGAGGAAAGTTTGAATGAATATTCGTTACAGTCACATTTTCCTGTTTCTCTTATGGGACAACGCCTTGTTGTGGAAATGTAAGTATATGGGTAGTAAAGCGATATAGCAAAATCGACGGGCATTTCAACATCCAGTCCCTGCAGGGGGATATCCAGGTCAACCCGTTCAACTCCCATACTTCTCAAAAATTCTGTAAACACAGGAATGTCAACATGGGTTTTCATTGAGGATTTATATGCAGAGGGCAGAACATCCCTTATCATCTCTATCCTGGGTCCGGTCTTTTGCTTCGCCAGGATCCTTCCCAGTACAAGTGGGAATTTGTTATTGAAATTCATCGAAATGTAATGCAACATTCCCCAGTCGCAAATCAAAATTTCCGGGTAAAGATGTTTGTAATCCAGGAAATCGAGTAATTTAGCTACTTTGCCAATTCCGCTTTCATCAAGGAAAGGAGTAACCAGGGTAAACTCCATGTTAAGTACCTCGCAAAGCGAGAACACTTCAACCAGCTCTTCAACCCCCGGTATCATATGCGTACAAAATTCAGATCCAAAATAGAGCCTGTCATATTTATCAGGTTTATTTAAATGCTCATTTATCTTCTTTATGGATGTTATCAGGATTGCTTTTTCCATGCCAAACTCACTGTTTCGATCTCTTATCCACAAATGTCACAGGTTTTCCCTTGCCCGGGGGAAATATCATACCCTGGAGTATCTCCCTGGAGATGGACTTTACTTCAAGAGTAACTCCCAATTCCAGGCGAATCCTCTCCCGGATATCGATGGCGGATTTTCTGTCAGTCTCCTCATCTGCATACGACGGCACATATATCCTGACAAGATTGGAGAAATTCTCGGTATATGCTTCCATCTGGAAAAGGTCGATCTTGCCTGTTCCAGCGATTATGTTCTTTATCGCATCGGGATATATCATGACACCCTTGACTTTCATCATTTGATCAATTCTTGCAAATACCGGCCCCACTCTTTGCAGCATTCTTCCACAGGGACACCTTCCGGGGATAATGAATGACATATCGCCGTTAACATAGCGTAAAAGTGTCAGCCCCCTGGCGCCTATGGGAGTTATTGTGACAAGTCCTTCTTCGCCGTCTTTCACAGGCTCCAGGGTATCGGGATCAAGAATCTCCACATAGACCTCGTCGGGATTGATGTGATGCCCGCAAAACCTGTCACATTCCACGCCAAGGAATGTTCCTTCAGTTGCACCGTAGCAGGAGAAAACCTCAGTTTTCCATAACTCCTCAAGTTTCTTACCCAGGGCGTTCTTTGTGAGATCCTTATTCAATATATTCTCACCAATTGTGAATACTCTTTTAATAGATGTTTCAATCTGCATGCGCTCTCTCATCTCGCCAAGCTTCACCAGGTATGACGGTACTCCAATAATTGCCGTGGCCGAGAGATTCTTGATTATCTCCAGAGATTTCCCGGAGAACCCGGGACCAAACCTCAAGACGCAAACCCCTGCAGTTGAAAAGCATATATAGAATCCGAATCCCGCCATCCACATCCATGCGCACATGGGCATGGCAAGATGAATCCTGTCGGTTTCATTGATTCCGGACAATCTCAATGTCTGTGCGCCCCAAACGGCAATTCTTTTCATGTCGTTACGGGTAAACGGTATATAGACCGATTCTCCTGTTGTCCCCGAGGTGCAGGACATGTCGATCCATTCTTCTTCCGGCGCGCCAAAAAAACCGGAATTCTGTTTCCTGAGATCATCCTTTGTTGTTATGGGGATTCTCCGGAAATCATCAAAGCTTGAAATGTCCCGGGGCTTGATATTATTCTTATCAAAAAGATCCCTGTAATAGGGCGTATTATGGTATGCAAATTCAATATAATCCTTGATTTTTGCAAGTTGCCTGGCTCTTATTTCCCCGACGGTTTCATCCTTGGGACTTTTGTAGGGATATACCATTTTTGCCTCCATCATCTGGAAATGGGATATGAGAGGTGGGAAACGAGATTCGACAACCGATAATCGACTACTGACCATCGATTTCTGTTATCCGTATTCCTTATTTCCTCATTTCCTTAGAAAAAAAATCTTCATTTCCTAAATTTCATACATTCCTCATTCCAACTTCTGACATCCGACTTCTGACTTCCGTATTCCTCTATCCGCTGATCATATTTCTCAATTTTCTCAACCCGCGCTTTATTATATTTTCTCTCGGGGGCTCACGATACCGCATTTCTTCGGTCATTTTATACAGCTTCATCTGCTCCTCTTGAGGGTATGAGTCCGAGTATGGCCTTGCCTGCTCACCATAAAATATAGCGTCGTCGGGCAGATAACTGTCGCTGTGACGGTCTCCCTTCTCCGGCGGCACATAAAAACTGAAGTGGGAGTTGATCCTGTGTTTTTTCGCCCATTCAAGCGCCCTGAGGTCTTTCTCGAAGCTTGACCCGGGGAGGCCGATTATAAAATAGCCGTTCACATGTTCGAAGTGCTCCACCGCAATATTGACCGCTCTCTCTATCTGGTCCACGGTCTCACCCTTCTTAACAAGTCTCAATGTTTCCGGGTCAATGGATTCTATGCCGAAGCTCAGGAATGCACACCCGGACTCTTTCAAGCTCCTTGCAATCTCCTCGTCAAAAAGATCCGCCCGCAGACCGTTCGTACAGAACCAATTTAGTTTCATGGGTTTCACTTTTTCACAGAATTCAATAACCCTGTCCTTTTTAACATTGAAACAATCGTCCAGAACTTCGAAACTGCCAAATTTCCATTTTTTTTGAGCGATTTTCAACTCCTCAATGCAATGATCCACCGAGCGCATATAGTATTGACGATTCCTGCTGGCGCAATATGTACACAGGAACGGACACCCCAGGCTTGTCATCAGCGGGAAATTCCATTTGCCTTCCGCCCATTTTTTCCTGAAAAGCTCGATACTGTCGAAAAGCTCATAATCGGGGAACGGGAATTCGTCCGAGAAAAGCCTGTCATATACAAGCTTGTCCTCAAAATCAAGAAACGGGTAACAGCATTGTATATCAAGGAAGCCTGACAGGGAGCGGATCCTTGCATCTGGATATTTTTCTTTATATGCTTTTGCGATTCTCCCGGCCTCGGAATAGTTGAGGGATCGAACCGATATAACCATATCGCCATCGTCAATGTCAAGAAAACGATTTTTGGGATCGGGCACCGTATTATGATCCACAACTTGGCAACCGTAATGTGTGGATGCAAAGGCAAGAGCCATATTGGGTATGTTTCTGTTGACCCTGGAGTCGGGATTTACAAAGAACATATACAAAACCTTTCTTTTAAGCGTTTGAAGGTTGGTTGTCAGAATTTGTATTCCGGTGTATTTATAATGACATTTTTTAACCGCAAAGACCACAAAGGACAATGACCGGAAATTACAGTATTCCTCATTTCCTCATTTCCTCATTTCCTTAGAGGTAAAAATCCTCATTTCCTCATTTTCACATATTCCTTATTTCATTCACTTATAAAGCTTCTCGAATTCCTCATCGGTCTCATAATTTGTATCATATATTGAGCAATCCCTACAGTGAATGGGGGTCTCTCCATTATGAATTTTCTCACGAAACCTCTTATACTTCTCACCGTTCCAAATATCCCTAAAACTGGACTTGAAAACATTTCCAAAGCTGTATTTTTTTTGGAAATCCCTCTTATTGGCTTCGTTCCCGGCACAACATGGAATGACTTCTCCCGAGGAGAAGATGAAAGGTTGTATCCAACTTGTACAATGGGATATGTCATCTTTCTTTGAGGGCACATTCATATTCCATGTTATAGGAATGCCGGCCTTTTTTGCTTTTTTCTCTGTTTCGTCAATAATTTCCTGAGGTATTTCCGTTACATATTGCTCGATTTCGTCGTAAGCATGCAACAATGCCGTAAACATAATAAATGTATCCTGTCCCTGCCTCATTTCGTTTACGAAGTCAATATATTTTGGAACCTCATGAAGGTTAGGCTTCGAAATAATATAGTGAAAATTGATCTTACTGATATCATCGTTCATTTCTTTTTTTAGTTGAAACGCTTTTTTGATATTCTTTACAACCCGCTCGTATTTTGAGCCTACCCTTATCTTCTCGTATGTCTCCTTCGTGGCGGCGTCAAAAGAGATGAGTATTCTGTCTATTCCCATCTGGAGAAGTCTTGTTACCATTTCTTCGTCAAGGAAATAAAATGTGTCGAAGAGTTCTACGAGGATGCTCTTTGATTTGATATACTCGAGCATTTTCATGAAATCTTTATTTAGAAAGCTCTCGCCGATGCCCGTGACTCCTATCCACCTGAGCTTGAATTGGTCAACAATTCCCTTGAATTCTTCAAATGTCATATCGCGGCATTTTTCTTTCCAGTATGTATGCTCGCACATTATACAGCGCAGGTTACATCGGGTTGTAGTTTCAACTTCGACAAAAGGCGGGAATGTCACAGCCCAGGGAAAAAGTTTGATAAGAAAAAACTCTCTCAGCTTTTTATCATCCCAGAGGATATAAAACCAGAGCCTGTTTATGGCATGTTTTAAATCCTTTTTTCTTGCGATTTTGACTAAACCTTTAAATCCTGCCCACAGGGATTGAATATTCAACCGGATACCTCATTCCTGATTAAGATTTCAGCTCTTTCGATATCTTCTGCGTATGTTACATTGAGGTATTCCCCGTTAAAATGTAACGGGTGAAGGATGTCTCCACCGTTTATTATTTCCTGCAATGTGTCGGTAATCTCAACCTCATTGCGGAGTTTTGAGGGTTTTGTTTTTCTTATATAATCGAAAACTTTCCTGTTAAAAAAATAAAATCCCATACCGCAAAGGTTATTTACAAGTAATTTTGGTTTTTCCACAACTTGAAGAATCCTGTTATCCTCTATTTTAACTGAATAGCTCCTCTTTATGTCCTCTTCCCGATCAGTCGGCCATACACCCACTCCCATACCCATGTCCGCAGGAAAATCAAAGTTACCCTTGCACAGGCAGTCGCCCAGGACCATTATGAAATTATCGCTGACCATATTCTCGGTAAGTGACAGGGCATATGCAATACCCCTCAATTCCTTCTGCTCGATAAATGAGCTTTTTATGGGGAGACCGTCGATATATTCCATAATTTTTTCCATCTGGAATTTTACTATAAAAATAAACTCATCGGCAAATTGACTCCAATAATTAACAACATTCCAAATAATGGGTTTCCCCGCTATGGGAACCATTGCCTTGGCGATTCTCTCATTTCCCGCTATGTCGCCCTGCAATCTTGTTCCTTCTCCGGCGCAGGGTATGACACAAGTAACTTTATCGGGGCTGCCTTTAAATATATTTTTCTTCATTTATTCCTCCCGGGCAAGTGTTTTTCATAGATTATCGAATCCCACATTGTTTTCATTATTGGATATCCTGCGATTATATCCCTCCTTTGGGATACTATCAAGAATGAAAGTCATTGACAATTTATTGGAGGAATAAAAAGATTTTTGTCGGATTATAGAGAACAAGGAATTTTAATTAATAATTTCTTGTGGGATATTATTTCGGGAGAATTATATTGAGTAAATGGATAATATTTAATGCGGATGATTTCGGCCTTACGCCGGGAGTAAGCCGTGGTATAATGGAGGCGCATCGGCTTGGTGTTGTTCGCTCCACATCTTTAATGCCGAATCTGCCGAGTTTTGAAGAAAGCGTAGAGATGTTGAAGCAATGTCCCAACCTTGATGTTGGGGTCCATGTTAATCTCACATTCGGCACTCCTGTAAGTGATCCCTCGGAAGTTCGATCACTGCTTGACGATAGCGGCAATTTCTGGAGGAAACCCTCGTTACTTCTGGAATCAGCAAAAATCGACGAGATGAGGAAAGAGATTCGATTGCAGATAGAGAAGTGTGTCGATGCGGGTTTAACTCTGACACATCTTGATTCTCACCATCATCTTCATGGATGCAGCACGGAAGTGCTTGATATTTTCATTGATAATGCCTGTGAGTTCAAACTTGCATTAAGATCAATAAACCGTGAAATGCGGCAATCTATAAGAGACAGGGGCATTCCCACGCCTGATTTCTTTAACGATGATTTCTATGGCGAGGAAAACATAACTCTTGAAAGAATCGAAAATATAATCGAGACAATGCCCCAGGGATATTGCGAGGTAATGTGTCACCCGGGATTTATTGACGAGGAATTATCCGAAAAAAGCTCATATAACAAGTCCAGGAATCTCGAGGTTAAAATATTGACACATCCCAGGACAATGCAATCCCTTCAGAAAAAAGAGGCTAAAATGCTTGGTTACAGGGATATGCTTCAATTTTTCCCGGATTTCGAAAAGTGATATAGATAAAGGAAGAAAGAGCAAATGAAAAGGATCTTTATTATAACTATTATTACCATGGTTCTTATTTTTACAATCACCATGGCAATTTTTCCATCAGAAAATCCAGTTAACAAATCAAGTTATTCTTGCAGGGGAATACTTACCGCTCAGGATGTTGAAGAATCACCGACACCGGCCGAATCACCGGTTCCTGACAAACCTGGTTCCTCAACACCCGTGGACGAGAAGACCCCGGAGGCTTCGCCGACACCGGAACAGATTGACCGGGACCCCGAGTCGAAAGAAGATCCCGGGAAGAAACCTGAAGAGCTTCCGTCCCCAACACCCACACCCCTGGGAGTGCCGACTCCCGCGCCCAAAACGAAGCCTGTTGTTTTGAAAGTCAATCCCATTCCCATTTACCTGGGAGAGGGTGCAATTTATAAGATCACCTGGCAGGGCGAGCTTGTGGGATATTCCAAGTTTTTTGTTTCTAATAAAATGAAACTTGCCGGGGAGACATTTTATAAACTGGAATCTGTAAGTAAGCTGAAAATCGGGATGGGACAGATTGATAACCTCACTTTTTCCTCAGCGATTACATTTCACAAGAAAAACCTCCTGCCGACCTTTTTTCACTGTACCCAGAAGCAAAGCGGTTTTGAATACAAAGTTGATTGTCTTATATCAAACAACCTGGTGGCCCAGCAGAACAAGTCGGGCAAGGGTAATTACAGCAATTTCCATTCTTTCACCGACGGAGACATACCCATGATATTCCTTGATAACCTCTGGGGAAGATATGACACACTTATTGAGCATTACTGGCTTTTACTCAAATCCCGCAGAACCGGGAACATACATGCCTATGACCCCATCCTCCAATATGGTGGAAATATTCAAATACGAAAAGCGGGCAAGAAGGCAGAGTCTATTGAGATTAACGGCAAAAAATTTAAAGCATACAAGTTCCAGTTGGTCAATTTTCAGGGCAAAGTACTTTTCAATATATGGACAGATGAAAAACGAAATATATTAAAAATGAAAGAGCCCGGCGGCGGACTTGCTTTTACCATTTCTAATAAAAATGTAATATCAGCTTTCAAGGAAGCAAAAGGGGTTGATATGTGGAAGGAGCGGGTCTCACATTCTAACATATTTTTCCCCAATCCCAGGGATATTAAAAAACTTGAGATAGAGATGGAAGCTCAGGGAAGAGATATTTCCGCAGATTATACCGAGCATGGCGGGATAACCCAGAAATTCGAGGGTGAGTCGGGCGACGGCAAAATCCAGGGAGTCTTCACGGTAAGGACATTAAAAGCCAATGTAAAGAATCCCCTTGCATATCCCATCAAGGAAGGAACACTACCTGAAGAGGTTCTGAAATATACGAAGCATGAGATGGGCATTGAATCTGATGATGACACAATTCACCGCCAGGCGCTGGAAGTGGCGTGGAAATCGAAGAATGTATGGGTTGCGGCAAAAAATATCAACAAGTGGGTAACAAATAACGTCAGTCTTGGAATTTCCCTTCCTTCCGCAAAGATGACCCTTGCCGGCGAGCAGGGAAACAGTGAAAGCAGAGCTCTTCTTGCAATCGCTCTTTGCAGAGCATTGGGAATTCCCGCAAGAAAAGCGGGGGGAATTGTGTTCTCGACCGGCAACTTCATCCCTCATTATTGGTTTGAGGTCTATATGGGAGCGGAATCGGGATGGATTCCTCTGGATCCCTCCACGGGAGAAGCAGATCAATTAAGTGCGACTCATATAAAACTATTCCAGGACGGCGATCTCCGGTCGTTGAAAACAAAAGTTCTGGATTTCGCTCCAAAACCCCCGGAAAGACTCACTTTCATTAACCGAGAGATTACATGGCCGGTGGGAGAGGAAAGAACCTACGAGATAAAGCGGGAAGAGAAGAAAATCGGTGAGGAGACAGCCCTCGTGGAAGAGGTAACAGTCCTGGGAGAGCAGGAGACTTACAAGATGAAATTCCGGTCCGACCTGGAAATCGAGGGCAGAAAAGTGGGCGCGGAGGCAATGTACTGGACGACTCCTCAGGGACTGCCGGTGAAGTATGACAAGAAACTTCAGTCGGGAGACCGGAGCGTAGAACAGAATTTCCTGCTCAAGGGCAAGATGATGTTGGAGGAAGTAAAGGGATACAGGGGTGATCTAACAAGGGAGATACCGTTCTCACACGGTGCGTATCTTGCCGATCCTCATTTCCTTTCCCAGTGGGCGTTAATCGCAGGACAGTTCTTCGATCTCAAGATCGGCAAGAGTTATCGTTTTTATGTGTTCATTCCCGAGACTCTCACAGTTGAGAAAGTAATTGCCACAGTGAAGAAATTTGAGTCCGTGGAAGCGGGAGAAAAGATTTACGATGCATTCAGGATTGAAACAAATAAGGGGATAATATTCTGGATAGAAAAAGGAAATAACAGAGTGGTCAAGGTGAAATTCGCAGTTCAGCAGGTTGACCTGGAACTGGTAAAAACGAGATTAAAAATATAGCTTCAAACATCCCTTTTCTTTTGTTATATTCCGTCCGGAATGTCTGTAATTCTATTACAAGGAAGTCAGTCCGATGAGAGAATTGAAAGAAAAGAAATTTCTGTTTATTCTTGTCTTTGCTTTGCCTGTTGCAGCGGCACTCATTCTTCTTGTTTATTATTTTACAATAGCGAAGCAAAGAACCGCCACATCAGCCGACTTTTCAAGCCGTTCCACCACACAGAGTAGTATTGAGAAAAAAAATGAACTCATTTCCTTCACGATTGCTTCAGGAATGGATTATTCAGACTGGTCGAAGCAGGATTTCCCCTATGTGGAGCCCCTGAAAGTGGACAATTATCCCGATTTGACTGAGGAGGAGAAAGGGTATTTTGAGACACATAAGGTAATGCTTACAAGAGGACGACTCGCCTGTCAGAATCCAAGGAAGATAATGGATGCAATGGGATTGAAAAAAGGTGATATTGTTGCCGAGGTTGGCTGTGGTACCGGTTTTTTCACATTCCAACTTGCCAAAAGAGTCGGGAAATCGGGAAAAGTATATGCACTGGATACAAATTCTATGGCAATCAAATATGTCAAGGTTCAGAAAGACAGGATACGCAGGGAGATGGGGGTTAACTTTGAAAACATAGAATTTATACAGAATGAAACAACAGATCTTCTTCTGCCTCCGGGGTCAATTGATATTGCTTTCCTTTGTGACATTCACCTTATCGCAAGACCTTCCGGCCCGCCGGAATATTATGCTGCAAAAGAAGATAGAAATCCCCTGAAAGACAAGAAACTTGTTTATAAAATCATAAAAGATGAAAACAGAGAGTTGATGGAGAATATTCGTCAAACCCTGAAACCCGGTGGAAAGCTCGTGATTATTGATGAAAATACTGAAGGTCCATTAAAATCAAATAACCTGTTATCCCCAGGGGAAGTGCGAAAGTATCTGGAAGAATTTGGGTTTGAATTCCTGGAAAGTCCCGATGTGATTGCCAAACAACACTTTTTTCTTATAATGAGAAAAAAATAGATCAATACATATGCAACCTGGAGATCCAGGACAGAAAAACGAAATAACACGGTAGTCAACAGGTTGACCCCGAACCGGTTAAAACCAGACTTAAAATATAGGCAATTATTCAATCACCCACCTTGTATGAGTGGCATCATAAGCATTCAGTCCAACCTTTACTGGAGTGGTATCTTGCCACGAATATCGAAGCTGACTGCCTCTCCCACATTAGGCGGTCTGAATATATACGATTTTTTCAGGGTGTATTTTCAGGGCGTATATTGAGGGCTTGTAAGTCCTTGCGCCGTTGGAGTGGAAGGCTTGGTCTCATGTGAGGGCCATATATAAATATTATAATGGTCGGCTCCTATGCAAAACGACCAGTGCAATGTGGGATCTACCGGGGTATCTTCCTCTTCATCAGGTGGACGTGGATTTTCCGGCACAATCGGCGGTGTGGAAGTCGGTGACGGAGTGGGCGTCGGTGTTGAAGTGGTTGTCGGCGAGGGCGTCGGTGTGGGTGTGGGTGTGGGTGTGGGCTCTGTATAAGGATAAATATCAACTACACATGCCCTGACCGAAGTAAATGGAGCGGGAAGTCCGTCAGGTAAAGAATACCATCCGTCTGATGCTCCACCCCATCCAAAATTCAGGTGATATGTTTCATTGGAATCATCATAACCGTCGAGATTCAGAGAGTGGCCGCTGTCGGCTGTTAAGATGGAAATTATTACCGGGTATCCATTTTTTACATTACTTATAATTTTGGTGGGATTAAAACCGGTATTATAATCTTCCATATAAGTTTTTACAAATCCAAACCTGTATCCTAATTGGGAAGCTACATTAAGAAAATTAGCCCCCGAGCTGTCACTTGTATAATTCATCCATACGGAAACCCCGCAAGCAAAACTTATTGCCGCTTTTGTGGCGTCATCGGGGGCTCCACCGGCGTAATTAATATTTGAAAAGCTTGCAGTTGTCGCGTCAATCTCAATTCCCCTTGTAGGTGTAGTATAGTTATCTGCGGACGTGAAAGAAACCGATGTGGGAGATTTCCAGTAATTCAATACTTGCGCCATTGATGTTGCAACACATCCGACCATGGATCGCTCCGAGGTAACCGGATCAATCGGGCAATCATTATCATAAGGTGAGGTTTGATTCCAGCTTGGAAAAGTCATGAGAGGTCCCCATATCGCCTTTTGATGCTTTTCATTTAATACTTTTCCACTTAGATATTGACTCCACAATCTTCCTGATTTTATCATTGCATCTCTGGGAATTTCCCCCTTTTCAAGCGCCTGTAGTCTCAGTTTCATGTCATATCTTAATAAATGTAAAAGTGCATTTTGAGGCACTTCCTTCCAGGAAAAATCAGAAGTATAGGAATAAGCAATCACAGGGGGAAATGCCTTGTCGGGAGAAACCACGATATATCCTTTGGGTTTCAAGTTGAAAACGTATGCAAGGGTGACATTACTTTTGTCTTTATCCCCAAGTATTTTCAAGTCCCCGACAGGATCGGCGGGCATTTTTTTAAGTATCTGCCCATATTTCTTTACAACCTGGGACCGACTTCTTGCTCTCTTAATATGTGCCATCGCAATGGTTTTTGCAAGATCGGGATCAACTTCTCCACGAGACATCGTGCCCTCTTCAGGCTTGGTAGTGAATGACCATACCGGGCCTGTTGACATGCCTTCATCTGTACTGACCGCTTCAACCTGCCATTTATATGCTGTGTCATATTCAAGGGCGGGAGTACTGATAGGGGTGGGAGTTATACTGGGCGTGACGGGATTACTTCCGCCTCCGCCGCCTCCGCCTCCGCCACAACCAAAAAAGCCAATTAAAGCGAAGAGGAAGATCAGAGCAAAAATCAATGAAACCCTGTATTTTCTGATTTTTCCGGAATAAGCCATGAGAAACAACCTCCTTTAGAATAATAATTATGATTTGTCATATTGTTACGTTTCATATTCCCGGAAGCCGATATAGGTTGATGTTGAAGCATTATAACAATTATCGTACCTATTTCATTCGGACTCCTCTTACGGGAGGAATTATTTAATCCTTATTTCATGCCCCCTTCAGAATATTTCTGAGACCGGTCCCAACCCAGGCTGTAAGGGAACTGCATGCATACTTCAAATACTGTTATCCAATATATTAAACAGGCACTTCATTTTAAGACTTTGTATAATCTACAAACTCTTTGGTGAATAGTGAAAATTAATAATGTCATATTTATTATAATCAATAATTTGTATTATTCTATCAATGTTTGATTATTCCTTTGCTGCCGTCGGTGATATCACATATCGTTCGTCAAGATCATTCACCTGGTTTGCAGGACAAAACGAACCATTCTCGTATTATTGAACTTGAATTAATAAGCATTTTGGGTTAGAATTTCGGCAGACAATCTATTATGTCAGGGGAATTTAAAATAATTATTCAAAGGATTGATTCCACATGAAAAAAGAAAAGGACGATAAAAAACAGGGCAAATCAAACGATGAGGTAAATGGTTCCGAAGAAAAAGCTGTAAAGAAAATAGAAAACAAGGAAAAGGATGCCATAAAAAAGGGAGAAGTAAAATCCGGCAATAACGCTGAGAAGAAAATCCCTGAAACCAAATCAACATCTCCGATAAACAAAGTCGCTTTTGGAATTGTTGTTGCCATATTTGTTCTTGTTCTGGGCTTTTATCTTTATTATTTTAACTTTGGAGGCAGAGAGCAAATGAGGCAAAAGTTAAGAGCGGTTCTCTTACCTCCCTCTCCCATAGGAAAAACGGCTGAGGAGCAAAACAAGGAAAAAGTTCTCAAGTTGGTGAGAGAGAATGAGGGAAAATACACTACAATGTCAATTGCTTCCCGCCTGGAATTTTACAGGAAATCCATCGAAAAGGAAAGAGGAGACAGGGTCGTCATCGAAAGATGGCGAGTGGAACCAAGCATTAATAAACCAGAAGACGGAAGATACTACGACGTTTTTCATGACTGGAGCATTAACAATAAGAAAACCACATTTACCTGGTTTGTGGATCTGAAGGACGGGAAAGTTGAGCCTTCCAGTGATGAGGCAATCAGGCTCGAAAACTATGATAAGCTTTTACTCAAGTCAATCCCGCTTTCTGAATTGTCAAGTGTAATCATGGAAGAATCTCCTTTACCAAAGCCTACAGGAGAAGAGCCGGAGTTGAAACCTCTCAAACCGGGAGAAAAAGAGGGAGAGGTAACTCCTCCCGACGAGTCAACCGGCCGAGAGCCAGTGAGGCTAACTCCCCTGGGTCCCGGTGGAGATTCCGTTCCGGATCCTTCCTCACTGTCTTATTCTGATGATGCCGGGTTCGAGTTAAAAGGCGTTATGCTCTCCGGTGATTCGAAAAAAGCACTTATCCTGGATAATGCAGTCAACAGGGAAGTCAGTGTCGGCTCTACAATAAACGGCTGGCGTGTAACCGCAATCGGGGATGATGCAATCACCATATCGAATGGTTCCAGTACTCGCACCATCAGGATGAAGATGTCAGGTGCATCTTCCGGCACATCCGTTTCCGCTCCGATGACAACTCGCCCCGCTCCGGTGACAGGCGGCTTTCGAAGCGCTCCGCCGTCTTTTACGGGTGGAAAGTACCCAAAAGCAGGTAGATACCGTGGAAAGGGAGATTATCCCCGCGCCGGCGAATACGGAGGCGGAGCTTATCCCAAAGCGGGCGAATATGCCCCTCCGGGACAACCAAAATCCGCTACGGGGAAAAGCAGTGCCGGTCCTGGTGAAGGTCCTCCCGCCATTCCACCTCCCGGTGGCGAAGCCCCTCCGATCCCTCCCGCTCCCGGCAAAGAATCGGTACAGGAGCAACCTGATGAAAAGCCCACAATTATACCGTTAGATTGATGAAGGAATTTGTTTAATGTTCTTTTTTGGCTCTAAAAACAGGGTAGGCCTTGATATGGGAACTGATTCCATCAAGGTTGCGGAGTCCCAGGGTGGGAAAAAAATCGTGTATTTTGCCATTTTTCCCATAAACCTTCCCGAAGAGCCCTTTGACTCCGAGATCAGGCTTAAAAGAAAAAGCGATCTTTTAAAACAGATTTATAAGGAACGCAATCTGAAGGAAAAGAATATTTTCACTTCTGTTGAAGATGAATCTGTAATGGTCAAATATCTCGAGCTTCCAAGGTTATCCCGCGACGAGCTTAATGTGGCATTACCCATTGAAATTGACAGGATGTTCCCCTTTCAAATGGATGAAATAATAATAAACCAGAAATCGGTAGATGTCCTTTCCGGTGATAAGTCCAAAATTGCCATAGTAATAAGCGCAATTCCGAAGTCGATAGTTAATGAAATGCGTTCTCTTTTCTCTATTCAGAGTTCTTTATCGGCGGAGAAAATCTCGGTGCCCTCGACAATCGCTCTCGGAAAGACAAATACCTTTAGCGAATATCACCGCGGGGATCAATTAGTGATGCTTATTGACATAGGATTCAGATATACCAATGTGGCACTGTGTAAGGACAATGTGATATATCACTCCCGATATTTTTCACTTGGCGGCAAGAATTTCACTGAATCTTTCGTTACAAGCAAACGCGTGACATTCAAAGAAGCAGAGAAAATTAAGTGTGATTATGACATACGGCTTGACAGGGACACACATTTCAATGCCACTCTTGATTCCTGGTCAAAAGAAATTAAGAGAACCTTGAAGTTTTACAAAGTCCGATTAACCTCCAATCCCCTGGATGTAAGCACTGTTTTGCTAAGTGGAGGGGGAGCAAGGATAAAAGGATTAGCCGAATTCATCTCCGCCCAGGTAAATACTGAAACAAAGTATGACCAATTGAATATACCGGGACTTTCCAGAACACAAAAAGATCTTGATTCAGACTCAGACGAGATGCTCCTGATGAAAGTTGCAGTAGGACTTGTGCTTTAATTCATTGTATGGTCTTCAAAATTAATGACTTAAAAGTTGAACAAATGAAAGTTATTAATTTAGAAGTATAAATAAAAAAGGAATTTCTTTTATTTGTTATGGAAGTAAATTTTGTAACAAACCTTCTTGAAGAAGGATTAATAGATCAGGATATATACCAGAAAATCCTGGACATCCACAGGGATACAGGAGCTGGTTTTCATACGATTTTACTCAATAATTTCATCCTTTCGGAGTCTGTGCTGTTAGAGAAACTTGAGGATTATTATGAAACTCCCGGCATAATGCTGGACGAACTTGAGATTGACATTGAAGCCATCGAAGCTGTGCCTGAGAAAGCTGCAAGAGACTTACAGATAATTCCGCTTTTTGTCCTGGGGAATACAATCGGTATTGGTGTGGAAGATCCTTTCAATGTCGATACCCTGGATTATGTTAAAGTATTGACTGGATTAAAAGTGCAGCCTTTTCTCTGCCTGGGGAGCGGCATTCTTCACAAACTTGACGAGGTATATGCAGTAAAAGACAGCATTCAGAAAGCCATCCAGACCATAAGTGATGACAAGAGGAATATGGAAGCCGCCGGAGAGTATCTTGACGATATCCAGGTACGAGTGGAAGAAAGCAGCGCCCCTGTTGTTCAACTTGTGAACCATATTCTTCACCAGGGCTTCGTAATGGGCGCAAGCGACATCCATCTGGAGCCTCTTGGAAACAGAATAGCGCTTCGTTACAGAATCGACGGAATTCTTCATGAATTTCCCGGTCCTCCAAAAATTCTCTACTCGTCGATCATATCGAGAATCAAGATACTTTCGGATATGGATCTTGCCGAGAGAAGACATCCCCAGGACGGCAGGATAAATAAAATAGTATATGGACAGCAAATTGACTTTAGAGTTTCTATAATTCCATTTATTTACGGAGAAGGGATCGTAATAAGAATCCTTGTAAAAAAATCCCGTTTCAACTTGTCTGAAATTGGTTTCGAGGAAGACGATTATTTAAAAATCATGAAAACAATCACTCGTCCATTCGGACTAATACTTGTTACAGGTCCCACGGGATCGGGAAAATCCACAAGTCTTTTTGCAATTTTGAGTCATCTGAATTCCCCGGAGAAAAAGATAATCACTCTTGAAGATCCAGTGGAGCACAGACTGGATGGAATAATGCAGTTACAGGCACGGGAAGATATCGGGCTGACATATACCCTGGGCTTGAAATCAGTATTAAGACATGACCCTGACATTGTAATGCTTGGTGAGATTCGCGACAAGCAATCGGCGGATATCACAATAAGATTAGCTCTGACCGGTCACCTGGTTCTTAGTACATTGCATACGAATGACGCTTCAACCTCAATCGACCGCCTTATCGAGATGGGAGTCCCGCCCTACCTGGTCTCCGAGACGCTCATAGCGGCACTTGCACAGAGATTATTAAGGCAGTTATGTGATAAATGTAAGAAATCCGACGAAACAATGACCGGGGATAAATTAAAAGAACTGATTTCAAAATCATATAATTCTTCTGAAGCTTTCTCGATTTACAAACCTGCCGGATGTGAAGATTGCAACAACTTCGGTTATAAAGGTAGAATGGCCATCTATGAGATAATGATGAATGATTGGGATTTAAAAACGGCGATTCCCATAAAGGATTTCAGCTCTTCAAGTGTCCGGACTTACCTTCGTAGTACAAAGGTAAGATCACTGAGGGAGAGCGGATTTCTAAAAGCTTTACAGGGACTAACCTCAATAGAAGAGGTATATGCCAACACTGTCGAAGATGTAACTATGTGAACAGGACGATTGATAAAGAAATTAGGGAATACCCTCAATAGAAGAAGTATATGCCAACACTGTCGAAAATGGAACTATAGAGGTCGTAGATGTATCTACGTGAATAGGACGATTGACAATGGAATTATAGAATGATAAAATATCATAGAGTATAATGGGGTATATATTTCGGAGAGAGCACGAGGTATCCCCTTGAAAGTATTTTCATATACTATTAAAAATCAAGATGGAAGAACCTTATCAGGGACATTAAGTGCCACCACCAAGCAGGCGGCAATCGATTCCCTGAAGGAAAAGTTCTTTGTTATTACCAAAATAAAAGAGAGAACTTTAGGAAAAGGTATTTTCCCTTTTTTATCCCGTGGTGTCAAGTTATCTGAATTGATGAACTTTACATCTCAACTTGCCATAGCGATAGAAGCAGGGATGTCACTTACAAAGTCTCTTTCCATGATATCCAGGGATATGCCTGACTGTACAATGAAACTGGTTCTTCACCAGATCGCCAATGAAATCGAGAAAGGCTCCACATTGACCGATGCCATAAACGAACATCCCGAAGTCTTTCCACGATATTACAGGAGTCTCATCAGAGCAGGCGAAATAAGCGGAGAACTTGATTCCGTCTTGAACGGACTGGCAAGCTATATCGAAGATGAAGCACAGACCAGGGGAACAGTAATGAAAGCACTATACTATCCCCTGATGGTTATCACTTTTTCCATGATCATCGTAATTGCTATAATTACCATAGTAGTACCAAAATTCAAAGGCTTTTATGATACCTTCGGTGGGGACTTACCGGCTCCGACTCAATTGTTCATGGACATATCGGAGTTTGTGGGCAAATATTTTATTTTTATTGGTATCGCCATTATACTGGCTTTAACGGGAATCTCGAAATTCGTAAAATCAAAACGGGGACAATATATTATCGATAAAACCAAGCTCCGGATATTTTTTTTGAAAGATCTTTTTCTGAAAGCTTCTATCGGTCGGTTTGCAAAATCACTTTCCGTAATGTACAAAACAGGAGTGCCTATTGTTGAAGCATTGGAAATAGTAGCCGAAACCACGGAGAATGTTATAATCGAGGATATTTTAAAAAAAGCGGCAAAAAGAGTGAAGGACGGAGAAAGACTGGTGACCCCCCTGAGAATGAGCGGACTTTTTACAAATATGGCAATTAGTATGATTAATACTGGAGAAGAAACAGGAAGACTTCAGTTCATGTTAGAAAAATTGAGCAAGATGTATGAAAGGGACGTCGATAATAAAGTAAAAGGGCTTACTTCCCTTATAGAGCCCATTCTTATGGTATTTATGGGGATTATTATCGGCATTACCCTGATAGTACTAATGCTTCCCATGATGAACTTATCAAATATTATAGCCAAATAACAACAGGTGCATTTAAAAGTGAATAAAAAAATTCTGATAATTGAAAATTCCCCCGATTTCTTTAATATATTGGCAATAGAATTAAAGCATAGGAATTATGAACTGGTTGTGACTTCGGATGGTTTTGATGCATTTCGCAAAGCACAAAAAGAAAATCCGGACCTTATTTTAATTGATGTCGTCCTCCCTAAACTGGACGGATTGTCTGTTTGCAAACTGATTAAAGCAAAACCCACGATGAAAATGATCCCTGTGATAATTACGACCTCAATAATTGGAGAAAATATTAATCATATAACCAATAGAGCAAAAGCAGACGTTGTAATAGAAAGGAAAAATAATCATAAGGAATTAATTTCTATTATAGAGGAATTCCTAACCATGAAGGAAACCCCTGAAGCCATTGAAAAATAAATATCATTATTTTTTTCATTGTGCTCTTTGAACTAAATAGATACTACCGGGAATGATTTGAAATGAGTTCAACATCTAAAATCCGGGGGTTCTCCCTCGTTGAAAATCTTGGTTCGCTTATACTGGTATTATTACTGGTTGTATTTGTGTTTTCCGTCTATCCACAGGCAAGCCTTGCAATAAAACAGGTGGAGCATATTGAAGTTGCGACCGCTTTAGGAAATAAAATCCTGGAAGAGAGGATTAACAAGAAATTTTCCGACATCCAGACAGAAACCGGAACACAAACACATACCATTATTCAAAGGAATAACAGCGTGTCAACCGCTTATGACTACAACCTTTCCGTTACTTCCTTGAATGATAAACTGAAGAACCTTACACTAGTAATGTCATGGCAAGATCGCAATCAACCGAGAACACTGACACTTCAGACCATTGTTTTCAAAAAGACCGAATGAAGACATTTACTGTATGTTTTTAAGCCGGGGACTTTATCCTGGGAGTTGTTATTTTAATATGGGTGATGATAAAAAAGGCTTTACCCTGGCGGAACTCATGGTAAGTTCCTTCCTTTTTCTTATCATCCTGGGAATAGTCTTACAATTCCTTTTCTTTTCCAATACCTACTGGAAGTCCGGGGAAGCCCGTATGGGGGTGTCCCTGGCAGCGTTGACCGCCACGGAGAGAATAAGAAGAGAGATACGGGGTGCGCCATACTACAGCATAACAAATAACACATCATCATCACCCAAGGCGATTAGCTTTGCGTCTTCGAGGGATATTGAGGGAAATTATTCAACAGACATCGGGGGGGACCTGCAAATTCAAAAACAGGTCATATACTATATTCCTGCAGGCACAAGGATCCTTCGTAGAATCGAATTTCTTACCGATAGTGGAGAAGCATTAACAGTGGCAGAACTTGAAACATACTGTGATGGAAGCGGACAAATGATATCAAACTGCATAACAGGCTTCACTGCAGTTGAAAATGATACAGAACAGTCAATTGAGATAACAATTGAAGCGGAAAAATATGACGGTAGTAATCAGAATACGATGGTACTGGATTCAAAACTCTATTTCTTTGGAAAATAAGATATGAAATTGAAGCTGGAAGCCTCTCCTACAGTGAGAGGTCTGATTAGCTCGACAATATTACATTATCCTCAGATGCCGGTAGCGGAAAGCTTCAGCTTTCCCTTGTATAGGAGGTCTAAACAGTCCGTCCCGCAACTCAAAAAATAGAACATTACCATGCAACATATGGTGTGCCGTCAAATAGTGACCGCAATATATGGTGTTGCTATCACCGAAAATCCTAGTTATTGGACGGACTGTAAAGACCTCCGCTACCGTGGTCTGCAAACTAATTTAACATTGTCAAAATAGTTAAAAAGTAATAACCAAATACTTACTGGAAATAGCTTAATGATTAAAATTTCAAAAAGACGAAAAAAAGAAAAAGCTTTAACAACTCTTGTTATTATTCTCTTCTGTTTTTTTCTTATCCTGATTTTATCAAGCATCCTTGTAATAATGGCAGGCAATACGGCCGATTTTGTAGGGAAATATAGAAATCAAGTTACTGCCATGTATGCTGCAAAAGCCGGGACAGAAGAGTCCCTTTACCAGTTATTTGAAAATAATAGCTGGAGTGACGGATTCAATCAGAAACAACTCGCTGATTCCGGTGCAACCTATACCGTCACATTCGACCAATTCCAGACAGTCTATCCATATTCCACAAACAATTCACTTGGAGCATCCTCCATTATCGGTTACGGAGGAAGAATCGTTCCTCCCGGGGCGGTCTATTTGATCAGCACAGGTGAATATACAAATAAAACTGTACGCGAAGGCGTATTGTTAACGCTTTTCAGTGCATTCAAGAACGCTGGGTTCGGTGACGAAGGAATCACCCTGGAAAACATTGTAACAATTGACAGCTATGACTCTTCAATAGGGAGTTATGACAGCACTCATAAAAATTCCGAGGGAGATTTAAGGACAAATGCCGCGGAAGAGGGAAAAGTAATACTTTCCGGTTCCGTTAATGTGTATGGCGATATTATGGTGGGTCCCGGGGGGAGTCCCGCCGTGGTTCAGGGTACCGGATATACGGGTGCAATTAAAGTTGCATCTTCCTCATTCCCTCTTCCTTCCGTGGAGGTTCCTCCAGGTAAATACAGGGGTGATAAAAGTATCGGACATTTATCCGTACTTAAGCCCGGAGTTTATGGTACCGTTACTGTTGACGGTGGGACTTGTGTTTTAAGAAAAGGTAATTATATCATAGATAACTTCAATGTTATCAATGGTGGCACAGTTATATTGAAAAACTGGAAATCCATGACGAAAATCTATATCACAAACTCTCTGAACTTTAGTAATGGAGCATATATAAACACAAACGAGAAACCTGAAAAACTTTCCATCTTTGGGGCAGATTCCGCCACAAGCTTTATTATGTCAAACGGTGTTAACGCCTATATCACCCTGTATGCCCCAAAAGCAACGGTTACAATGAATGACTATGTTGATTTTTACGGTGCTATTGCCGTCAATATAATTAACATGTCAAATAATTCAAACCTGCATCATGATTGCTCCCTGAAGAATATCCTTTTTGAGGGCGGATCGATGAGTCTGAACATTGTTTCCCGGTGGGAAGAGTACTGATAATTATTCCAGGACAAATAGAACACCTGCAATAATATCTAACCCCGATGTCGCTCCGAATTCTATCATTTTTTGAATGCTTTCACCGTTTTTCTGAAGATTCCCCAGAAAAAGCTCATCCAGAAAATCATTAAATGCCTTAAGATACCTTCTATCAAGGGCATATTTCAGATAAGAGCCCGATATGAAATTTGTCTTGCCCAGATACCGGGGAAGGTGCTGATTAATCGCCCCGGATAAAAACCTGTTTTTCTCTATAATATCAGGATATATGGATAAAAGGCCATGTTTTTCGGCGAAGATTTTGGTAGGATTCAACCTGGATGATTTTTCTATGTATTGAGTAATTCCCAGCATCCCCAGGACAAAATCATCTCCACCGGGAGTAAGACCCCATCCCATTCCCACCAGTCTCCCAAGGAACTCGCCCAATAGGAATTCGTCCTTGTTTTTGATGGCAATTCTTATTGACTCGATACTTGTCTTGACGAAATGCCTCCAAACGGGAGTGACGCGTGTCCCAGTTCTGCGGTTAGTATCACCCGATTTCCATGAAGGAATCAATTCGCAAAGAATTGAATCGGAAATGTCAACCTCTTTCAAAAAGAAACTCTTTAAATAACTCAAATTATCTTTGAATATTTTTACGCTGAATAGTCCCGAGGATTTTGGATTCATCAGGGAGTCGAATGTGTCCGCTCCTCTCGTATTAAGTGAAATTTGAGATCCTGGGATATCAAGCACGGGCAAATTAATTTTCACTATATCCCCGGGCTTACATTTTGATCCGATTAAACCTATCAAGTTTTCAGGAATGATAATAAAACCGGGTCCCCTGCCACGTCGGTTCTCCACCATAGTTAAAAGAGTATCGCCAAATCGTAGTGATATGGCATTCTCATAAATTGAGTGAATCTCCCCACCGGAACCGGAAACCCCTTCAAGTACATCAACGTCATATGCCCGTATAAGAATGTTCACAATAGCTGACTTCCAAATAGTATCTCATGACTTTTCTATAGCCAGGATAAGAACCCTCTTAGTCGGCATTCTATTCAGATAGCCTGATACAGGAGAAGCTGACAGCATAATGACGTGTGTAGTTGCCTAATCTTTATATACATCTTTTAATTAATGATGATTTTCTGACAAACCGCAAAGAAGCAAAGGGCGCAAAGATTCTCGCAAAGAAATTTTACAAATTATACTTAATCGAATTAATTTTGCCATCATCTGAAACTTCAAAGTCGTCGAGGGCGATTGCAGGCTGTCCGGATAATATCTTTTTAAGAGTTATCCGTTTATCGGGACGGGGACGTCCCTCCTACAGATCCGGCGTCCGGCCTGCGCTTATCGGGGTTGGGAAACCCCTCCTATAGACATGGTCTGCGTTTTCCATCATCCGAACCTCTCTGTGGTCTTTGTGGTCTTTGTGGTCTTTGTGGTCTTTGCGGTGAAAAAAATGTCATGAAAGATAAGGTAGTTGCCCTCGACTGACCGAGTTTAATACATACAGGAATGAAATATTTATGACCGTAAACTTATTATTGTCAAAAGGAGAATAATAAGATAGAATATATTTAGTGATAATATGAAAGAAGTATTAATTTTTTCTTTCCATTCCTGAAAGGAAGTGTATAGATCTTGCCTACCATTGGAATTACAGAGCTTTTGATTATCCTTGCAGTAGCTCTTTTGATATTCGGTCCCAAGGCTATTCCGAAGATAGGAAAAGCGATTGGAAGCGGACTCAAAGAGTTCAAGAAAGCTACAAAGGGAATAACTGATGAACCTTCTGATGAAGATGAAAACAGTAAAGAAAAAAGCAATGAAGAATGATTTATTTAAAAGAGTGAGTTGAAGAAACAGTTATGTATTTTAAGAACAAAAGAGATGCGGGAAAAAAATTATCAAATGTTCTAAAAGAAATTGTAATTGAAACTGAGAATGCCCTGATACTTGCAATTCTCAGAGGCGGCATTGAGATTGGATACGAAGTTTCCAGGGAACTGGATATTCCCCTTGATATAATCATTCCCAAAAAACTGGGAGCGCCGGGAAATCCCGAGTTGGCTATGGGAGCCGTCACAGGGGACGGAGCTGTTTATCTTGATCAATCGTTAATAAAATATTTAAGCATATCGGAAAGTTTCATCAAGAATGAAATAGAGAAAAAGCTTGAAGAGATAAGGAAAAGTGAAAGAATATACCGCGGGGAGAATCCCCCCGTCGAGATAAAGGGGAAAACAGTGCTTCTTGTTGATGACGGTATAGCCACAGGCTCCACTATGACATCAGCGATAAATGCACTGAGAAATAAGAAGCCTGCAAGGATTATTGTAGCGGTTCCGGTTGCTCCCCGGGATGCCGTTATCAAGATGAATGAAATAGCCGATGATATACTCTGTCTTTACGCCCCCGAAGTGTTCTATTCCGTGGGGCAGTTTTATGAAGATTTCAAGCAGACTACTCATGAGGAAGTGCTGAATTTACTTAATTACAGTAGCGAAGGGCTTTAGCCCTTCCAGGAAAGGGGAAAGCTAAAGCTTTCCGCTACCAGTTGAGAGCAAGTTGAATAGTTAAAAAATCAAAAATACCCGGGCTAGCAATGATCCTTTGTTTCTCTCATTTTTCTCTTCTCAAGCCAGACTATAAGGTCAACCGCCTCGTCGGGGGTAATCTCATCCGTGTTTATTATAAGATCGAAATTTTCCGGGGTATCAATATTTTGCCCAAAATGAAGGTCAATGAATGATCCCTTTTCAACATCATTTTTCCTGATAAGCTTTATTGCCTTATTTTTATCCACTTTTTCTTTTTTCATGACGCGGCGAATCCGGTTTTTATCAGATGAAATAATCCTGACCCGCAGGCCGGTTTTCTCTCCCAGAATAAAATGGGATCCTCTCCCAACGATTACCGCCTTGCCATGCTGAGCGATGGTGAGGACAACTTCCGAGAGATGCTTAAAATAATTGCTTGATGTGAGGAAATGTGAATCCATCATCAGGGCTCGGTAACACTCTTCAATGAAATGCTTGCTTCGTTCGTCCAGGGATTCCACCTGTGACTTTCTCATCTGCGACTTGTTAGAAATCTCTTCCACAATTTTTTTATCATATATCTTGAATCCCAATTTTTTCGCTACATGGTGAGCGATGTACTCCCCCCCGCTCCCCAGTTGCCTTGAAATAGCAACAATAGAGTGCATCGGCATTTCGGCCGGTTCCCTTGTATCGGTAACAACCCTCTCTTTCTTCCGATTCCACATCCGGAATTGTTTGTCAACCATACGAGAGACTCTGGAACGTTTCATAACAACCCTCCCGGAAATATTATAGCACAATTTTCGATATAATTATTATAACATGGTAATATCATCAGAAGTTCCGTGATAATTGTTCACTCACCGGGTTTTTTGTCCGATGAAATGAAGAATCTCAAATAAACCGTAAAGCAACAGTCAATCCAAGTTAATTCAGTGCTCCTTCTCAAACCTCTCCTTCATTACCTTTTTCTTATGCGCAGGGGCAAGTTCGATAGCGTCTTCCATCAATTTCTTTGATTTTTTCTTATCGCCTGATTTGGAATATGTGCGGGATAGGCGATATTTCAATTCCATCTCTACCTCGCTTGAATCCTTGTCTTCATTGTCTCCCTTATTATCTTCCCTGGGGTTTACCTCGTTTTTTTTGCCCCTTGTTATAGCCCTGCTTCTTTCATAGCTCTCTAAATCTTTATTATCTATCTCTATATTCCCGAGAATTTCCTTGGCTTTCTTGTAGTTTCCCCTTGCATATTCCAGATCTGAGCGACAGAAGTTAACCTCGGGGTCGTCCGGGGCTTTTTTAACAGCTATTTTAATCAGCGATTCCGCCGACTTGTAATCCTTTTTCTCGATGTTAACCTTTATCAGTCCCACAATTGCTCCCGTGGCAATGGAATCTCCAACCTTTTTTCCATCTTTCACCATGGCTTTTTCAAAATGTTTCCCGGCATTATCCAGGTCATCCAATCCCATATATGCTCTCCCCAATTGCAAATGGATCTCTCTCATATTTTCAGGCCGCTGTCGAAGGGCTTCCTGATATACTATTTCAGCGGATTTAAAATCACCCACATCAATATAAATATCTCCCAGTTGCAGGTAGGCGTCGCTATATGAAGGCACTAACTCTATGAGCTTATTCAGGAGTTTTATGGCTCCCTGATCATCACCTTTTGTTTCTATATATTTCTCTGCAAGTATCAAGTAGGTGTCGGGATACATCGGGAATTTCTTTACGCTCTCTTCAAGAATTTGGATCCCTTTCACAGGCTTCTGCATTTTAAAATATGCCATTGCAAGACCCCGGTTTACTCGAGGATCTTCTATGCCGTCAGCCAATGCTTTTTCGAGGATTATTGCCGCTCCCTCAGGATCCTTTTCACCTTCCAGCTTTACCCGGGCAAGCAAGTAGATAAGTTGTGGATTTTGGGGGTGGTGTTTCAAGCCTTTCTCAATTATATTTAAAGCTTCTTTATAGTCCTTCTTCTCTAAATAAATGAAACTTAGATTTTCAAGGGCAAACTTGTTGCCTGGCTCTAACTTCAGTACCTTTTTGAAACACTTTATCGCATCATTATACATGTAAGCTTCACGATAATTGAATCCCAGGAAGCACCAGGCTTCAACATTTTTCGGATCCTTCTCAACCGCTTTTTTGAAATAATATCTTTCCATTTCAAGATTCGGCGACCCCGCTACATCCCATATTTTTCTGGGGAGATACTTGCGTTTCCTGACCCTGACGGTTTTATCTTCTCCGAATCGATCCGGAGCGACCCTGGATTGTGTACCCTGCTTCGGCGGTGAGAAAGATACGGTTGGCTTTGTTTCCGTGCCGTCTTTTTTATTATCCGGTTTCTTTTGTGAGCATCCTGAATGCAAAAAAAGAACTGCCGCAATAATTACTAATATATAAACAATGTTATGGGAAAATTTATTATTAGTCGAAATTAATTGTTTCATCATTATATCAAGACCTCGCATTTAACCTTTTTAAATCAAGTTCCTTTTATAAATACTTTTCTTACTTCCTATATATTCCCTGCCATGAAATTAGACTTCGATCCTGTTTATTTGGAAAAGGCTCCTACTATAATTTATTATATCAAAAAAAGTTAACAAACATTTAACATGGCAAATTTACCTTCCTGAAACCCGTGGAATACAGGTTTAAAGCCATAAACAGGGAACATTACCCCAAACGACGGGCAAATGAATACGTATTGTGGCAAGGCGAATAAGTTGTTATAATGATTATAGCTTCGATGAAAACGATTTTTTTTCGTTGTCGTTTTTGTTGCAATATATCTGATAATACTTGATCGAGGTTTTTAAGTGTCAATAATAAAACCGACAGGTACAAACCAACCGGGAATATCGACAAGATCCTGCAACCGCGGGATGAAGAAAGATAATTACCCTGAGATTCCCGCTGATTCAGTCGTTCTCTCGTCCAATGAGACATCTGACGAAAAGGAATGGTCGGTTTTGGTTTATATGAACGGCAACAACACTCTTTCCGAGCAGGGAATGGCGAAGCTTGATTGCCAGTTAAAAGAGATAGACAAGAGCGAGCAGATGAATATTGCCGTTCATCACTCGGTGTTACGATCAAAAGGATGGCATCATCCCAATGCAATCAACTCCACAAGATACGAGGTAAGGAAAAACGGCATAAAGAAACTGGATGAATTGGGTCCCCTGAATATGGCTTCGACTGATACGCTTGTTGACTTTGTTAAATGGGGGATGAAAAAATATCCCGCAAAGCATTACCTTGTAGTTCTACAAAGTCATGGTGGCGCATGGCACGGCGGACTTCCCGACGATGTTTATAAAGATCGCATGGATCTACCCAAGTTGGATGAAGCCTTTGGCAAAATCAAGAAAGAGACCGGCAGGAAACCTGATGTTATAGCATTTGACGCCTGTCTCATGGCTAACACCGAGGCCGCATACCAGTTAAGAGATCACGCGGATTATATGATAGGCTCCGAGGAAGTGGAATGGGGAGCAAATTCAAAATACGCCGAGGACGTCTCCGCACCATATAAAGAGATATTCGGAAATATCTCAAAAAAGCTTGACAGCGGCGAGGAAGTCGGTCCCGAATCCCTTGCCAGGGAATGGGTTATCGCCTGTGATGGCAAATGGACAACTCCGACACAATCGGCCCTTGATCTTTCCAAGATGAATGACCTGTCGGACTCTCTGAATAAACTTGCAGGTTGCATCCTTGACAGTGACACGCCAATGGAAACCATAAAGGAAATCATAAGGGATACGAAGAGCATGCACGGTCAGAAGGATGAAAAGATAGAGAAATGGGATGAAGAGAACGAATACAAGCTTCATCTCAAGGACTTACATGAATTTGTGGAAAAGCTTTCCATGGATCCCCGTATAAAAGACGAAAAGACAAAGAAGGCTTCAGTTGATGTACTCGGGCGATTCGATGACGTCGTAATAGCAAATGTGGCCGGAAGCGATTGGGATTTGATGAGCCCCGTGAGGTATAGCGAGTCTCATCACATCCAACATCATTACGAAGGGGACAGAAATCACGGTCTGAGCATATTCATGCCCGACAACCCACAGATAATGAACTCGCTGGAGAAAAATGAGAAGTACCCTACAAAATACCGCGAAACCGCCTTCGCCCGGGAGAACGCCTGGGGTAAGCTTGTCGAGAGATTAACCCGGCAGGAGTAATTCTTGTAGTAAATTCCATCAATCGTCTCTGACTAATTCGTTTCCGTGATTTTTACCAGTCCGGTTGTTTTCACCAGGGTCAGAGTGAAATACTTATTCGTGTCTTTACCTTTCACCAGGATAATTCCGTCTTCCGTGCTGGAGCCATTCGGAGAATATTCAAGGGGCGTACCTGACAGCCCGGTTATATCAACGTATGTTCCTCCGTTAAACACCACCGATTTGACAACTCTCCCCGTTGAATCCAGGAGATTATACCCACTGACTTCATTTGTAGGCCCGGTGAATTGCCATTCCGTATTACTTCCCGTTGATTTTGCCTGTGAACGGGCATAGCTCAAGCTTACTTTCAACTCTTTCGCCTGTGTTCTCAAGGATGTATTTGCCTTGCTCTTCGCAAAATAGGGAACACCAATTGCCAATAATATTGCAAGAATGGCGATTGTGATTATGATTTCAAGGAGACTGAATCCCCGCCTCCTTTGAACCAGGGGCTGCGGGACCAGAAGAAACTGTGATTTTTCAAGGTTTATATTAACTTTATCTGGTTTATTATAACAACTATTATTCATAGAAAAACCCCCTTAAATTACTTGGAGGGAGGTTTATGGGCCGTTGTGATATTACAGACTTTATCGAGCCCGGTCCGGCTTATTGTGGACTTCTCATTTCACGAATGGCCCTTGCAATATTAACTTGTTTCGTCTCTTTATATACTATCTTGACAAACATGCCTGCATCCAGTTTTTCAGCGCCCCGAAGAAAAATCTTTGTCATACTGTTCAACTCGAACTCTTTTTTCTCGTTCTTATTATTTGTTACTTCGATCCGGCTCTTCTCGATTTTTGTGATTCTACCATTAAAATTCTTTCCTCTCCACCAATATGGAACATGTCCATCCTGGGCACAGAGGCTTCCCACAGTCAAAATCATGAAGCCAATCATCAATAAAATTGCTATGATTTCATTTCTTTTCATCCGTTAACCTCCCTGATATACCGGAATTCCTCTTCCATGATACCATACTCAAAAAAAATGGCAATACGTGATTCGGATTAATCAGGAGATAAATTCCCCGATTTTATCCTTCTCTCGATTTTGATATAAAATTCATTCTCATATCGGTTATGAGAACCTTTAACTCTTTTTGCTCGGCATCAGTAACATGGGGCATTAAAACTTCTACAAGAGCCGATGCCGCATCAACAGCCATCTTTGCTTGCCTGACATCCTTGACCACTTTATTTTCCTTGGGATGAAGGTTCAACCCCAAATAGATATATGCCCAGGGCTGAATTTGGAAAAGTGAGAGCTTTAATACCTGCTCCATGTTGTTTGGAAGAAAGTCGGAGAAATCGACGGTCTCATCGGTTGTCTCGGTATCGGAAGATTTGATATCCTCAATAGTTTTATCTTTTTCTTCATCCTTTACGTGTCCCTTGATTTCTTCTGATTCTTTAACTTCTTCAGCGTTTTTGGATTCATTCTCCTCCACTGACTCGCCGTTGTATTCTCCGGTGCTGGAAGTCTCTTTTTCACCCGTGCCTTTACTCGCTTTTTTCTTGTCCATCATAATTTCAACCTCTAACAATTTTGTAATAGTAAGTTAACCTTCTTTTCTTTGTTAAAAATTCCTTTTTGTAAATTATAAGCTGATTCCAATAAATCTTGTTGGCGGAATGCTGCAACCGCCCAATGGGGTCTTCAGTCCTGCCTGTTTTTTTTGCGGGTTTAAAAACCCGCGCTACGTGTTGGGATGGCATATTTTTGCGGGTTTGAAAACCCGCGCTACGTGTTTGGATGCTATTTTTTTGCGGGTTTAAAAACCCGCGATATGTGTTGGGACTTTTTATATAGTATCAATCTCATTTCGGGATCTCAAAATCCTTGGGATTACTCTGAATGGGAATTCTTCACGTGTATCAAACCAGAATGGGATATCAATCCTGATTCTTATATACCATTCAATTTTAACATAATCTCCCGTATATGAAATGGGTACATTATCCGGAAGCTGATATAACAGGTGGTGCGAAAATGATTCATTGGCATGCAGTCTTCCCTTGCAGATCATTGTCTCAAGTAATCTATCTTCGTAAGGAGTGCCATTTCCCCCTTCCCTGTAGCCTATTTCCAACCAGACTCCCCTGCAGTTGACTTCTTCAAAAGGCGTAAGGATTATCTCACCCTCAAGCATTCCTCCCGGTTGAACGCCTTCAAGGGTCATTCCCCTTATAATATGCTGAGGAAGTGCAAAATTCACTTCAAGCTCATATTTTTTCGCCATGCTTACCTCCTCCACCCCTTTGCGGTGAATATCAACCTTTCTATTCCAAGTCGGGAACAACAATGAAAGGTAGAATGTTAATCAATTCCTGCACCCGTGTATCGGGCCACCATGGCACATCTAATCTTACCCGGATGAACCATTCGATCATGTGATTACGACAATAAAAGGAAGGTGTAGTTAATGGGGGTAATTGGAATGCCTCCCTTATTTCGATATACCTTCCCCGTCTGATCTCGGTTTGATTTCTCGGCGTCCTTAAATCCGAATATATCGTCTTCCGGTAATAACGGTCAGAAGTTCCCCTTGATATGGCAGTTTCCCTGCAGAAAAGCTCAACCTCGATTTTCCTGAGGGTCGCCTTTGAGAATGGAGTAATTTCGATTACACAGTCAATAACATCTTCCATAATTATACGCTGTGGTACCTTGATATTAATCCCGGCTTTATCCGTGATACCGAACACCGGACATCACCTCACTTCCTGAATCCATTAATTGGTAATATTTCCTATAATCTGATAAATTGGTAAAAATGCCGCCATAAGTATAAAAAATGTAATCAATCCCATTGTAAATATAAGAACAGGCTCAAGTGTGGCGTAGAAATTTGAGATGGCAATATCCACATCAAACTCGTACATATTGGACAGACTCAATATTACATCGGGAAGATGCCCCGACTGTTCACCAATAGATATCATTGAGACCATCAAAGCAGGGAAAAATTCCGTGTCCCTGAGTGAAGAGGAGACGGAATCGCCTTCCTGAATCCTGAACAGGACCTCTCCCATTATACGCTCCTTGAAGTAAAAATTACCCGACACCTCACCCAGGAGTTCCATTGTCATTACCGCCGGAACGCCTGATACCAGGAGAGTATTCATAATCCTGCACACCTGAATTATCACAACTTTTTTGTATAGACTGCCATACAGGGGAATCTTGAACTTGAGGCGGTCAACCGTTAATTTTCCCATGGGAGTACTTACATAATATTTATAAAGATATATTATAGCAATAATAAACAATGCCAGTGCAATATAAAAGACAGGATTGGAAACTGCCGATGAAATTCTCATAAGAACCCTTGTGGGAAGAGGAAGCTCGCCCTTCAGCACGTCGTTTAATGTTACCAGAAGAGGAGACAGAAATTCCATAAGAAGAACCATGCAAAGAAGTGAGAAAATAAAGACAAATATCGGATATATTGTAGCGGCCTTCATTTGGCGGCGGAGCCTGTCTTCCTTCTCCTCATAATGAGCAAGAGTTTCAAGGATTTCAGGCAACTTACCGCTTGCCTCGGCCGCCTTGAGCATACTCGCATGAAAACTCGTAAAAATTTTCTTGCTTTGCCTTACCGCCTCGGAATAAGAAAGTCCACCTTCAATACGATTGGATATCTCTTCCAATTCTTTTATCAGCCTTGGTTCCGATGTCTGTTGTATGCAAGTCTTAATACTCCGCATCGTGCCGAATCCCGCATTGGCCAGCGCCGACATTTGCCGAAAAAACTGGACAAGCGAGTATCTACTAAAGAACAAGCGACTTTTTATAGTTGCGAATAATCCTGTCAAATCTGCTTCACCCGGAGGTTGTTTCGTCCTGAATACATTTAGTTCCTCCGTTTAATTAGTTTTTGATTTGATATTTGAGTCCCGTAGTGATCCATCAAGGGGTATCCTGATGATTATTGTTGAAAGCTCATCCACCTCAAATCCGGGACATTTCTTCTTTTATATGTTGTATTTTAAATATTCAAGGTATTTTTTGGACTCCTGCGAAATATTAAATTGTTTTTATATTCAGACCCATCCTACAGTGACTTGCCTGAGTAGATACAATGAACCGAATATTTGTCAGGAGTTATATATTTTCTTAATTTTTTACTTTTAATATGAACATTGAACACGACAGCGAAAAAAACACATTGAGAATTGATGATAATAATGCAGGAGCAATATATTTTATATTGACTATGCGGTTAGCTCCGTATAGGTTACCGTGAAAGTTCTAACGCAAGCGG